>QBLV01000066.1:15667-21206 GCA_003241815.1 Hyphomicrobiales bacterium | reverse complement strand
GGCGGGCCCTGCTGCAGACGCATGATCCCACCCACCCCGTGCTGAAGGCTTTGGTCTCAGGCGATCCGGAGCGGTTTTATGCCGCAGAGGCGGCCTCGCGGGAGGCCGCCGGGCTGCCGCCCTTCGGGCGCCTCGCCGGGCTGATCGTCTCCGCGAGCAACCAGGCCGAGGCCGAAGGCCATGCACGGGCGCTGGCGCGTTGTGCCGAAGTGCCCGACGGCGTGACGGTTCTGGGGCCGGCGGAAGCGCCGCTCGCCGTGCTGCGCGGGCGCCACCGTATGCGGCTGATCGTCAAGACCGAGCGTGACGTGAACCTGCAGGATTATCTGCGCGCCTGGCTCAAACGCGGCGGCAAGCCCAAAGGCTCGGTGCGGGTCGCGGTCGATATCGACCCACAAAGTTTTCTTTGAGGTGCTGTCTTCCTTCGAAAGCCTGAAACGACGGGCAAAACCGCGCCTTCGATCGGCATCAACGGATTGCGCCCCCTAAAACCGCATGCTAGTGCACCGCCACAATTAGGTCGCGAAGCCGTCTTGCCGGGTTCTCGCCCACGATACATCGCAGCGCCAGGACATCGCACTCCACCCTCGTCCAAGAGGGTCGCCGGGAGCAGTCCTATGAACCGAGAGATTTGACGCGTGGCTGAAGGCGGATCGCAAGGATCACTGGTTTCGGGCGTAGCCGGTCGCTACGCCAAGGCCCTGTTCGAGCTGGCCGAAGAGGCAAACGCCATCGACGCCGTCTCCGCCGATCTCGACAGCTTTTTGGCGATGCTCGCCGAGAGTGAGGATCTGCGCCGCCTGGTCGGCAGCCCGGCCTTCTCGGCCGAGGAACAGACGGGCGCGATCAATGCCGTCCTCGCTTCCGCCAAGATTTCGGGCATCGCCGCCAACTTCATCGGCCTCGTCGCCAGCAAGCGCCGTCTCTTCGCGCTGCCGGGCATGATCGCCGGCTACAAGGCGCTCGTCGCCGACGCCAAGGGCATCGTCAGCGCGCAGGTCACGCTCGCCGAGGCGCCCGCGCAGAAGCGGATCGACGAGATCCGCGCCGCGCTCGCCGCCGTCGCCGGCAAGGATGTCGATGTCGCGATCAAGATCGATCCGTCGCTGATCGGTGGGCTCGTCGTCAAGATGGGCTCCCGGATGGTCGACGCCTCGCTGAAAACCAAGCTCAATTCAATTCGTCTTGCCATGAAAGAGGTCGGCTGATGGAAATCCGCCCCGCTGAAATCTCCGCGATCCTGAAGGCCCAGATTTCGAACTTTGGGTCCGAAGCCTCCGTCACCGAGGTCGGCCAGGTTCTCTCCGTCGGCGACGGCATCGCCCGCGTCTACGGCCTCGACAAGGTCCAGGCCGGTGAGATGGTCGAGTTCGAGAGCGGCGTGCGCGGCATGGCGCTCAACCTCGAGAGCGACAATGTCGGCGTCGTGATCTTCGGTTCCGACCGCGAGATCAAGGAAGGCCAGACGGTCAAGCGCACCGGCGCGATCGTGGACGTGCCGGTCGGCAAGGAGCTGCTCGGCCGCGTCGTCGACGCGCTCGGCAACCCGATCGACGGCAAGGGGCCGATCAAGGCGACCCAGCGTTCGCGCGTCGACGTCAAGGCGCCCGGCATCATCCCGCGCAAGTCGGTGCATGAGCCGATGGCGACCGGCCTCAAGGCGATCGACGCCCTGATCCCGATCGGTCGTGGCCAGCGCGAGCTGATCATCGGCGATCGCCAGACCGGCAAGACCGCCGTGGCGCTCGACACGATCCTGAACCAGAAGGCCAACAACGAAGGCACCGACGAGAACCAGAAGCTGTATTGCGTCTATGTCGCGATCGGCCAGAAGCGTTCGACCGTCGCGCAGTTCGTGAAGGTGCTCGAAGAGCGCGGCGCGCTGGAATACTCGATCGTCGTCGCCGCGACTGCCTCCGACGCCGCTCCGATGCAGTTCCTGGCCCCCTTCGCCGGCTGCGCCATGGGCGAGTATTTCCGCGACAACGGCATGCATGCCGTGATCATCTATGACGACCTCTCCAAGCAGGCCGTCGCTTACCGCCAGATGTCGCTCCTGCTGCGCCGCCCGCCGGGCCGCGAGGCCTATCCCGGCGACGTGTTCTATCTCCACTCCCGCCTGCTCGAGCGCGCTGCCAAGATGGGCGACGAGGCCGGCAACGGCTCGCTGACCGCGCTGCCGGTCATCGAGACGCAGGCCAACGACGTTTCGGCCTATATCCCGACCAACGTGATCTCGATCACCGACGGCCAGATTTTCCTGGAGACCGACCTGTTCTACCAGGGCATCCGCCCGGCGGTGAACGTCGGCCTCTCGGTGTCGCGCGTCGGCTCGGCCGCGCAGACCAAGGCGACCAAGAAGGTCGCGGGCAAGATCAAGGGCGAGCTCGCCCAGTATCGCGAAATGGCCGCCTTCGCCCAGTTCGGCTCGGACCTCGACGCGGTGACGCAGCGCCTGCTCAACCGCGGCGCGCGCCTGACCGAGCTTCTGAAGCAGGCGCAGTTCTCGCCGCTGAAGATGGAAGAGCAGACGGTCGTGATCTATGCCGGCGTCAATGGCTATCTCGACCCGCTGCCGGTCAACAAGGTCCGCGCCTTCGAGGACGGGTTGCTGGCGCTGGTGCGCGGCAAGCATGTCGATCTGCTCAACGAGATCGGCAAGACCAAGGATCTTTCGGACGCGAACGCCGCGAAGCTGAAAGAGATCGTGACCGACTACGCCAAGTCGTTCGCCTGATCGTCATGAGCTGAGCGCTGCGAGGCAATCCAGCCTCGCCGCGTAGACCTTCTGGATTGCTTCGTCGCTGCACTCCTCGCAATGACGGGTAGGGGATCAAGACCGGATGCCGTCCCTTAAGGACCTACGAAACCGCATCGCTTCCGTGAAGGCGACGCAGAAGATCACCAAGGCCATGCAGATGGTCGCGGCCGCGAAGCTGCGCCGGGCGCAAGCCGCGGCTGAAGCGGCACGCCCCTATGCCGAGCGCATGGAGACGGTGCTGGCCAATCTGGCGTCGGGCGTCACTGGTTCGAGCGCGCCGCGCCTGATCGGCGGCACGGGCTCCGACAAGGTGCATCTGCTGGTGGTCTGCACGGCCGAGCGCGGCCTCTGCGGCGCGTTCAACTCCTCGATCGCGCGTCTGGCGCGCGACAAGGCAAATGCGCTGAAGGCCGAGGGCAAGACGGTCAAGATCATCTGCGTCGGCAAGAAGGGTTACGACATCCTGCGCCGCCAGTTCGAGAAGGACATCATCGAACTGATCGATCTGCGTGCCTTCAAGCAGGTCGGCTACGTCAATGCCGAGGGCATCGCCCAGAACATCCTGGCACGTTTCGCCGCAGGCGAGTTCGACGTCGCGACGCTGTTCTTCTCCAAGTTCAAGTCGGTGATCGCGCAGATCCCGACCGCACAGCGCATCATTCCCGCCGAGATTCCGACGGATGCGCCCAAGACCGACGCGGTCTATGATTACGAGCCCGATGAAGGCGAAATCCTCGAGACGCTGCTGCCGCGCAACCTCACGGTTCAGGTGCTGCGCGCCATTCTCGAGAACGCGGCCTCGGAGCAGGGCGCGCGCATGTCGGCGATGGATTCCGCCACGCGCAATGCCGGCGAGATGATCAAGAAGCAGACGCAGCTCTACAACCGCTCGCGCCAGGCGATGATCACCAAGGAACTGATCGAGATCATCTCCGGCGCGGAAGCGCTCTAACCGCCTGAATTGAGGCCGGCACGCCGGCCTTTTCGACACGCTGAACGCGAATCCGAGGTTATCACCATGGCCAAAGCCGCTACGAAGAAGACCGCCGCCACCGAGAAGCCCGCCAACACCGGCACCGGCCGCGTCGCGCAGGTCATCGGCGCCGTCGTCGACGTCCAGTTCGACGGCGAGCTGCCGGAGATCCTGAACGCGCTCGAGACCAACAACCTCGGCAACCGCCTGGTTCTCGAGGTCGCGCAGCATCTCGGCGAAAACACCGTCCGCACGATCGCGATGGACTCCACCGAAGGTCTGGTCCGCGGCCAGTCGGTCACCGACACCGGCTCCCCGATCATGGTTCCGGTCGGCGACGAGTGCCTGGGCCGCATCATGAACGTCATCGGCGAGCCGGTCGACGAGGCCGGCCCGATCCTGACCACCGCGACTCGCGGCATTCACCAGCCGGCTCCCTCCTATGCCGAGCAGGCGACGGACGCGCAGATCCTGGTCACCGGCATCAAGGTCGTCGATCTCCTGGCGCCTTACGCCAAGGGCGGCAAGATCGGCCTGTTCGGCGGCGCCGGCGTCGGCAAGACCGTGCTGATCATGGAGCTGATCAACAACGTCGCGAAGGCCCATGGCGGCTATTCGGTGTTCGCCGGCGTCGGCGAGCGCACCCGCGAGGGCAACGACCTGTATCACGAGATGATCGAGTCCGGCGTGAACAAGAAGGGCGGCGGCGACGGCTCCAAATGCGCCCTCGTCTACGGCCAGATGAACGAGCCCCCGGGCGCGCGCATGCGCGTCGCGCTGTCGGGCCTGACGGTTGCGGAAGACTTCCGCGACAAGGGACAGGACGTGCTGTTCTTCGTCGACAACATCTTCCGCTTCACGCAGGCCGGCTCGGAAGTGTCGGCGCTGCTCGGCCGCATCCCGTCGGCGGTGGGTTACCAGCCGACGCTGGCCACGGACATGGGCAATCTGCAGGAGCGCATCACCACCACCACCAAGGGCTCGATCACCTCGGTGCAGGCGATCTATGTCCCCGCCGACGATCTGACCGACCCGGCGCCCGCGGCCTCCTTCGCTCACCTTGACGCCACGACCGTGCTGTCGCGCTCGATCGCCGAAAAGGGCATCTATCCGGCGGTCGACCCGCTCGACTCGACCTCGCGCATGCTGTCGGCCGCCATCGTCGGCGAAGAGCATTACGGCATCGCCCGTCAGGTCCAGCAGATTCTCCAGCGCTACAAGGCGCTGCAGGACATCATCGCGATCCTGGGCATGGACGAGCTGTCCGAAGAGGACAAGCTGGCCGTCGCCCGCGCCCGCAAGATCGAGCGCTTCCTGTCGCAGCCCTTCTTCGTGGCCGAAATCTTCACCGGCTCGCCGGGCAAGCTGGTCGCGCTGGAAGACACCATCAAGGGCTTCAAGGGCCTGGTTGAGGGCAAATACGATCACCTGCCGGAAGCCGCCTTCTACATGGTCGGCTCGATCGACGAAGCCATCGAGAAGGCCCAGCGCCTGGCGGCCGAAGCGGCGTAACAACACACGCCGTCATCCCGGACAAGCGGCGCAGCCGCGCCGATCCGGGATCCATCGAAGGGCCCCAGCGCTCTAGGATGGATTCCGGCTCTTCGCTGCGCTTCGCCCGGAATGACGGTGGAGGGAGACAAACGATGGCCACCTTCAAGTTCGAACTCGTCTCGCCGGAGCGCATCCTGTTCTCGGGCGATGTCGTCAGCGTCATCATTCCCGCGAGCGAGGGCGAGATGACGGTTTTGGCCGGCCATGCCCCGCTGGTCGCGACGCTGAAGGCTGGCATCGTCTTCGTCCAG
>QBLV01000066.1:12553-15657 GCA_003241815.1 Hyphomicrobiales bacterium | reverse complement strand
AAGGAATTCTTCGTCAATGGCGGTCTCGTCGAGATCAATGCCGCGTCAACGACGATTCTCGCCGAGCAGGGCAGGTTCATCGAGGACGTCGACGTCGCCGTGCTCGATCAGGAAATCCTGACCGCCGAGACCAAGCTCGCCGGCTCGAGCAATGATGACGAGAAGAAGCGCCTGCACGATACGCTCGTGCAGCTTCGCGAGTTCAAGCACGTCTTCGAGAGCCGCAAGGCGGCGTGAGCGGCCGGTCAGCTTTATGTTTTTAAAGGGCCGCTCGCGCGGCCCTTTTGCATTTCTGAGGTCAGGCCTCACCACGTCATTGCGAGCGAAGCGAAGCAATCCAGAACCGTCGCGCTCTACGTCTCCCTGGATTGCTTCGCTGCGCTCGCAATGACGGACATCACTCTCCCATCGCGATCAGGCTGGCATTGCCGCCGGCCGCCGCCGTGTTGATCGTCACCGTCTGCTCGGTGGCGAAGCGCATCAGGTAGTTCGGTCCGCCGGCCTTGGGGCCGGTGCCGGAAAGCCCGTGCCCGCCGAAGGGCTGCTGGCCGACGACAGCGCCGATGATGTTGCGATTGACGTAGATATTGCCGGTCGAGAGCTGCTTGGTGACCTGCTCGATCGTGGTTTCGATGCGCGAATGAACGCCCAGCGTCAGGCCGTAGCCGGTCGCCTCGATGTCATGGATGACCTTGTCGAGTTCGCCTGACTTCCAGCGCACGACATGCAGGATCGGGCCGAAATGCTCCTGAGCCAGTTCTCCGATGCTGTTCAGGGTAATCACATGCGGCGCGACGAAGGTGCCGCCCAGTGACGGCGCCGCGCCGGCCCAGGTGACGCGGCCGAGCTTGCGCATCGCCTCAACATGGCTGTCGAGCCGCTGTTTGGCGGCGGCGTCGATGACCGGGCCGATATGGGTGTCGATGGCGCGGGGGTCGCCGAGCTTCAGCTCGCGGGCGGCGCCGGTGATCATCTCGACCATCTTGTCGGCGACGTCCTCCTGCACGACGAGCAGGCGCAGGGCCGAGCAGCGCTGCCCGGCCGAGCGGAAAGCCGACATCACGACATCGTCGGCGACCTGTTCGGCGAGCGCGGTCGCATCGACAATCATGGCGTTGAGGCCGCCGGTCTCCGCGATCAGCGGGACGATCGGCCCATCCTTGGCGGCGAGCGCGCGGTTGATGGCGCGCGCGGTCGTGGTCGAGCCGGTGAAGGCGACACCGGCGACATCCTTGTGGGCAACCAGCGCCGCGCCGAGCGCGCCGTCTCCCGGCACCAGATGCAGCGCCGAGACGGGCACGCCGGCCTCATGCATGAGTCGGATGGTCTCGGCCGCGATCAGCGGCGTTTGCGGGGCAGGTTTGGCGACGACGCTGTTGCCGGCGACCAGCGCGGCCGCAATCTGGCCGGCGAAGATCGCAAGCGGGAAGTTCCAAGGGGCGATGCACAGGAACGGCCCGCGCCCGCGCAGAACGAGGCGGTTGTCCTCGCCGGTCGGGCCGGGCAGGGCGGTCGGGACGGCGAATTTCGCCTCGGCCTCGGCGGCGTAATAGCGGCAGAAATCGACGGCTTCGCGGACTTCCGAGAGGGCGTCGTCCAGCGTCTTGCCGGCCTCGGCCTGGAGCAGGGCAAGCAGCAGGCCGCGGCGGGCCTCCATAAGATCGGCGGCCTTGCGGAGCGCGGCTGCGCGTGTCCGGGCCGGCGTCGCGTTCCAGGCCGAAAACCCCGCCTTCGCCGCCTGCATGGCCCTCTCGGCGATCACTTTGTCGGCCTCGCGAACGCGGCCGATCACCTTGTTGTCGATCGGCGAGAGGACATCGCGGGCGGTGCCGCCTGTCGCCTTGCCGTCGATGATCGGGCCGGCCTCGGGGAAGGGCTTGGCTGATGCAGCCGCGATCTCGCCCAAAAGCGCATCGAGGCTCTCTGTATGGCCGAGTTCGACGCCGGCGGAGTTCTTGCGGGATGGGCCGAAGAGATCGGCTGGGAGCGGTATGCGGCGATGGCGCGCCGCGCCGGCATTGCCGATGAGGTCGGCCGGCGGCACCAGCAATTGCGCGACCGGCACATCGGGATCGCCGGAGATGCTGACGAAGGAGGAGTTGGCGCCGTTTTCGAGCAGGCGGCGCACGAGATAGGCGAGCAGATCCTGATGCCCGCCGACCGGCGCATAGGTCCGGCAGGCGAAGCCGGCGGGGTCGGCCAGCAGCTTTTCATAAAGCGCCTCGCCCATGCCGTGCAGGCGCTGGAATTCGAAGCCCAGATCATTGCTGGGACGGCCGTCCGGTAGGACGGCCTTTGCATTGCCAGCCATCTCCGCCACAGTCGCCACCGTCTGGGCATTGTGGGTGGCGAATTGCGGGATGATGCGGGGGCGCAGCGCCAGGAGCTGCGCTGCGCAGGCCTCGTAGTTCAGGTCGGTCATCGCCTTGCGGGTGAAGACCGGGTAGTCGGCCAGGCCGCGCTCCTGGGCGCGCTTCAATTCGGTGTCCCAATAGGCGCCCTTGACGAGGCGCACCATCATGCGCCGGCCATGAGCCTCGGCGAGCGCGCCGATATGGGCGATCACTGCCGAGGCGCGCTTCTGATAGGCCTGGATCGCCAGGCCGAAGCCGTCCCAATCCGCCAACGAGGGATCGGCCACGACGGCGTCGATGATGTCGAGCGAGAGTTCGAGCCGGTCGGCCTCCTCGGCATCGATGGTGAAGTTCAGGTCGTAGCTCTTGGCCTGCTGCGCCAGCTTGACGACCTTGGGCGTCAGCTGCGCCAGCACGCGCTCGTGGTTGGTCGCATCGTAGCGCGGATGCAGCGCCGAGAGCTTGACCGAGATGCCGGGCCGGTCCGGCAGCGGCGCATTGCCGGCCGAGCGGCCGATGGCGTCGATCGCCGCGGTGTAGGAGGCCAGGTAACGGTCGGCATCGGCCTGCGTTCGCGCGCCTTCGCCGAGCATGTCGAAGGAATAGCGATAGAGCTTGCCGCTCTTGGAACCGGCCCGCTTCAGCGCCTCCTCGATCGTCTGGCCCAGTACGAAATGGTTGCCCATGACGCGCATCGCCTGGCGCGTCGCAGTGCGCACGGTCGGCACGCCGAGCCGCTTGGCGAGCCCG
>QBLV01000066.1:3362-12543 GCA_003241815.1 Hyphomicrobiales bacterium | reverse complement strand
GGGGGGCCCGCCGATGATGCTGGTCGGCGTCTCGCCGGGCTGGATCACGCGGGCCGTGATGCCGAGCGCCCAGGCCGAGGCCGAGACCAGGAAGGCGTCGGATTTCGATTCGTGATGGGCGAAATCGCCCTGGCCGAGCTTGTCCTCGATCAACCGGTCGGCGGTGGCGGCATCGGGCACGCGCAGCAGCGCCTCGGCCAGAACCATCAAGGCGAGGCCCTCGCGAGTCGAGAGCGAATACTCCCGCAGCAGTTCCTCGATGCCGCCGAGCCCGACCTTGCGGGTGCGGATCGCCTCGATCAGTCCAGTCGCCTGCGCATCGATGCGCGCTTTCGCCGCCGGCTCGCGGCGGGCGCCTGCGAGCAGCCGCGCCGCGATCGCGCCGTCATCCTCGGCGAAGGGAGCACGGAAGGCGGGGGGCGTGATGGCGGGCGCGACCATGGCGGGGGCTCCGGAAAAAGGCGAACTGGATGATTTGAAGCATCGGGCTTGTGATGCCGCTGATCAATTGGCTCTTTCAGGGATCATGCCGTATATCATGTCGTAATAGAGACCTCTCGCCGAGAATAATCCCGTGCTCGATCGAACCGACCGACGCATCCTCGCCCTGCTGCAGTCGGATGGTCGCACAGCCGGCGTCGAGCTGGCCGAAAAGGTCGGTCTGTCGCCGACCGCCGTGGGTGAGCGGCTGAAGCGCCTGACACGCGAGGGCTACATCACGGGCTATCGCGCGACGCTCGATCCGCTGAAACTCGGTCTGAACCTGCTCGTCTTCGTCGAGGTCTATCTCGACAAGACGACCCCTGACGCCTTCGAGCGTTTCGCGGCGGCGGTGAAGCGCGCGCCGGAGGTGCTGGAGTGCCATATGGTGGCGGGCGGCTTCGACTATCTGGTCAAGACCCGCGTTGCTGACATGAACGCCTATCGCCGCTTCCTCGGCGAGGTTCTGCTGGCGCTGCCGGCCGTGCGCGAGACCCGCACCTATGCCGTGATGGAAGAGGTCAAGACTGACGGCGCGCTGCCGGTGTGACAGCGCGCCGCGGGGGGCTTTAGTCGATTGGCCGGACCACCGAGGCCCGTGTCTTCCAGAGCGAGAAGACGACGCCGCCGAGGATCAGCGCCAGGGTGATGCCCAGCGAAATCGCAGGATCCACCTTACCGAAGATCTGGTTCCAGAAGGTCTTGCCGCCGATGAACACCAGGACGAGCGCGAGCGCCGTCTTGAGGTATTCGAAGCGATGCACCATCGCCGCGAGCGCGAAGTAAAGCGCGCGCAAGCCCAGGATCGCCATGATGTTGGCGGTGAAGACGATGAACGGGTCGGTCGTGATGGCGAAGATCGCCGGCACCGAGTCGACCGCGAAGACCAGGTCGGCGAGGTTGATCACCACCAGCGCCAGGAACAGCGGGGTCGCGTAGAGCAGCGTCCGCCCGGTGACGGCATCCGGCAACCTGACGAAGAAGCGCTCGCCATGCAGGCTGTCGGTGACGCGCATGCGCTTCTTCAGGAAGACGATGAGCTTGTTCTTCGACATGTCCGGCTCGGCTTCCGGCACGACGAGCATCTTGATGCCGGTCGCGATCAGGAATGCGCCGAAGATGTACAGCACCCAGTCATATTGCTGGATCAACGCCGTGCCGACACCGATCATCAGCCCGCGCAGGACAATGACGGCAAGAATGCCCCAGACCAGCGCCCGATATTGGTAGCGCGGCGGAATGGCGAAGAAAGTGAAGATCAACGAGATGACGAAGACGTTGTCGATCGACAGCGCTTTTTCGATGAAGAAGCCGGTGAAAAAGGTGACCCCGGCATGGGTGCCGTCGGTTGTGACGAGATGGCCAGCTCCATAAGCCCACCAGACGGCGGCGCCATAGATACAGGAAAAGCCGATATAGAAGGCCGACAGCCTGAGGCTGCGGGCGATGCCGATCTCGCGCTCTCCGCGATTCAGGAGGCCAAGATCGAAGGCGAGAAGGGCGAAAACGATCGCGAGGAAGCCGCTCCACATCCAGAGCGGCTTGCCGAGCCAGTCGGCAAGCAGAATATCCATGTCCGGGCGCCCATCGGTTGCGTTGACGTCGAAGGCGGTTCCGACATCGCGGCCACGTCATCCAGACGTGCTCCGCCAGAGGGGCCCGGTCACCACCGTGCTGCGACTTGGGATCGCCACACTCCTTTGACAAGGGGGCGCCGAGCGCTTGCTCACACGAATATGTGGGGTCGCTGGCTGCGAACCCGATTGCGGCTTGACCACGGCCCGCGCTGCGTCAGTGTATCAGGCCATGCGGCATGAAGCTTGCTAACGCTCCGACTAGACAAAGATCGCCCTTTCCAAAGGAGACACCGATGCCCGCCCCGACCCGCCTGCCCGTCCTCGGATGCCTGCGTTCGACCGCGCGGCAGTTCGTTCTCGCCGCGGGGCTCGCGGCTGCGCTGGTCGGGCTCGCTCCGGCCGCACAGGCCCAGACGCCGGTGCGCTTCACACTGGATTGGCGCTTCGAGGGGCCGGCCGCGCTGTTCCTGATGGCGATCGAGAAGGGCTATTTTAAAGCCGAGGGGTTGGACGTCACGATCGACACCGGCAACGGCTCGCGCGAGGCGATCCCGCGCGTCGCCTCGGGCACCTATGATGTCGGTTTCGGCGATGTGAATTCGCTGATCCGCTTCCGCGACGAGAATCCGACCATCGATCTCAAGGCCGTGATGATGGTCTACGACAAGCCGCCCTTCTCGATCGTCGGCCGCAAGAGCCGCGGCGTGACGGCGGATGCGAAGTCGCTCGAAGGCAAAAAGTTCGGAGCCCCGGCAGCGGACGCCGCCTTCGCGCAATGGCCCATCTTCAAGACGGTCAACAAGCTCGACGACAGCAAGATGCGGCTGGAGAATGTCGGTTTCCCGGTGCGCGAGCCGATGCTGGCCTCGGGCGAGGTCGATGCCGTGTTCGGCTTCGCCAACTCTTCCTATATCAACCTGAAGTCGCGCGGCGTGCCGGTCGACGACATCGTGGTCATGCTGATGTCGGATTACGGCGTCGAGCTCTATGGCAACGTCATCATGGTCTCGCCGAAATTCGCGGCGGAGAAGCCCGAGGCCGTGCGCGGCCTGCTGCGGGCCATCACCAAGAGCGTGAAGGACACCGTCGCCAATCCCGATCTGGGCGCGCAGCTCGTGATCAAGCGCAACGACGTCGCCAAGGTCGAGGTGGAGCTGGAACGGCTGAAGATGACGCTCGAGCAGAACGTCATGACGCCCTGGGTCAAGACCAACGGCTTCGGCGGGATCGACAAGGCGCGCTGGGATCGCGCGCTCGAGCAGATCGCCCTGACCTTCACCTTCAAGGACAGGGCCAAGGCTGGCAACGCCTTCACCGACGCCTTCCTGCCGGCCTCGGCCGAGCGGGTGTTCTGAGTTCCCACAAGACCGACCCTCAACGGTTATCCCGGACAAGCGGCGATATCCGCGCCGATCCGGGATCCATGCCTGAACCGTTCCGGCATGGATCCCGGGTCTGCGTTTTGCTCCGCCCGGGATGACCGCGCTTGGAAAGAGCCGGATTGACCGCCTTCGTCGAACTTTACGATGTCACCCATGTCTATGGCGGCGGCGATGGCCCTCCTGCTGTCGAAGGGTTGTCGCTGAAGGTCCGCGAGGGCGAGTTCGCGGCGATCGTGGGTCCGTCGGGCTGCGGCAAGTCGACGATGATGAAGCTTGCCACCGGGCTGCAGCGGCCGAAATCCGGCACTGTGATCGTCGATGGGCGCGAGGTCTCGGAGCCGATCAAGATCACCGGCATGGCTTTCCAGAATCCGGTGATGCTGCCCTGGCGGACGACGCTGCAGAACCTGCTGCTGCCGCTGGAGATCGTTCAGCCGCACCGCTCGCGTCTTCGCGCCAACAAGGCGGAGTATGTCGCCCGCGCCGAGATGCTGCTGGAGACGGTGGGCCTCAAGGGCATGGGGTCGAAATTCCCGTGGCAGCTTTCGGGCGGCATGCAGCAGCGCGCCTCGCTGTGCCGTTCGCTGATCCACGAGCCGAAGCTGCTGATGCTGGACGAGCCTTTTGGGGCGCTCGACGCCTTCACACGAGAGGAACTCTGGTGCGTGATCCGCGACCTGCATGCGCAGCGTGGGGTCACCGTGATCCTCGTCACGCATGATCTGCGCGAGGCCGTGTTCCTGGCCGATCGTGTGTTCTGTATGTCGGCGCGGCCCGGGCGGATCATCGCCGAACGCGAGATCGCTTTCGCCCGCCCGCGCGATCTCGACATCACCTATACGCCGGAGTTCGCGGCCATCGTGCACGAGCTGCGGGGCCATATCCGCGAAGCGAGGGCGGTGGCATGACCCGCTCGACCTGGCTCAAGCTCGCACCTTACCTCTTCACGATCGGTTTTTTCCTGATCTGGGAGGCCGCCTGCCGGCTGTTCAGCATCTCGACTTTCATCCTGCCGCCGCCCTCGGCGGTCTGGGGCGCGCTCGTCCAGTACCAGAAGCCGCTCTACACCAACGCCTTCCACACGCTCTGGATGACCTCGCTGGGTTTCGGACTTTCGATCGTCGTCGGTCTGGCGCTGGGGCTTCTGGTCGGCTCGTCGAAGCTGGCCTATGCGGGGCTTAACCCGCTGCTGGTCGGTTTCAACTCGATCCCCAAGGTCGCTGTGGTGCCGATCCTGGTGATCTGGTTCGGCGTCGGCTGGCTGCCGCCGGTGCTGACCGCTTTCGTGATCTCGTTTTTCCCGATCGTGGTCAATGTCGCGACGGGCTTGGCCACGATCGAGCCCGAGACCGAGGATGTGCTGAAGGCGCTCGGTGCCAGCCGGCTCGACATCATGACCAAGGTCGGGATTCCGCGCTCGCTGCCCTATCTGTTCGGGGCCCTGAAGGTCTCGATCACGCTGGCTTATGTCGGTTCGGTGATCGGCGAGCAGAACGCCTCCAATCTCGGGCTGGGCAATCTGATCACGCGCGCCTCGGCCGATTTCAACGTGCCGCTGATCTTCGCGGCCCTGATCGTGCTCGCGGTGCTCGGCGTTTTTCTGGTGGCGATCGTCGATGTCGTCGAAAATCGTATGACCGGCTGGGCCAAGCGTTCGCAGATGGGCAATACGTGAACCGGTTTCGGCCCGGTCAGACCATGCCCGTGCTCTTGAGCTGCTGATAGGCTTTCAGGATTTCCTGCAGCGTGCCTTCGCGCGAGCGGTCGCCGCCATTCGCATCGGGGTGGAAGCGCTTCACCAGTTCCTTGTAGCGGGCCTTGATCGCGACGGAATCGGCATTTTCGTCGAGCCCGAGCGCCTCCAGCGCCTTGCGGGCGACGACGCCGACGCGCGGCTCCGGCTGGGCGGCCGTCTGCGTCCGTCTCGTTCCGAAGATGTTGAAGGCGTCCTGGACATCCTCCTGCTCGCCATCAGTGGTACGGTTGCGCTGCGCCATGCGCGCGGCCTTGGAATTGACGCCGAGCTTCCAGGTCGGGCGGTGGCCGATCGCGGCATCCTTGGCGTATTCGGCCAGGGCCTCGTCGTTCATGCCGGCGAAATAATTGTAGGTCGCGTTGTAGGCCTTCACATGCTCCATGCAGAACAGGAAGAATTTGCCCTCGCGCCCTCGCCCTTGCGGCGCGCGGAATTCCCCGGGCCGCTTGCAACCTGGATGGTCGCAAGAAGGCGCGCCGGATTCCTTGACCGCTTCCGCATCGGAAGGGCGCATCCTGATGCGGTCGAACAGGCGTGAGTTGAAGTTCATGATCGAATGGTTATGAGACGCGGGATTGGAACCGGCAAGTGCGATGCAGCATGCAATCACCTGCGCGGTCGGAACGGGCCGTTCGAAAGACGGCCCTTGGACGGATCATTCAGAACGGTGGCGCGATCATGACCGGAATGGCTGAACGGATCACCAACAAGCTCGAACAGGCGCTTTCGCCGCAGCGCCTTAATGTGATCGACGAATCCCATCAGCATCAGGGCCATGGCGGCTGGCGCGAGGGTGGCGAGACTCATTTCAGGGTTGAGATCGTGTCGGAGGCCTTCGCCGGCAAGAGCCGGCTCGACCGTCACCGCCTCGTCAATGCGGCGCTGGCGCAGGAACTGGCGGACGGGGTGCATGCGCTGGCGATCGTCGCGCGGGGGCCGGGGGAGGCTTGAGCCGTCGCCTGCGTCAAGGCGTGATCAACTCGGCGGTCGGGAAGTAAGCGCGGTAGCGCCTGGCGTCACGGGTCAGGAGTGGCAGCCGGGCGGCGGCAGCATGAGCGCCGATGAAGAAGTCCGGCAAAACGCCGGTGCGAAGGCCTCCGGAGGCACGGTATCGCCGGAACGCCTTGCCGGCGTCGAACAGGGCCTGGCGCGGCATTGGATCGAGCGCCGTTTGAAAATCGGCCAGCATGGCGTCGAGCCTTTCGACGTCGTCGAACCGAATCGAGAGTTCGGCGTAGATCACGTCGTTGACGACCACACGCCCCCTGCTCATGGCGGCGGCAAGCCGGCCGGCCGACCATTCGCCCCACTCCGGATCGTTTGTGATGAGATCGAGAAAGACATTCGTGTCGACCAGCATTGCCGTCATGGCTCGCCACGGGTCATGGCCATAAGCTCGTCCGTGGTCAGTCCCGGACCGGCCGAGCCGCGCCATTTTTCCAATGGGTTGTCATCTGGCCGGCCGACCTTCAGCAGGACGACCCTGCCATCGGCCTCCATCCGGAAATCGACGGCGCTGCCGGGTTTGATGCCGAGGCGGTCGCGGACGGGCTTGGGGATGGTGACCTGCCCCTTGCTGGTGACTGTCGTCGCCATGTCGGCCTCCGTATTACCGTGTCGGTCGAAGGTAATACTCAACCCTGAAGGCTGCAAGCCGGTCGGCCACCGCTACACCTTCGGTCGCTCCGGCGTGAAGGCATAGATCGCCGCCGAGATCAGCAGCAGTCCGGCGAAGGTCCAGTGCAGATGTGCGAACGTCGTCGCCGCGTCGAGGCCTGCGGCGCGCTGGCCCGCGATGAACCAGCCGGAGCCCGACTGCGCCAGCGCGGCCCCTGCGATGAAGAGGAAGTTCACCGCCGTCATGCCCCGCCCGAGCAGATGGGAGGGGAAGAACAGCCGCGCATGGGCCATCAGAATAGCGTAGGTGAAGCCGATCGCACCGATCAGCGCAAACAGCAGGATCGCCATGGACGCGGATGAGGCGCCCAGGCCGGCGAGCAGGGCGAAGGTCGCCGCCGTGCCGAGTGTGCCCCAGAGCACCAGCGGCTTGATCCGCCCGAGCCATTTCTCCAGCCCGCCATAGATGAAGGCGCCCGCCACCATGGTGAGCGCCATGGCAGTCGCGGCATTGCCGGCGGCGACGCCGTCGAAGCCATGCACATCGATCATGAAGGGCGCGACCCAGAGCCCGCGGGCGGTCGCCAGGATGCCGTAGCCGGTGAGCGTGATCGGCGCGAGCAGCCAGAGCGGGCGCAGCTTCAGGATGCTGGCGAGGCCGGCGATCAGCCCCTCCGCCTTCCCCGACGCACTCTCCGCCCGCGGCGGATCGCGGATGAGCAGCCCGGCCAGAACCGTCGCGACCAGGAAGCAGCCTGCCATCGCCAGCATCGAGGGACGCCAGCCATAGCTCGCCGTCGCAATGGCCAGCGGCGCGGCCCCGACCAGATTGCCAAGCGAGCCCAGGCCGATGAAGACCGAGGTCAGGAAGGCAAAGCGCGCGGGCGCGGCCGTCCGGGCGAACAGGAACAGGCTCGCCATGAAGATCGGAGCGCAGCCGACCCCGATCAGCGCCATCGCCAGCGTGCCGGAGACGGCGCCCGTCGCGTTGGCGAACAGGAAAGCGCCGGCACTGCCGATCGTCATCGTCGCCGTCACGGTGCGGCGCGGCCCGATGCGGTCCAGCGCCCAGCCGATCGGGAACTGCGACACGGCGAAGGTCGTGAACCAGGCCGCGCCCAAAAGACCGAATTCGCGCGGGCCGATCGCCAGATCCGTCATCACCGGGTTGGCGATGACGCTCAGGAACGAGCGGTAGAAGATCGACAGGAAATAGGCGGGCAGCAGCGCGAGGAAAACGGTCAATGGCAGATCAGTCGATTGGTTGGCGGGCTGAAGAGCGGGTTACTTGATCCGCTCGAGCACCGAGACGTAGTTGGCCACGGCCGAACCGCCCATGTTGAAGATTCCGCCGAGGCGGGCGTCCTTGAGCTGCATGCCCTCGGGAGCTTCGCCGACGAGCTGCATGGCGCTGAGCACATGCATCGAGACGCCGGTCGCGCCGATGGGATGGCCCTTGGCCTTGAGGCCGCCCGACACGTTGACCGGTAGCTTGCCGTCCTTCTGGGTCCAGCCTTCCTTGATGGCGCGGGCGCCGTCGCCTTCCTTGGTCAGGCCCATCGCCTCGTATTCGAGCAGCTCGGCGATGGTGAAGCAGTCATGCGTCTCGACGAAAGAGAGATCGTCGAGCGTCACGCCGGCTGCGCTCAGCGCCTTCTGCCAGGCCAGCGCGCCGCCCTCGAATTTGAGGATGTCGCGCTTCGAGACCGGAAGGAAATCCTGGACATGGGCCATGCCGCGGAAGCCGACGGCGCGGCGCATGGTCAAAGCGGTCTCCTCGTCGGCGAGCACGATCGCGGCGGCGCCATCCGAGACCAGCGAGCAGTCGGTGCGCTTCAGCGGGCCGGCGACGTAAGGGTTCTTGTCGCTCTCCTCGCGGCAGAAGGCATAGCCCAAATCCTTGCGCATCTGCGCGTAAGGGTTGTCGACGCCGTTCTTGTGGTTCTTGGCGGCGATCATTGCCAATGCGTCCGACTGGTCGCCATGGCGCTGGAAATAGGCGGCGGCGATGCCACCGAACACGCCCGCGAAACCGCCCTGCGTGGCGCCTTCTTCGGGAAGGTAGGAGGCCTTGAGCAGGTTCTTGCCGATCTCGGGGCCGGGCGTGGTCGTCATCTGCTCGACGCCGACGACGAGGACGATCTTGGCAGCGCCCGCCTTGATCGCGCGGACGCCCTGTTGCACCGCAGCCGAGCCTGTGGCGCAGGCGTTCTCGACGCGGGTCGCGGGCTTGAAGCGCAGCGCCGGGTCGGCCTGGAGCACGAGCGAGGCGGTGAAATCCTGGGCGGAGAAGCCTGCATTGAAATGGCCGAGCACGATCTCGTCGACCTGATCGGCGGTGATGCCGGCATCGATCAGCGCATCGGTGG
>QBLV01000066.1:2871-3352 GCA_003241815.1 Hyphomicrobiales bacterium | reverse complement strand
AACGGCGTATGGGCCCAACCGACGATCGCAGCGCTCATGGCGTTCTCTCCCATACCGATTTGGAACATGCCGGTTTCGAAATTATCCGACTTTGATCTCTTCATTGCGCTTGCAGGCCTTGGCTCGCAAGCAGGCAGTCATGCATTCCGGGCGTGCATGGAAAGAGGGACCACGATGCGGACCGGGCTCAAAGCGCCGTCATCAGCAAGAGACCGACGCCGCCGACGATCATCGCCATGCCGAGCATCTCGCGCCGGCTGGTGCCTTCCGAGAAGATGCGGCGCGAGGCGATCTGCGCCAGCGGTACCTCGATCAGCGCCAGCGTGCGGACATTGGCAGCGCTGGTCAGCGAAAAGCCGATGAACCAGAACTGCGAGGCGGCGGCCCCCAGAAACCCGGCCGAGAGCGATTTGCGCCAGTTGCGCAGGCTCGACACCAGCGCCGGCCGGTTCGCGATCAGCATGTAAAGTGTCAGGATCAG
>QBLV01000066.1:506-2861 GCA_003241815.1 Hyphomicrobiales bacterium | reverse complement strand
GGATCAGCGTCTGGAGGAAGAGGCCGAGCGCCAGGATCGTCGTGGCGCGGATGAAGAAGCCGCCTTCGGGCAGCGCCTGGATGGCGCCGCGATAGCCGATTGCCGAGAAGGCGAAGAAGGCGCCCGCCCCGACGCCGAGCAGGGCCGGGCGCAGGCCAGCGCGGGTGAGCTTCTCGCCGGGTTTCCACGAGACCAGGACGACGCCGGCCGTGGCGATGAGGACCGCCGCGAATTTGACGAGTGTCAGCGCGTCGCCCAGCAGCAGCGCGCCGAAGATCGCGACCTGCACCGGTTCGGTCTTGGTGTAGGCCGTGGTGACGGCGAAGGAGCGTTCGCGCATCGCCGCCAGCATCAGCGCGGTGGCGGCGATCTGGGTGAGGGCGCCGCCGATCGTGTAGCCCAAGGCGCCCGATCCGATCTGCGGCGGCGAGCGGCCGGCGACCAAGCAGACGATGACGAGGAAGATCAGCGCGAAGGGCAGGCCGAAGAGGAAACGCACCTGCGTCGCGCCGACGACGCCGATGATCTCCGTGAGGGAACGCTGGGTCAGGTTGCGGGCCGTCTGCAGCAGCGAGGCCGCGATGGTTGCGGGAATCCAGAGGAGGGCGAGGCTCACGCGGCGGATCCGGTCGGTCGAGGGTGTCTGGAGGGCGGTTCCGAGCTTGTGAACCCTCAGTCGCGGCTAGGCAAATCGCTCCGCTGGGGGTAGGTATGCATTCTTGGACGGGCTTTGTTATCCGGCCGTCTCGAAAATGCCGCACGCGTCGCGTTGAACCCCTGCGCCTTCAACCCTCGTCCAGACAGGTTCAAGACCCGCCCGATGATCTTCCGTCTTTCAACCGCACTCGTCCTCGGTCTCGCTTTGGCCGGGCCGGCCTCCGCCGGCACCAGCCTCGTGATCGACGCCGCCAGCGGCGCGGTTCTGTCCAGCGAGAATGCGGGCCTGCCCTGGCATCCGGCCTCCACGACCAAGATGATGACCGCCTATCTCGCGCTGAAGGCGGTGCGGGAAGGGCGGATCGGGCTTGAAACCGCGATCCCGGCCTCGAAGCGCGCTGCGAGCCAGCCCCGCGTCAAGGTCTACATCAAGGCCGGGCAGGAGATCACGCTCGACAACGCGCTGCGCATCATGATGGTGAAGTCGGCCAACGACATCGCCTATGTCATCGCAGAGGGCGTCGGCGGTGATGTCGAGAGCTTCGTCGGGATGATGAATGCCGAAGCCGCTCGGCTGGGCATGCGCGACAGTCATTTCTCCAATCCCAATGGCTGGCACCATCCCGACCAGCAGGTCAGCGCGCGCGACCTCGCCATCCTCGCCATGGCGCTGATGCGTGAGTTCCCCGACTATTCGGATTATTGGAACACGGCTGCGGTCCAGCTTGGCAAGCAGGTTTTGAACAACACCAACGGTCTCGTCGGGCGCTATGCCGGTATCGGCGGCATGAAGACCGGTTATGTCTGCGCCTCCGGCTTCAATGTCGTCGCCACCGCGACGCGCGGCGGGCGCACGCTGATCGCGGTCGTGCTCGGAGCGCTTTCGGGCACCGAACGGACGATCAAGGCGGCGCAACTTCTCGATGACGGCTTCTCGAAATGGGGCGGCGCCGGCTACACGGTTGCGGCCCTGCCGTCCCAGGGCGGGCGGGCGACCAGCATCTGCGGCGATGTCCAGCGCAAGGGCGGCGGCGTCGCGCTTGCCGACGACGCCGACAGCTCGGGCCCGATCGCGGCGCAGGCTTCCGGCATCGGCGGCAATGCCGATGACGGCGGCCGCTTCGCCACCGCCTCAGCCCCGAGCTATGGCAGCACCTCCGTGCTGACCCGGCTGCCCTCTGGCCGTGTCTCGCTCGGCCCACGCGCCGAGACGATGCCGGTGCCTGTTGCTTTCGGCCGCACGCCCGGCTCGGCCTTAGCCCCGCTGGCGGCCAATGTTTCCGGCGGGGCCGATAGTCGCGTCGCTCGCGGCACCGCGCCGGTCATCGCGCCTTCGGCGCCCGTCGCCGCCAGTGTGTCCGGCAGCCAGACCGGGGGGCTCTTCGCCGATCGCGGGCGTACGGCCTCCGGAAATGGCGGTATCCCGGGTGCGACGACGGCTTTCGCGCCGACCGACCCCGAGACGGCGCAGCCATCCGACGCCAGCGGGCCGTTGCGCCTGCAGGGCGCCATTCAACCGGGTGCCGCCGCGCCTGCGAGCCTGCGAGCCGGTGCCGCCGCTGGGATCAAGCCTCTTCCGCGCCCACCTGCTAAGCCTTTGCTGGTGAAACCTTCCCCCAAGGCCCAGCCTGCGACGGCCAAGACCACGGCCAAGCCGGCTCAGAACAAGCCCGCACAGGCCGCGGCGACGCCGTCGCC
>QBLV01000066.1:0-461 GCA_003241815.1 Hyphomicrobiales bacterium | reverse complement strand
AACGCCTTGACCGCCGATCCGGGCTTCACTGCCAGGCGGCAGGGCATGCTCATGGCACTGGCCTCGGCCGGTGCCTATGGCACCAACATCGTCAGCGCGCAGATCGCAGGCCAGGCCGGGCTCAACGGCCCGCTGCTCGTGTTCTACCGCGTCTTCATCATGCTGGCACTCGTCGGCGCTGCAGTGGCGATCTGGCGGACATCGCTTGCCGTACCGCGGGCCGAGCGTCGCGCGCTCCTGCTGTTCGGCATCACCAGCGCGTTGGTCGGCTCGGCCTATCTGTCCTCGGTCGCCTTCTTGCCCGTCACGGTCGCGGCCGTGGTGTTCTTCACCTACCCCGTCCTGATCGTCCTGGCCGAGCCCTTCGTCACGCGCTCGCGCTTTCGCCCCGAGCGGCTGGCGGCGGCCTGCGCTGCCTTCCTCGGCGTGGCGATGGTGGTCGGACCGGACATGCATGGGCT
>QBLV01000065.1:20680-21251 GCA_003241815.1 Hyphomicrobiales bacterium | reverse complement strand
CCCCCAGCGCGGATCGCGCGAGATGTCCACCATCGGCGCGAAGGTCCAGTTGATGCCGGCCGCCGATGCCTCGCGGCCGGTCCAGTAGGCGGCCTCCTCGATCAGTTTGGGATCCCAGGTCGCGGCCTGGCCGAGCGGCAGCGGGAAGTAGGTCGAGAAGCCGTGGACGGCATCGAGCCCGATGATCAGCGGAATCTTTAATCGCGTCGCCCGCGCTGCCTTCTGAACCTCCAGAACCTCGGCCGGCACGACGAAGTTCATCACCGCGCCCATGCGGCCGGACTTGATCTGCGCGACGTCGAAGCCGTCGCCGCGCCCCGAGAGATGCAGTTGCCCGACCTTCTCCTCCAGCGTCATCTGCTTGAGCAGCCCGTCGATGCGTCGCTCGATCGCGGTCGCCTCGCGGCCGGTCTTCCAGCCGACCGCCTGCGGAATCGGCGCGGTTTGCGCGAGTGCCGGGGCGGAAAGCCAGCAGGCGAACAAGATGGCGGCGAGCCGCAGAGTCATGGCGGGTACTTTCAGCGCAAGGCGTGAAGACGGGTGACGAGCGTTCACCGCCGCCCTACAGGAA
>QBLV01000065.1:2746-20670 GCA_003241815.1 Hyphomicrobiales bacterium | reverse complement strand
GGCTCAACCGCGGCAGGCCACAGCCGTTGCTGGCTCGCCCATTGCATCGCAGGCCGTGCCTGAACCTTGCCTGAATCGGACCGCCGCCCATGTCGCAGACCACCGCCCCCCTCGCCTCGTCGACGGAGCGGCACCGGCTCTATGAGGACGCACTTGCGATCCTGCTCGGCACGCTGATGGTCTCGATCGGCATCGCGCTGTTCTCGAAGGCGATGATCATGACCGGCGGGGCGGCAGGGCTCGCTTTGCTGCTTCAATATGCCACCGGCCTCGAATTCGGCTTGCTCTTCTCGGTGATCAACCTGCCCTTTTACTGGCTCGCCTTCCGGCGCATGGGGCTGGGCTTCACGCTGCGCACCTTCGTCGCCGTCGGCGTGGTCTCGCTCCTGGTGCAGGCGACGCCGCTCTGGCTCGCCATCGCCAGCGTGCAGCCGATCTACGCCGCGCTCGCCGGCGGCAGCATCATGGGTCTGGGGCTGCTCGCGCTCGCCCGTCACCGCACAGCGATCGGCGGCGTCAACATCCTCGCGCTCTATCTGCAGGAAAAGCGCGGCTGGCGCGCCGGCTGGACGCAACTCGCCATCGATGCCGGTATCTTCACCGGCGCCCTCTTCGTCCTGCCGCTGGACCGGCTGGCGGTCTCATTGATCGGCACGCTCGTGCTCAACGCGGTGCTGGGCATGAACCACAAGCCAGGGCGGTATCGCGGCGTGTCGTAACGGTTGCTCGGCGACGCGCGACCTTGCGCAGCGGCTTTCGGCATGCGAGTCACCGCTACGGGTGACCCAACGCGACGAGGCTCCACACCATGGCCCAGCCCCTGACCATCGAAGACCTGCGTCTGCTGGCGAAGCGCCGCGTGCCACGCATGTTCTACGACTACGCCGATTCCGGCGCCTGGACCGAGAGCACCTACCGCGCCAACGAAACCGATTTCGCCGCGATCAAACTGCGCCAGCGCGTCGCGGTCGATATGACCAACCGCACGCTGGAATCGACCATGGTCGGCGAAAAAGTCGCGATGCCCGTCGCGCTCGCCCCGACCGGCATGACCGGCATGCAGCACGCCGATGGCGAGATCCTCGCGGCCAAGGCGGCCGCCAAGGCCGGCGTGCCCTTCACGCTCTCGACGATGAGCATCTGCTCGCTCGAGGACATCGCCATCCACACCGGCAGCCCCTTCTGGTTTCAGCTCTATGTGATGAAGGACCGCGACTTCAGCGCGAGGCTGATCGAGCGGGCCAAGGCGGCCGGCGTCACGGCGCTCGTCCTGACGCTCGATCTCCAGATCCTCGGCCAGCGCCATAAGGACATCCGCAACGGCCTTTCCGCTCCGCCCAAGCCGACGCTGGCCAATCTGATCAACCTCGCGACCAAGCCGCGCTGGTGCCTGAAGATGCTGGACACGCCGCGCCGCAGCTTCGGCAACATCGTCGGCCATGTCTCGGGCGTTGCCGACATGTCCTCCCTCTCCTCCTGGACCGCCGACCAGTTCGACCCGAAGCTGAACTGGGACGACGTCAAGCGCATCAAGGAGCAATGGGGCGGAAAGCTGATCCTGAAAGGCATCCTCGACCCTGAAGACGCGGAGATGGCAGCCCAGAGCGGCGCCGACGCCCTGATCGTCTCCAACCATGGTGGCCGCCAGCTCGACGGCGCCCTGTCCTCGATTGCGGCTTTGCCGGAGATCGTCGAGCAGGTCGGCAACCGCATCGAGGTGCTGTTCGACGGCGGCATCCGCTCGGGGCAGGACGTCATCAAGGCGCTGGCGCTGGGGGCGCATGGCACCTTCATCGGCCGCGCTTTCCTCTACGGGCTGGGCGCCATGGGCGAGGAAGGCGTGACCCGCTGCCTCGACATCATCCGCAAGGAGCTCGACGTGACGATGGCGCTTTGCGGCTTGCGCGACGTGCGGGATGTGGATGGGCGGATCCTGGTGGATGGCAACCGGCAGCGCTCGGCGGGTCGATAGGTTCAGGCCCTCAGCGTCGCAACGCCATCATCCAGCAGCCGAGCGTCACGCGTGATCAATGTCAGGTCGCGCGTCAAAGCCTGTGCGACCATCATTCGGTCGAAGGGATCCCGATGAATGATTGGCAGATCGGCAGCTCGCAGGGCATCCGCCAGTTCTATCGGAAGGAACGTCAATCCCGAAGCCTCGACCTGCTCCCAATCGTCGATCGGAAGTTTGAGCTTCCCGAGGGATCGCTTGATCTCAAGCTCCCAAACGGTCGCGATGCTGATGAAGACGGCTTCCGCCTCTGCGATCGTGTTGCGAAGGGGCTCCCTCAGCTTATGAGTGTCCATCCCCAGCCACCACAGGACGACATGGCTGTCGAGCAGGTATTTCATCGACTGACAGCGTCGCCCGGTTCATCTGCATAGACCTCGAAATGGTCGGTCAGATCGTTCTCTGGCTTCCACCAATCGGGATCGATTTCCTCGATCAAACCGGCCCACAGTCCCGGCTGCCGCTTCGGCTTGGCGACAGGCGTGGTCTCGACCTGCACCAGCTTCACCGCAGGCACACCATTGCGCGCGATCACGACCTCTTCGCCTCGCAAGGCCTGTTCGATCAGGCGCGAGAGCTGAGTCTTGGCCTCGTGGACATTGACCACCGTCATGCCGAGCCCCCGTGCTAGCCAAGCTTAGCTAACACGGATCGACGCAAACGAACAGACGCGGCTCAGCGCGAGAACTTCTTGTACTGAATCCGCTTCGGGATGGTCGAATCGATCCCGAGCCGGCGCTTCTTGTCTTCCTCGTACTCGGCGAAGTTGCCCTCGAACCATTCGACATGGCTTTCGCCCTCGAAGGCGAGGATGTGGGTCGCGATGCGGTCGAGGAACCAGCGATCATGGCTGATGATCACGGCGCAGCCGGCGTAATCCTCCAGCGCCTCCTCCAGCGCCCGCAGCGTGTCGACGTCGAGGTCGTTGGTCGGCTCGTCGAGCAGCAGGACGTTGGAGCCGGCCTTCAGCATCTTGGCGAGATGGACGCGGTTGCGCTCGCCACCCGACAGCGAGCCGACCTTCTTCTGCTGGTCGCCGCCCTTGAAGTTGAAGGTCGAGCAATAGGCGCGTGAATTGATCTCGCGCTTGCCGAGATAGAGGATGTCGTTGCCGCCGGAGATCTCCTCCCAGACGTTCTTCTTGTCGTCGAGCGAGTCGCGGCTCTGGTCGACATAGCCGAGCGTCACGCTCTCGCCGATCTTGATCGTGCCGGAATCGGGCTTGTCCTGCCCGGTGATCATGCGAAACAGCGTCGTCTTGCCGGCGCCGTTGGGGCCGATCACGCCGACGATGCCGCCCGGCGGCAGCTTGAACGACAGCCCGTCGATCAGCAGCTTGTCCTGGAAGCCCTTGGACAGATTCTCGAAATCGACGACGTTGTTGCCCAGCCGCTCGGCGATCGGGATGACGATCTGCGCGGTGTCGGGCCCCTTGTTGTTGGCCTTCTGCACGAGTTCGTCATAGCGCTGGATGCGGGCCTTGCTCTTGGCCTGACGGGCCTTGGGCGAGGCCTGGACCCATTCCTGTTCGCGCTCCAGCGTCTTCTGGCGCGAGACGTCCTCGCGGCCTTCCTGGGCGAGGCGCTTCTGCTTCTGCACCGACCAGGCAGAATAATTGCCCTCGTACGGGATGCCCTGACCGCGATCGAGCTCGAGGATCCAGCTCGTGACGTTGTCGAGGAAGTAGCGATCATGGGTGACGATCAGGATCGCGCCCGGATAGCTGCGCAGATGGCCCTCGAGCCAGGCGGTGGTCTCGGCGTCGAGATGGTTGGTCGGCTCGTCGAGCAGCAGCAGTTCGGGCTGCTCCAGCAAGAGCTTGCAAAGCGCGACGCGGCGACGCTCGCCGCCCGAGAGTTTCGAGACCTCCCAATCGTCGGGCGGGCAGCGCAGCGCATCCATCGCCTGGTCGACCTTGGAATCGAGATCCCACAGGCCCTTGGCCTCGATCTCGTCCTGCAGCTTCGTCATTTCATCTGCGGTCTCGTCGGAATAGTTCATCGCGAGATCGTTGTAGCGATCCATGATCGCCTTCTGGGGTGCGACGCCGAGCATGACGTTGTCGCGGACGTTCAGCGTCTCGTCGAGCTTGGGCTCCTGCGGCAGATAGCCGACGCGCGCGCCCTCGGCGACCCAGGCCTCGCCGGTCCACTCCTTGTCGTAGCCGGCCATGATCTTGAGCAGCGTCGATTTACCCGCGCCGTTGACGCCGAGCACACCGATCTTGGCATCCGGGTAGAAGGACAGGTGGATGTCCTTGAGGATCTGCTTGCCGCCCGGATAGGTCTTCGACAGGCCGCGCATGTGATAGATGAACTGACGGGACATAAGCGTGCGGGCTCCGCTGGCGGACAGGCGTTCGGGCTTGTCGGGAATGATGTCGCGTATGTAGCGAGGCGCAGGCCAAGCCGCAACCGCGCGATCGGTTTCACCGCGTCTAGCGCCAGCCTCGCCCGCTGGCGTCGGAGCAGCCATAAGGCGGCAGCGATCGTGGGAAACGCTCTTTCAACTTGCCGCAACCCCAAGACCTCAGACCATCGGGCAAGCGGCTGTTGATTGCGATCCCGACCTCGTCATAGGGGCTCGGCGCGTTGCTGAGGTAGTCGTACCAGCGATAGCCGAAGGTGATGACGACGCCGGCCGTGATGGCGACGACAGCGAGAACGGCGGTTCGCAGCGGGTTCGTCGTCACGGGCGGGGGAAAGGGCTTGCGCCAGGCCCAGCCCGATGGCGATACCGCCATATTGTCCCAGCAGCGGCAGGATCTCCGCCTTGACATGCTGCCCGCCGCCGCTGTCGGGCACGACGAAACGCGAACCGCCATCGACCCGCTCCCACCCCGCGATCCGTACGGCATAGAAGAAGGCCACGCCACCGCCAACGAAGAACAGCAGCGCGACCAACCGCAAACGGTTGGGGATCGACATGGAGTATCCTCTTGGCGACGGGGCCGGCCCGATACCGCGGCAGGGCGGAGATGTCACGCCGCGCAGGCCCGACGCGGACCCGCGACAGCGCCCTCACGAAACCGCCATTGCAATGCGAAGCCTCTTCCTCCGGCGCGACTTTTGCCTCAGCCTCCCTTGCTGGGATTGAGCCGGGAGCCATAACCGATGCTGTCGAGAGCCCTGTCGAGCCTGTTGGCGGCCCTGCTGGGTGCCGCGCTCCTGTCCGGTCCCGCCCGAGCCCAATCGGACGAGCCCGGCTGTCGGCCGGAGATGGCCTCACTGCGCCTGCCCATCCAGCGTGCCAATCTCACCCTCGCAAACCTCGCCAAGGACGAGGTTCGCCTGACCTTCGTCGGCCACGCCACTTTCCTGATCGAGACGCCGGGCGGCGTGAAGGTCGCCACCGACTACAATGACTATGTCCGCCCATCCGTGACGCCCGACATCGCCACGATGAACAAGGCGCATTCGACGCATAATTCGCGTAATCCCGACCCAGCCATCAAGCAGGTGCTGCCGGGCTGGGACCCGACCGGCGCTGGCCCTGCCAGGCACGACCTCACCATGGGCGACCTGCGCGTGCGCAACGTCCCGACCAATATCCGCTCCTACTCGGGATCGACCGATTTCGACGGCAATTCGATGTTCGTCTTCGAGATCGGCGAGCTCTGCATCGCGCATCTCGGTCACCTGCATCACCCGCTGGAGCCCGGCCATCTGCGCGCGCTCGGCCGCGTCGATGTCGTGCTGTTCCCGGTCGACGGTAGCTACACGCTCGACCAGGAGGGCATGCTCGACGTGCTGAAATCGCTGCAGGCGCGAGTGATGATCCCGATGCACTTCTTCGGCGGCAGCACGCTGAATCGCTTCCTCGCGCGCTCTCAGGAGTTCTGGCCGGTCGAGCGCCGCGAGCAGCCGGTGATCACCGTGACCAAGACCGGCCTGCCGACGAAGCCCACCGTCATCGTCCTGCCGGGCAATTGAGCCGCCATCTCGTCCGCGCGTGCCGTCAGGCGCTGGTCCGGCTCGGCCTGCCCTCGATCGGATAGGCCGGGTCGTTGTAGCCCGGCGTCGATGGATGGCCAGCGGGAACGAGCGCATCCACCAGCGCCTCGTCCTCGGCCGTGAAGGTCACGTCGAGCGCAGCCAGATAGGCCTGCCACTGCTCCATCGTGCGGGGGCCGGCAATGGCGGCGGTCAGCAGCCTGTTGTTGAGCACCCAGCCAACCGCAAACTGGATCGGAGTCATGCCGCGCTGCGCCGCATGCGCCTTGATCGTCTGCGCGATGACGAGGCTCTCCTCGCGCCATTCCGTCTGCATGATGCGCTTGTCGCCGCGAGCCGCGCGCGTGCCCTGCTGGGGCGCCTCCCCGGGCTCGTATTTGCCGGTAAGCACGCCGCGCGCCAGCGGCGAATAGGAGGCGACGCCGAGCCCATAATAGCCGCAGGCCGGCAGATGCTCGACCTCGGGCATGCGGTTCATCGCGTTGTAATAGGGCTGGCTGACGACGGGACGGTCGATGCCGAGCTCGTCGCAAAGCCGGCAAATCTCGGCAACCCGCCAAGAGCGGTAGTTGGAGACGCCGAAATAGCGGATCTTGCCTTGGCTCCCGAGCTGGCCGATGGCGCGCACCGTCTCGACCAGCGGCGTCGCATGGTCCTCCTTGTGCAGGTAGTAGATGTCGATGAAATCGGTGCCGAGCCGGGCCAGGCTGTCGTCGCAGGCCTGCAGCACCCGCTTGCGGGACAGGCCGCCCTGGTTGGGCCCGGGGCCGACCGGATTGGCGAGCTTGGTCGCCAGCACCCAATCATGCCGATGGGCAGCGATGGCGCGTCCTGTGATCTCCTCGGAGCGCCCCTCGGTGTAGACGTCCGCCGTGTCGATGAAGTTGATCCCGGCCGCGCGCGCATGATCGACGATGGCCCGCGACGCGACCTCATCGGTCGCGCCGCCGAACATCATCGTGCCCAGACACAGGGGCGACACCTTGAGGCCCGATCGGCCCAGCTGGCGGTAATCCATTGAAAACGCTCCATCCCATGAGGCGGCGCGGCGTCAAGCCCCGCGGAACTCTGTCGGAACAGAACCTGCCGCGTTTGCGGCGCTCGCGCCACCGTCGCCCGCGCCAGAATACGAAAGTGCCAAGACACGAAAGCGCAAGGAAATGCTTAACCTTTCATGTCAGGGTCTCGCATTGCCCTTTCGGTCGGAGCCGATGGACCTCGCCACGCTCGCCAAAAGCCAGACCCTGGCCACGCTGCTGCAGGCGCTCGCACCGGCAACCGAGCTTGCCGCCGGCAAGACGGTCGAGGCGCGCCTGATCGCGCTCGCCGGTAACGGCACCGCGACGGCGCAGGTCGGGACCGAACTGATCGCGCTCGTCCTCGCAGGCCCTGCAGCGAAGCAGGCCGCGCTTCAGCCGGGCGCCACCCTTGTCCTGAGGCTCGACACGACCGAGGAGCCGGGCGCAGGCCTGCGAGCGACCCTGGTCGAGATCCGCCCCGCTTCTTCACAGAGCCCAGCGCAGGGAACACCGGCCCAGCCAGCGGCCAGCGCCGCTGCTCCTACCGCTGCTCCGCCATCGCAACTCGTACCGAACAGCGCGTCACAGGGCCCATTGGCGACACAGCCCGCCACCTTGCGGGCCGAGGCAATGACCGTGCCCGGCACGACGGCATCCCCCCCGCCGGGCGCGCCGACGGCCTCCCAGGCCGTCTCGCCACGCACGCTCGCCGGACCGCTGCTCGGGCCGGCTCTGGCGCGGCAGGACAGCCTCGCTCCGCTTCTCGCCAATTTGCGCGCCATCGCCGATGGGTCGGTCGCGCTCAAGCTGCCCCGGTCGTTTCTGACACTGGTCGATCGCGTGCTCGCTCAGGCGATCCCCGCCGAGCGGAAGGCCGTGACGGCGCAGGTGCTGAAGACGGCGGTCGAGAATTCCGGCTTGTTCCTTGAGGCCCGTCAGGCCAAGGGCGGTGTTGTGCCGCCCGGCACGGACCTCAAGGCCGGCCTGCAGACGCTGCGCGCCGCGCTCGCGCCGCTGGTCCAGGCCCTCTCCCTGCCGCAGGCCGACAAGCCCGCCATCCCAGGTTTGCCAACCTCCGGCGTCCCACAGACGCAACCAGTTGCCGATCAGGCGGCAAGGCCTTCGCCGCCGCGCCGCGACGGCGCACTCGTGCCCCAGCCCATCGCCGAACCGAGCCTGGCGGCGGGCGACAAGCCGCTCGCTATCGTCGAGACGCTGCTCGAACAGACCGATGCCGCGCTCGATCGCATCAAGCTCTCGCAATACGCCTCGCTTCCGCTGGAAGCCCCCCGGACAGAGGCACAGCAAAACCAGCGCTGGCTGACCGAGATCCCGCTCGCCTTTCAGCAAGGCACCACGATGCTGCCGCTGCAGATCGAGAAGGAGCCGCCCAAGCGCGACGTCGATGGCGTGGCCGGCCCGCTCTGGCGCGTCCGCTTCGCGCTCGACGTCGAGCCGATGGGGCCACTGCAGGGCATCGTGACATTGCAGGGACGCAGCGTCGGCATCACGCTCTGGGCCGAACGCGAGGAAACCAGCAAAATGCTGCGCGGCGCCTCGCCCGGGCTGGAGGCGGCCCTGATCGACGCGCAGTTCGAGAACGGCACGATCGATATCCACACCGGCCAGCCGCGCGTCGCCCAGCCGACTGCCGGCCAGTTCCTCGACCGCATGTCATGAGCACGAAGACGCCGTCGTCCTCCCCCCGCCAGATCGCGGTCGCGCTCGAATATGACGGTCAGGGCGCGCCGCGCGTCACGGCCAAGGGTCGCGGCGAGCTGGCCGAGCGCATTATCGAGACCGGTCGCGAGCATGGCGTCGCGATCGAGCAGAACGCGGTGCTGGCGCAGGCGCTCTCGGCCGTCGAGCTCGACGACCAGATCCCCGAAGAGCTCTACCGCGCGACCGCCCAGGTGATTGCCTTCGTGCTGTCGCTGCGCGGCGAGATGCATCGCCATCAAAGCGACGGCCGCTCGTCTTGAACACAGGTATCGTCGTCAGGCGCATAAGGCCCGCCGATTATGCAGGCTTTGGCCAGGTCTTCGCCGAATTGGCCGCGCGCGCGCTCGAACCCAACCCGCATATGGCACCGGCCGCCGTCGCGGCCGCCCGCGTCGTCGTGGCGGAAGACCGGATCGTCATCCTCGGCGCCTGGCTCAGCGAGGCCTTGGGCTCCGAGCGTCTCGCGGGAATCTGGGCGCTGCGCCGCCAGCGCGACTGGCGCACGGGCTTTACTGCGGCGCTGACCGCGCCGATCCTTCCGCTCTACGAGGTCTCGTCCCTGCCGGTCATCGACGCCGATCACGCGCAGGACGTGATGCAGGCGATGCTGCGCCATCTGCTCGCCGCCGGCGATCTGCCCCAAACGCTCGCCTTGCCGCTGCTGCCGCTCGAAGGACCGACCTTCGTCGCGCTCGCGGAGGCCTGCCGCGCCAAAGCCAGCCGCCTCGGCATCTGCGAGCGCTGGCAGCGCCCGGTGATGCGGCCCGCGCCCGGCGACGATGCCGAGCGCTATCTCAGGCGCGCGCTCGGCCAGAGCTACAAGAAGCGCATGCAGCAATTCCGCGCGATCGCCCGCCATGGCGAGGTCGGCTTCCGACGCCTGCGTGCCGCCTCGCCACGCAGGCCTCGGCCTATTTCGACAGTCTCGTCGCGCAGTTCGCGGCCATCGATGCCTTGCAGATCGACGCCCTGCTGCTCGATGGCCGCCCGCTCGCCATTGGCCTGCTCGTCGAAAGCGCGGGCACGAGGCATTTCCTCAAGATCGCCCATGACGAGAACGAGGCGCGCCATTCGCCCGGGCGAGCCCTGACCATCGCCATGATCCAGGCCGATTTCGCCGGCACTCCACCTGCTGTCTTCGACAGCGGCGCCGGCGACGGCGTCGATGCCGGTACTTATGTCTGGGGCGAGCGGCGCGCGATGGGCAACGCTGTCATCCGGCTCGGCAGCGCATCGCCCGGCCTGCCCGAGGCCGCCGCGCGGCTACGCCAGGGGCTTCGCCTCGCTCGGGCGCGACTGCGGCGCTAACGCTGGAAATCTCTGGCGGACACAAAGCGGATCGGCCACAACGGCCCTCCGGAATCACGCAAGGACTGGCGGCATGAGCAAGGCGATCAGGATCGGCATCGTCACCGTGTCGGACCGCGCCTCGGCCGGCATCTATGAGGACGAGGGCGGCCCCGCCATCCAGGCCTATTTCGACCGGGCGCTGGCTTCGCCCTGGACGCCGGTCGCGCGCGTCATCCCCGACGACCGCGCCGTGATCGCCAAAACCCTGACCGAACTCGCCGACGACGAGGGCTGCTGCCTGATCGTGACCACGGGCGGCACCGGCCCGGCGCCACGCGACGTCACGCCCGAGGCGACGGAAGACGTGATCGAGAAACCGATGCCCGGCTTCGGCGAACTGATGCGCCAGGTCAGCCTCACCAAGGTGCCGACCGCGATCCTCTCTCGCCAGACCGCCGGAATCCGGGGCAAGAGCCTGATCGTCAACCTGCCCGGCCGGCCGCGCGCCATTGCCGAATGCCTCGACGCGGTGATGCCGGCGATCCCCTACTGCATCGACCTGATTGAGGGCCCCTATCTGGAGACCGATCCGGCGGTCATCGCTGCCTTCCGGCCGGGACAGAAGCCGAAGGGGTGAATGGCAGATTTTCCCGTCGCATCCGGCATCATCCACAGTCGCCAAGTGCAACCTCGCCGTCATTCCGGGCAAGCGCAGCGCAGACCCGAATCTATCATAGGGCACGACGGCACTCTAGGATGGATTCCGGAGCGGCGCCGCTTCGCGGCTTGTCCGGAATGACGGTTTGCGTTGGCCTCAACCGTCGCGCTGCGCCAGCCAATCCGCATAGCTACCACGTTTCAGGTCGAAGCGGTCGTTCTGACGCGAATAGCCGTCGCCGAACATCCGGCCCACCGGCTTGTAGTCGCTCATGCTGACCCGCAGCGTGGCCGGATCGACCAGCCCCTCGCGGGCATGGATGCGGATGACCTCGCCGATCAGGAGTTCGCGCGTCGGGCTGAACGCCATCGACACCGTCTTGCGGCATTCCAGCGCGAAAGGCGCCTCCGCGATGCGCGGGACCTGGATCGACACACCCGGCAGCAATGACAAGCCCGCGGCCTCGATCTCGCTGACATCAGGCGGGAAATCGATGGCGCAGATGTTCATGGCCTCGGCCAGCGCCTCGTCGACGAGATTGACGACGAATTCGCCCGCAGCCGCAATGTTGCGGGTCGTGTCCTTGGGGTCGTTGCCGGGCCTGTGCTGGAGGCCCAGCACAATCAGCGCGGGATCCTCCGAGAACACGTTGAAGAAGCTGAACGGCGCCGCGTTGACGACGCCTTCCACTGAGCGCGTGGTGACCAGCGCGATCGGGCGCGGCGTCACGCTGGCACAGAGCAGCTTGTAGCGCTCGCGCGGCGCGATATCCGCGAATGCAACGGTAAAGGGGCTCACAGACTCACTCCGGCTCGACCACGCCGACCTGGGCCGTGATCGGCCCGTAATGCTCGATCCGGCGATGCCTGGCGAAATCGAAGATGGTTTCCTTGCCGAAGCGCGTCGCGTCGAGATCGCAGGGCACGACGATGATGCCGTCGGCCTCGCCCTCGAGCTCGGCGACGATCTCGCCATCGGGATTGACGATCAGCGTGCCGCCCATCAGGTGGTTGCCGTCCTCGTCGCCGGCTTTGGCGACCGCGACGACCCAGCAGGAGTTCTGATAGGCGCCGGCCTGTACCGAAAGCCGATGATGGAACAGGCGCTGTGCGATGCCCTCGCCACCCTTCTGCGCGTTGACGGATGGTGTATTGAAGCCGAGCACGATCATCTCGACGCCCTGCAGCCCCATCACGCGGTAGGTCTCGGGCCAGCGTCGGTCGTTGCAGATGCACATGCCGATAAGGCCGCCCATCGTCCGCCAGACCGGGAAGCCGAGATCGCCGGGCTCGAAATAGCGCTTCTCGAGATGCTGATGCGAGCGGCTCCCATCATACTCGACATGGCCCGGCAGATGGATCTTGCGGTATTTGCCGACGATCGCGCCGGCCTTGTCGACGATGATCGACGAATTGAAATGCCGGCCCTCCGGCGTCAGCTCGGCATAGCCGAAGCTCATGCCCATGCCGTAGTCCAGCGCCTTGTCGAACAGCGGCTGGACGTCCGGGTTCGGCATCGCGGCCTCGAACCAGCCATCGGCCTCGGCGCGATCCTCGTGATACCAGCGCGGGAAGAAGGTCGTCAGCGCCAACTCAGGATAGACGATGAAATCGGCGCCCTTCGCCTTGGCCTCGTCCATCAGCGCGATCATTCGGGAAACGACATCGGCCCTCGTCTCGGCTTTCTGGATCGGCCCGAGCTGGGCGGCGGCGACGGTCAGGATGCGGGACATGAAAACCTCGGCGGCGGGCGTGACGACGCTGCGGCTTAGCGAATTCGGTGCCAGCTTCCTATGCCCGCGACGCTCAGCCCGCCTGCAATTCCTGCCCGATCGCGCGTACGAGCTGCGGTCCGAGAGGATCGGTCAGCGAGGAATAGCCGCCCAGGATTTCGCCGGAGCGGCCGATCAGATATTTGTGGAAGTTCCAGCGCGGCACCTCCCAGGGACGCTGCGCGGCGGCCCAGCGATAGAAGGGATGCGCGTCGGGGCCCTTCACCACGGTCTTCTCCGCAAAGGCGTACGTCGCCCCATGGCTTTGCCGCGCCGCTTCCGCGATGGCCGCGCCATCCAGCGGCTCCTGCCCACCGAAATCATTGCTCGGCACCGCGATCAGCATCAGCCCGCGCTCGCGGTAGCGCTGCCAAAGCTGCTCCAGCGTGGCGAACTGGCCCGAAAAGCCGCAATTCGTCGCCGTGTTGACGATCAGGATCGGCTTGCCCTGATATGCCGACAGCGGAAAGGCCCCGCCTTCGGCCCGCTTGAAAGCAAAGGACGATGCCGATGGCAGACTCTGCGCGCCGGCAGCGCCGCCCAGAGCCGGCGCCGCACCGGCGCCCGCCAGCAGACCCAGTACCTCTCGACGTAACAGAGTCATGGCAAGATCCCTCCCGGCGGTCGGACAGTCGACGCGCTCGGATCGGGTTCCCCCGTCCGAGCTTATGTCCTGATCGCATCTACGACGGGCATGGGAAAACGGATGCGCCCCGCGGCATTTCGGCCCCGGGGCGATCAAGCGTCGCACGAAGAGAGTGTCCGGCCGGCGCGCCGGCCGCTCAGTTGCTCAGCGAGAGCACCTTCTTTACGCGCACCTCGAGGTCGCGCAGTTCGTAGGGCTTCACGACGTAGTGGTCGGCGCCGTTCGTGGTCGCCTCGTCCATCTTGTCGACCGAGCGCTCAGACGTCGCCATGATGATCTTGATCTGGTTCAGCTCAGGCACCGAGCGGATCGCGCGCAGCAGGTCGATGCCGCTCATGCCGTCCATGTTCCAGTCCAGCAAAAGCAGGTCGTAGCGCTTGCTCTGCATCTTCATCAGGGCCTCGCGGGCATTCTCGGCCTCGTCGATGTCCTGAAACTCGATCTGTTTCAGGAAATACGTCGCGAGTCCGCGCATGCTCTTCTGGTCGTCGACCACGAGGATCCTGTACTCGCTTCTCGCTTTCATCTCGTTCTCCTCACGCGGTTCGCAGATGCGAACGCTCGCCGAGCAAATTGCTGACGGCGGCGCCGATCTGGTCGAGCGCGACAACCCGCTCAGTGGCACCGATTTCGAATGCCGCTTTCGGCATCCCGTTTACCACACAGGTTTCCCCACTTTGGATTAATGTTTCGGCACCTGCTTTGCGCATGGCTAACAAACCCTCAGCGCCGTCGCGGCCCATACCGGTGAGCAGGATGCCGATCGCGTTTGCGCCGAGGCTGCGGGCCACGGAATGAAACATGACATCGACCGATGGCGAATGCCCACTAACCAGCGGCCCCTCCCGAAGGACGCAGACGAATTCGCCCCGGCGCTCCTCGATCTCGAGATGACGCGGCCCGCCCGGCGCCACCACCGCCATGCCCGGCTTCAGGCGGTCGCCATCGCTTGCCTCGCGGACATCGAGCCCGGTCGCTGTCGCAAGCCGCGCCGCGAACTTGGCCGTGTAGCCCGGCGGCATGTGCTGCACGACGGCGATCGGCAGGCGCAGATGGGCGAGATCGCGCATCACGACCTGAATCGCGGGAACACCGCCGGTCGAAGCCCCGATCGCGATGAAGGACGCCTTGCCACCCGTGCGGGCGGGCTCACGCGACGCCGCTGCGCGCACCGGCGCAGCCTCGCGCCGCGACGCGAACATCCTGCGGCTGGCCGAGGCACGCTGTAGCGCCCCCACCAGGTGCTTCATGAAACCATCGAGCGTGTTCGTCGTGCCATCCGGCTTCTCGATGAAGTCGATCGCGCCGAGTTCGAGCGCCTGGATGGTGTTGTCGGCGCCCGGCCCCCCAAAGGCCGAGACGATCAGCACCGGCAGCGGATCCTGCTTCAGGACGCGCGCCAGGAGCTTTAGCCCGTGACGGCCGGGCAGTTCCAGGTCGAGCGTCACGACATCGGGGCGCAATTCCTGAATCTTGTCCCAGCCTTCCTCGGCGCTGCCAGCGATGCCGATCACCTTGAAGCCCGGGGCTCCGTCGATGATCTGCGTCATCAGCTTCTGCATCAGCACGGAATCGTCGACGACGAGGACACGGACCGGATTTGCGGAGGAGTTCATCATGCCCATCACCAGATTTCGACTTCGCCGGCCACGGGCTGGGTCTTGAGGCGGTTGAGATAAGCGACTTCCTGCTCGTGCTCGGTGCTCTTCTGACTCGACTGGACGTGCTGGACCCAGGCACGCCCCGTGGAGGGCTGGTAGTGGATGCGCCGCGAGCGCGTCCCGCCGACATCCTTCGACACGGTCTGGATGCCCTCGCGGTTGAGGAACTCGGTCACGAAGGCGATGTTGCCATCGCCGATCGCGAGCATCGTCGCGCCAGACAGCACGCGCGCACCGCCAAACACCTTCGCCTCGAAGTTGGCGCGCTTGGCGCCGCGCTTCAGCAGGCCGTTGATCAACACCTCCATCGCGGTGTCGCCATAGCGCTCTCCGGCGCTCGTATCGGTGCTGCCATTGTTCTTCGGCAACAGGAAGTGATTGAGACCTCCGACGCCGGTATGGGAGTCTCTCAGGCAGACCGAGACGCAGGAGCCAAGCACCGTCGCGACGATTTCGTCCTTGGCGGATGTGATTTCGTGCTCGCCAGGCGCAACCGTGATGATGGTCGCCTCGAAGCGCGGGTCGAAATAACGACGGGAGGAACGCGCGACGCTCATGGCAGTCTCTCATAGATCGTGCGGCCGATGAGCCGCAATTGAGGGTGAGGCTGGGGCAGCGATTCCGAGTGGCCGAGATAGAGGAACCCACCCGGAGCGAGCAGCGTGACGAAACGGTCGAGGATCGATGCCTTGGTCTGCGTGTCGAAATAAATGAAGACGTTGCGGCAGAAGATGATGTCGAACGGACCGCTCATCGGCCAGCGCTCGATCAGGTTGAGCCGCTTGAACGCGATCATCCGGCGCAAATCCTCGCTGATGCGGGCCTCGCCCCGCCCTGAATGGGCTTCGAGCTTAAGAAGAGGTTTGACGTCCGGCGGCAGCCTGTCGAACTGATCGGCAGAATAGATCGCAGCTTCGGCCTTCATCAGAATGTCGGTGTCGATGTCCGTGGCGAGGATCTTGAAGTCGACGTCGCTGCGCGAGCCGAGCACGTCGCGCGAGACGGCGGCGATGCTGTAGGGCTCCTCGCCGGAGGATGCGGCCGAACACCAGATCCTGATACGGCCGCGCCTCGCGCTGCGTTCCTGCACCAGGCGCGGCAGGACATCCTTGCGCAGATGATCGAAATGGTGGCGCTCGCGGAAGAACGAGGTGTGGTTGGTCGTCACCGCGTTGATCAACTCGGGAATCTCGCCGGCCGCCTGCGGCGTCTTCAGGAAGGCGCAGTACTCAGCCACGGAATTCAGGCCAAGCGCCTTGACGCGACGCGCCAGCCGGCCGCGCGTCATCGCTTCCTTGTGCTCGCGGATGACGATACCGGCCTGCTCGTAGACGAGCTTGGCGATGAAGGCCATGTCGTCGCGCGTCAGCGTGACGTCCGCCAAATGCGGCTGGGCCAGGGCTGTGCTGGATCTCGACATGGCCACTAGAACTCCGCCCAATCATCGGCGCGACCGCCGCCGGCGACACGCCGACGGGGCTCCTGCCATGGTTTTGTCGCCGGCTCGGACCGGCGTGTTTCGGTGAGGTGTTGGGCCGGCCGCACTGGCGCTGCCGGTGCGGCCACTCTCTGTGGCCGTACCGGCACGATCGGCACACGGGGCAGCGCCGGCATCGGTGCGGCTTCGGCAAGCAAGGCTGCATCGGCCCGGAAGAAGGAGACGAGATTTCGCAGCGTCCCGATCTCGGTCATCAATTCGGTCGCGGAGGTCGCGCTCTGCTCGGCCAGCGCCGAATTCTGCTGCGTCGTCTCGTCCATATGGGCAACGGCACGGCTCATTTCGCCGATGCCATGCGCCTGCTCGGCAGCCGCCTGCGAAATCTCGACGACCGTGGCCGACACCCTGCCCGCAGCCGTCACGATCCGCTCGAGTGCATCGCCGGTCGAGCGCACGAAACGCACGCCTTCGCCCACCTGTTCGTTCGAGCTGACGATCAGCCCCTTGATGTCCTTGGCGGCCTGGCTCGAACGCTGCGCCAGCGCGCGCACCTCCGAGGCGACGACTGCAAATCCCCGGCCCGCATCGCCGGCCCGCGCAGCCTCGACGGCGGCGTTCAACGCCAGAAGATTGGTCTGGAAGGCGATGTCGTCGATGACAGAAACGATCTCCGAGATGCGGACGGAAGAGCTCTCGATCCGCTCGATCGCACCGACCGCCTGCGCGACGACCTGCTTGCCGTCCTGCGCCACGCCCATCGCTTCATTGGCGAGTTCCGTCGCCTCGCGCGAGCGGCTGGCGCTCTGCTTGACCGATGCGGCGAGTTGTTCGGTCGTCACGGCCGTCTCCTCGAGATTGGCCGCCGTCTGCTCCGTCCGCTGCGCAAGGTCGCCGGCGCCGGAATTGATCTCTGTCGCCGAGCGCGCGACGTTGCTGGCCGTGCCCTGGATCGTCGCGACAGTCTCACCCAGATGTGCCAGAGCCATGTTCAGGCTGGCCTTAAGTTCGGCAAGGCGGCCGCGATAGGTTCCGGTCATGCGCTGGGTCAGATCGCCCTCGGCGAGCCCCCCCACCACGGTCGCGAATTCGCCGACCGCGTTCTCGACCAGCGCGTTGATCTCATTCATGCCCTGCGCGATGCGCTGCAGCGCGTCGGGCTTGCCTGTCAGCCGCACGCGGCGCGAGAAATCGCCCTCGACGGCGGCCGCGACCATCTCGGCGACTTCGGTGGCGGCGGCCAGTTCGTCGGTCAGTTCGAGCCATTCGACTGCGGTGCCGAGCCGACGCCCATCGGCGTGCATCACCGGCGAAAGCGATAGCGACACCGTTCGGCGGCCGAGCGGGAAGCGGATCGCCTGCTGCTGACCCGGCTGCAGCGCCGGGCCCTGGACGCTTTCCATGACTCGGCCGAGCATGTCCTTGGCCGACGCGCCCGGGAACGCCGCGCGGAAATCCTCCTGCGCCTCGCCGAAGAACCTCAGCAGCGACTGGTTGACGTAGACGACCCGGCCCTCGCCGTCGCAGACCATTACATTGGTCCGGCAGCCATCAAGCGCCGCCCGGATGCGAGCCGCATCGACGCTGGTATCGTGGATGGTCTTGAGGGCGCGGGCCAGATCGCCGATTTCGTCGCCGCGGCCAAGACCGGGAATGTCGGCGTTCTCGCCGGCTGCCAGGCGACCGGCGGCATCGCGCATCGCCGCGATCGGCCGATGGATGCCACGCGCGGCAAACCAGGCCACAAGCCCCATGCAA
>QBLV01000065.1:0-2736 GCA_003241815.1 Hyphomicrobiales bacterium | reverse complement strand
CCATGCAACCGAGTCCGGCCAGACTCAGTCCGAGCAACGACATCCCATCCAGCCGCCCGAGCGCAGCATGGTGGGCAACGGTCCCCGCCACGCTCCCGGCCACGAGAGCGGTTGCGGCAAGCATCAGCGGCAGCTTGAACGAGAGACGCGAGAGGGGTCCGAGGACGCTGCCCATAAATGGTGTCGTTTCTTTTTCTGGCCCGCGCTCTTCCCAACGCGACTCCTCGGGCCCTGGTCGTTGCGAAACTCTCAGCTTGCGCGGGCAACCCGCGCCATCGGGGTCTCGGCGCCGCCGTCACGGATGACGGCTGCAAGATCGAGCAGAGCCACGATGTCGGTGTCGAGCAGCACGAGGCCCTCGATCAGGCCATGTTCGTCGCGCTCGAGGTCCGGAGCCGGGCGCACGGCACTGACCGGAACATCGACGATGTCGGAGACCGAATCCACCAGCAGGCCGGCGACCTTGTCCTCGATGTCGACGACGACGATGACATGGGTTGCGGTCGCGTCCGTGGCGCCGAGCCCGATCGAGGTGCGCAGGTCGTAGACCGCCAGGATCACGCCGCGCAGGTTCAACACGCCGCGCACATGCGGGGCCGCGTGCGGCAGGGGCGTCGTCGCCTGCCAGCCCTTGATCTCGCGGACCATACCGACATCGATGCCGAAAGTCCGGTCGCCCACCTTGAAGGTGACGATCCGGCGCGCCGCCGATTCCGGCTGCGCCGACGAGAAATGCTTTTCGCCGAGTTGCAGGGTCATGGTCATCCAGCCAGTTTAAGTTCGGTTGCGGGGGGGCGCTCGCCGGTCGCGGCGAGGCGCAGCATGGAATCGACGTCGAGGATCAGCGCGACGAGGCCGTCGCCCAGGATGGTCGCGGCGGAGGCGCCGTGGACCGTGCCGTAATTGCCCTCGAGGCTCTTCACGACGACCTGCTGCTGCCCGACGATCTCATCGACGGCGATGCCGACATTGTCGCCGCGTTCGGTCTCGGCGATGATGATGATGTTCTCGTTGGGCGTGCCCGACGATCCCATCACCGAACCGAGGCGGTGAAGCGGCGTGATCTCGCCGCGCCAGCGCAGCACTTCCTGGCCGAAGGTCAGGTGCTCGATCGGCGTCGAGGCCAGATGCTGCGTCTCGATCACACTGGCGATCGGGATGACGTAGCGGTCGTCGCCGCAGCGGATGACCATGCCTTCGAGGACGGCGAGCGTCAGCGGCAGGGCCAGCGTGAACTTGCAGCCCCTGCCCGGCTCGGAATCGACGCTGATGCGACCGCCCAGCGATTCGACGTTGCGGCGGACCACATCCATGCCGACGCCGCGGCCCGACACGTCGCTGACCACCTCTGCGGTGGAGAGACCGGCCGCGAAGATGAGCTGGTCGATCTCCTCGGGGGCAAGCTTTTCATCGGCGCCAACCAGGCCGCGGGACTTTGCCTTGGCGAGCAGCCTGTCGCGCCCGATGCCGCGCCCGTCATCAGTGACGGAGATGACGATGCGGCCGGCACGATGTTCGGCGACGAGCTTGATCACGCCTTCCGGTGGCTTGCCGGCGGCAATACGATCATCCGGCGTCTCCAGCCCGTGATCCATCGAGTTGCGGATCATATGGGTCAACGGGTCGGCCAGTTCCTCGATGATGGTTTTGTCCACCTCGGTGTTCTCGCCTTCGAGCACGAGGCGAACTTCCTTGCCGAGCGTCTGCGCCAGTTCGCGCACGAGGCGCGGCATACGCTGGAACACGGCCTTCACCGGCTGGGCCCGCACCGCCATGACGTGGTCCTGCAGTTCGCGGGTCTGGCGCGACAGGGTCAGGATGCCCTCGGAGGTTTTGGCGGCGTGGACATCGTAGGGCAGCGACCGGACGCATTCGACCAGCATGGACTGGGTAATGACGATCTCGCCGACGAGGTTCATCAGCTTGTCGATGCGGTCGAGATCGACACGCACGCTGACGGCCTGGCGCTGGCGCGCGGCGACAGCGTCATGGGCCGGTGCGCGGGCGGCAGCCTTGGCAGCCGCCGGAGCCTCGACGGCGACGGAAACCGGAGCTGCGACCGCGACGGGAGCAGCCGGCTGGATATCGGGCGACGATGTCATGGCCGGCGCCGGGCCAAGCTTGGCCAGGATCGCCGAAAGGTCTGCAGCGACGGAGCCGGAGACTTCGGGCGCCGCAGCCGCAGCCGCAGGGGCAACCGGCACTGCGACGGGCGCCGGATCCTGAACATCGTCATTGGCCGGCTCGCCGGCCAGAACCTCGATCTCGAATTCCTCGGCCGCAAGCGTGAAGTCGAAGCGGCTGTAGATTTCCTCGATCGACAACTCGGTCCGCATCGTCACGACGAAGCGCATCCAGCAGTCGGACACGTCGATCGTCTCGAGGGACGGCACATGGCTCAGATCGCAGGCGATCGAGACGATGTCGTCGGCCGGCAGCGAGGCGAACACGACCCGCGGCTCGATCACGCGGCGGAACAGGTCGTTCTCGGGTGAGATCTTCAGTACGACATCGCGGCCGGGCTTGCCCGCTATGGACTTGTTCGAAGTGGGGGCAGCGCTGGGCTCGTCGTCCCAGCCCGAATCGGCAGTCTGAGCGGCGCCACCGGTCTTGGCCTCAACCATTGCCAGCAGGTTGCCCAGCGCCGCGACGCCGAGCGGCGCGTCGTTGGCCGAAATGGAAGCTGCAGGGACGGCCGGCGCGGCTGCGGCCGGCGCGGGAGCGGCGGGCTTGGCC
>QBLV01000064.1:392-27654 GCA_003241815.1 Hyphomicrobiales bacterium | reverse complement strand
CCCGTATCCTGTGCGATCGTCAGACGGGCCAGCCGCTCCATGCCGCCGTCCCCTTTCGGCAGCGTCGCATCGATCCAGACCGGCAGCCCATAGGGCCAGATGGTGCGGTCGATGGCGATGCTGCGCAGCGGTGTCAACGGCAGGCCGGCCCCGCCAATCGGCCCCGACTCTGGCGGCAGGTCGTCGCGCCTTGCGAAGAAGACGAAGGAACGGTTCAGCCGGATCAGGTCGCGGGCGAAGTTAGAATCGGCCTTCAGTCGCCCGATCAGCTTATCCATGGTCATCTGCGCGGGCGGAATGCCCTCGCGCTCGCTCAGGACGCGGCCGAGCGAGGTGTAGGCGTGGCCATTGCGACCCGAATAGACCAGCCGCGTCACCTGGCCGTCCGGCAGCCGGATGCGGCCCGAGCCCTGCACCTGCAGAACGAAGCGATCGACGGGATCGCGCATCCAGAGGATTTCAAGATTGCGCCCGTCGAGCGCGCCCGTCTCGATGGCCTTGCGGTCATGGAAAGGCTCCAACCCAGAGGCCGTCCGGCGCGCCGCCGACAGGGAGGCGTCCAGGCCCGGCCAGTCATCGCCCGGCATCCGCGTCACGAGGTCGGGCGGGCGACCATAGAGCGGTGTCGGATAGCGGTCCGAACGCGTCAGCGAACCCTCGAATTCGGGCTCGAAATAGCCGGTCATGAAGCCGGACGGAGCAGACGGCGGGCGGATGCGCCAGAACGAAAAATGCCGCTCGAAGAATGTTCGTGCCGCGTCCGGCCCGACCGGCCCAGAGGCCGCGAGGCGCTGTGCTTGCTCGCAGACAGAGGCCAGCGCCGCGGGAACCGCGACAGACGCCCGCAACGACGGCTCGGTCTGGCAGCCTCGCGCGAAGATGGCGAGGGCAGCGCTATGATCATCAGCCGCCCAGCCCGCGATCTGCGCAGGCGTCAGAGGCTCGGCGCTGGCGCCTGGCGGCAAAGGCGGGGAAGACGCAGCCATGCCGCTCACCGGCGTCCAGCAGGCTGCGAGCAGCGCCAGTGCGAGACCGGCGCCACGGATCACGCGGCGGATTCGGTGGCGACCAGCAGCCAGTTGGGGTCGCGGCTGCCGAGCTGGCGCGAGAAGGTCCAGATGTCGTTGACCGTCGAGACGGATTCGGCGCTTCCATCGACGACGGTGCCCGCCGCATCACGGGTGACGCTGATCAGCTGCGAAACGAAGGCGATGGTGACCTGCGCCGTCTTGCCCTTCACATCGACGGCGGTGATCTCGGCCTTGTCGATCGAGACGAAGCTGGATTCGGCTTTCTCGCCCCGCTTCTCGCGATCGGTGATCGCCTGTTCGAAGCCGTCATAGACCTCCTTGGCGAGGAGGCCCTTCAGCATCTTGCGATCGCCGCGTGCGAAGGCCGTGACGATCGTCTCATAGGCGGACTTGGCGCCGCCGAGGAATTCCCGCGGATCAAAGGACGGCTCCTGCCGCACGACCGCATCGATACCGGCGATGATCGGGGAATCCGGCGGGGCGATATCGCTCCAGCGATCGGCGGCCGGCGGCGCGGCCGCAGCCGGATCATTGGCTGCACCCGGCAGACGAATGACGTTGTCGCGCTTGGCATCGGCCGGACCCACTTGGTCAGGCCGTACAGGCGGTGCTTCCCGACGGGAGAAGGGGTCGACCGGTGGCTGCTCGCTGCCTGTCTTCTGGCCGAGAACGGAACGCAGCTTCCAGGCGACGAAAACGGCCAGAGCCAGGAAGACCAGAGTCGTCATGTCGAAGGAATTTTGCATCGAAAGCTGACCCGAGGCTCCAGTCGCGGTTGAAAGACCAGCGGCTCCTCAGGGAGCGCTGTTATGCGTCATATGGTAAGCAAGGCTCGTAACATCCACCCCCCGGCTTGTGAAGGCGGCTTCTTGTGCGGCGCTTTGGTCCGTGATAGCCGACGCCCGCGTCCAACCGGAGAGCGGAGCGCAGTCCCAGGCATCGGATTTGGTGCCGGACTCCCGAGACAGCCTGCCAGAAGCAAGATGGGACCGATGGCCAACGAACTCCCCAACGGCAACGGTGCCGGCACCGAAGACGCTGCGCCGAGCATGAGCGCCCTGATCCAGTACACCAAGGATTTCTCCTTCGAGAACCCGAAGGCGCCTCGTGGTCTCGGCCAGCAGCAGGCGCAGCAGGGCCCGCAGATGTCGCTGCAGGTCAATGTTTCGAGCAACGCGCTGGGCGACAGCGATTACGAGACCGTGCTTCGCCTCGAGGGCAAGGCCGAGCTCGACAACGAGACGCTGTTTGCCTTCGACCTGAGCTATGGCGGCGTATTCCGCCTGCTCAACGTGCCCGAGGAGCATATCCATCCCGTCCTGGTGATCGACTGCGCCCGGCTGCTCTTTCCCTTCGCCCGGCAGATCATCGCCGAGGCGGTGCAGAATGGCGGTTTCCCGCCCTTCTATGTTCCGCCGATCGACTTCGCAGCGCTGTTCCAGCAGCGGATGCAGGAGCTTCAGGGACAGCAGGGCTCGCTCCAGGCCTGAGCCGGCCGCGACGGACCAGACGACGAAAGGGCCCTTCGGGGCCCTTTTTTATGCGCTGTACCTGACGCATTCGCTGCGCGTTTCCCTTGCAGTGGTCGCACGCGCTCTCCATCTCGACTAGATAGCTACTAGCGGACGGCCCATGGCCGCCCGCTAGTTTCATCATGCCGGAGGACCAATGGACTATCTCATGACGCTCGCCGCCGACCCCGCAGTCTGGGTCGCGCTAGGCGCCTTGATCGCCATGGAAGTCGTCCTCGGCATCGACAATCTGATCTTCATCTCCATCCTGACCAACAAGCTGCCCGAGCACCAGCGCTCACGCGGTCGCAAGATCGGCATCGGACTGGCGCTGATCCTGCGGCTGGCCCTGCTGGGTACTGTCGCCTTCATCGTCCAGCTCACGGCTCCGCTCTTTTCCGTGTTCGGCAAGGCCTTCTCCTGGCGCGATCTGATTTTGATCGCGGGTGGCCTCTTCCTGGTCTGGAAGGCGACGGTCGAAATCCATCACAAAGTCGATACTCAGCAGCATGCCGAGACGGCCGATACCGGCCGCGCCGTCGCCGTCACCTTTGGCGGCGTCATCGCTCAGATTCTGCTGCTCGACCTGGTGTTCTCGATCGATTCGATCATCACCGCCGTCGGCATGACGAATCATATCCCTGTCATGGTCATCGCAGTTGTCTTCGCGGTTCTGGTGATGCTGCTCGCGGCTGATCCGCTGGCCAAATTCATCGAGGACAATCCGACCATCGTCATGCTGGCGCTGGGATTCCTGCTGATGATCGGCGGCACGCTCATCGGCGAAGGCTTCGGCGCAGAGGTGCCCAAGGGTTACATCTATGCCGCGATGGCCTTCTCGGCGCTGGTCGAAGGCTTGAACATGCTGTCACGCCGGGCGGTGAAGCGCAAAGGCGACTGAGCCGGCCGCCGCGTCAGGCGTCCTCGACAATCCCGAGATAGCCGCGCCAGAGCTGGGTCTTTCCCAGCGAGCGGATGAAGGTCTCATGGGCCAAGAGCGCCGCCTCGTCGAGGCGCGGCGCCAGGGGCCGCTGCCGCTGCGGGCGCTCCACGGCGATGCCAGCCAGACCGCTACGGCCGACTTCGGCCGCCCCGAGGACGAGCGAGGCCTGTTTGCCGCCGATCAGCTCGATATAGACCTCGGCGAGGATCTCGGCGTCGAGCAATGCGCCATGCCGGGTGCGGCGGCTGTTGTCGATGCCGTAGCGCGTGCACAGGGCATCGAGACTGTTCGAGGCGCCGGGGTGCTTGCGGCGCGCCATCGAGAGCGTGTCGACGACGAGCGAGGGCTCGATCGGCCCGCGCCCGACGCGCTTCAGCTCCATGTTGAGGAAGCCGACGTCGAAGGCGGCGTTGTGGATCACCAGCCGCGCGCCCTCGACGAAGCCGAGGAACTCGTCGGCGACCGCCGCGAAGACCGGCTGCGGCGCCAGGAAGGCATCCGACAGGCCGTGGACCTTGAAGGCGCCCTCCGACATCGGCCGCTCTGGATTGATGTAGCAATGGAAGCTGCGGCCGGTCGGACAATGGTTGAGCAACTCGACGCAGCCGATCTCGACGATGCGGTCGCCGCCATTGGCTTCGACGCCCGTGGTCTCGGTATCGAGAACGATCTCACGCATGGCTGCTTGTCCGCTCCTGCCCGCCCCGGCCAGGCCGGCCGGCGAGCACGTTCAGGATAGAGCCGACCTGCCGTCGCGCAGCCAGCACGCCGCGTGCCGTGTCCACAATGAAATGGGCCCGCTGGCGCTTCTGGGCGTCCGGCATCTGCCGGGCCAGGATCGCCGCAAGCTTTTCCTGCGTCATGCCGGGACGCGCGAGGACGCGTTGACGCTGGATTTCGGCCGGCGCGCTCACGACGAGGATCGCGTCACAGCGACCTTCCCCCCCCGTCTCCAATAGCAGCGGCACGTCGAGGACGGCGAGCCCGGCGCCCGTCTCGCGGCTGCGGCGCAGAAAGGCTTCCTCTTCCTCGCGCACCAGCGGGTGGATGATGACCTCCAGCCGGCGCAGGGCCTCAGGCTGACCGAGCACGGCGGCCGACAGTGCCTGCCGATCGACAACGCCGTCGCGGACAACCCCTGGAAAGGCCGCGCCGATCGGCGCGACGGCACGGCCCCGATAGAGCGCGTGGACCGCGGCGTCGGCGTCATGCACCGGAATCCCGCGTTCGCGGAACAGGCCGGACGTTGTGGATTTGCCCATGCCGATCGAACCGGTGAGGCCGAGGATGAAGGTCATCGCATAAAGGCCCGGGTGCAGGCGGTTGTCAGCTCGACCATGGTTCGCCCCCTCCCATATGCCCTGCCGAATCAGCTCCCGAGGATATCGGCTTCGATCAGGGCGCGCAGCGTCGGCGTCACCGTCGGCGTCACTCCGAACCATCGGGCGAAGCCCGGCACCGCCTGATGCAGGAGCATGCCGAGCCCGTCGACCGCGATGCCGCCACGGCGTTCCGCCTCCAGAAGCAGGGGCGTCTTCAGCGGCACATAGACGATGTCGTCGACGATGGTTCCGACGCGCAAGCCCGCAAGGTCGAGATCGAGCGGCGGCTGACCGTGCATGCCCAGCGCCGTGGTGTTGACGATCAGATCGGCGGTCGCCACGAGGCCGGCTTGCTCGTCCCAATCGGCCGCTTGCACAGGAACGCCGAGCGCTGCCGCGAGTTCGTCGGCGCGGGCGCGGCTGCGGTTGACGAGGAGGATGCGGCTCATACCACGGGCCTTGAGCCCGAAGGCGATGCCGCGCGCCGCGCCGCCTGCTCCCAGCACCAGGGCCGTGCCGACACGTTGGTTCCAGCCAGGAGCAGAGGCGTCGAGATGGTCCAGGAATCCGGACACGTCGGTGTTGTCGCCGTGGATGCGGTCACCCTCGCGCCAGATCGTGTTGACCGCTCCGACAGCGCGCGCGGCATCGCTGATCTCGTCGATCAGCGGCAGCATCGCTTCTTTGTGCGGCACCGTGACGTTGCCGCCGGCGAAGGCGCCAGCACGCAGGCGCTCGACGAAGGCCGGCAGATCGGCAGGTGCGACATCGACCTGCTCATAGGAGCCGTCGAGCCCATGTTCGGAGAGCCAGCTGCCATGGATCAGCGGCGAGCGGGAATGAGCGACGGGGTGGCCGATGACGAAGCAGAGGGGAGGCATGGAGAGTATATCCGAATTAGCGAGCGAGCTGGCCGAGATCGCGCAGCGCGGCGAGGACGCCGAGAAGCGGGAGGCCGAGAATGGTGAAATGATCGCCGTCGATCTGCTCGAAAAGCTGGGCGCCCGGGCCCTCTATCTGGTAGCCGCCGACGCTCGAAAGAGCGGCGGAACCGACCTGATCGAGATAGCGCAGGATGAAGCCCGGCGAGAGATCGCGCATGATCNCGCCGTCCTGCGCCAGGACGAAGGCGCTGTGCAGCTCATGCGTCCGTCCGGCCAGCGCGGCGATTTGATCGGCCGCCTCAGCCAGCGTCGCCGGCTTGTGGAAGGCTTTGCCCTCGCAGGTGAGGGTTTGGTCGGCGCCCAGCACGAGACGCCCGGGATAGGCCTGCGAGACAGCAAGCGCCTTGGCGCAGGCGAGTGCGGCAGCCACCGCATCAGCCGGCGAGCCTTCGCCGACGAGAGGTGCTTCGACGGCGCGCTCATCGATATTCGGCCTGACGATCTCGACGGGAATGCCGGCAGCCTGCAGCATGTCGCGCCGGGTTGTGCTGCCCGAGGCCAGCAGAAGCGGTTGCGCGGCCAGCCAGAGCATCGATCCGTCGCTCATGTCGCAATGAACTTCATGCGGTGGTCGCGTAGCAGATCGAGGATCGAGGCCGCCGTCTCCTCGATCGAACGTCGCGTGACATCGATCACCGGCCAGCCCTTGCGGGCGCAGAGCCTGCGCGACTGCGCAACCTCGTCGGCGACGGATGTCGGATCGACATAGGGCGTCTCGTCATCGGCCTTCATCGAGAGCAACCGGTTCTGGCGGATCTGCACGATGCGGTCGGGGCTTGCCACGAGGCCGACGATCAGCGGCTTCCGGATATGTTCGAGTTCGGCCGGCAGCGGTACGTTCGGCACCAGCGGGATGTTGGCCGTCTTGATGCCGCGATTGGCAAGATAGATCGAGGTCGGCGTCTTCGAGGTCCGGCTGATGCCGACGAGGATGATGTCGGCGCTTTCGAGATCGCCGCCGAGCTGGCCGTCATCATGCAGCAATGTGTAGTTCATCGCGTCGATGCGGCGGAAATATTCCGCGTTCAACACGTGCTGAGCGCCCGGCTTCGGCGCTGAAGCCTGGCCGAGATAGGACTGGAACAGCGAAAGCACCGGCTGCAGCACCGACAGGCAGGGGCAGCCGAGCTCGCGACAGAAGGCCTCCAACCTCGCCGACCATTCGGGCTCCACCAGCGTGTAGAGCACGACGCCGGGCGAGGCCTCGATCTCCGCCAGCACGCGCGCGAGCTGCGCCTCCGAGCGCACCAGCGGATAGACATGCTCGATGGCCGAGACGGTCTCGTATTGCGCGGCGGCAGCGCGGCTGACCGCGATCAGGGTCTCGCCGGTCGCGTCGGAGACGAGGTGGAGGTGGAAGTAGTTGCGGGCCACGGTGGCTCCCGGGTCGATGTGGTGTCCGCCACCTCTAGCCCGGCGGGCGCGCAAAGCAAATTCAGTGGGCAAAGGATTAAGGCAGGTTTGCCCGTTTCAGCCCCGCATATCGAGGCGGCTGCCTCGCCGGGCGGGCTGGGGAGGAGTGTGGACAAAGGACCATTCGAAGCGGGCCAGGGCGGCGCCCGTGTATAACCTTAACATTTCGTCAACAGGCCGCTGCCTGTGGGGTGACGACAGAGTGTTTCACGTGAATCATTTTGGCAGCCGTTTGCCAGGGCCGGATTCCGATGGGTTAATAATCCGTTAACGTCTCGTAACGCCTTGTCGTGAACGCAGCCGCGAGCGCACCTCACCTGTGGATGGGTTGTGGACAATCCTGCGCCGGGCTATTTGCCCCCCTCCAAGAGTCAAAGAAGAAGAATCTCTCTCTTAGAATCTTATTTTAAGAGAGACCCTAAATGGATGACCTATGAGCCCTCCGACGCAGCCCGAATCGGTATTTCTCCGAGCTCTGTCCGGAGAGACCCTGGCAACGCCTCCGATCTGGATGATGCGCCAGGCTGGGCGTTATCTGCCGGAGTATCGTGCACTTCGCGCAAAGGCCGGCAGCTTCCTGTCGCTGTGCTACAATCCCGAGATGGCTGCCGAGGTCACCTTGCAGCCGATCCGTCGTTTTGGTTTCGATGCCGCGATCCTCTTCTCGGACATCCTGGTCGTGCCGCAGGCGCTTGGTCAGAAACTCTGGTTCGTCGAGGGTGAGGGTCCGCGTCTCGAGCCCGTCGGGGATATGGCCAGGCTTGGCGAGATTGACGGGCAGGCCGACGCGCATATCCTGGCACCGATCATCGAGACGGTTCGACTGGTCAGGGCGTCCCTTCCCCGGGAGACGGCCCTCATCGGCTTCTGCGGGGCGCCATGGACTGTGGCGACCTATATGGTCGCCGGTCGCGGCACGTCCGATCAGGGACCAGCCAAGGCGCTGTTCACCAGCAACCGCGTGCTGTTCCAGATGATCATCGACCGGATCGTCGCCGCTTCGATCGATTATCTCTGCGCTCAGATCGAAGCGGGGGTCGATGCCGTCCAGATTTTCGACAGCTGGGCCGGCTCGCTGGGAGCGGATGATTTCGAACGCTGGTGCGTGGAGCCGACCCAGCGTCTCGTCGAGGGGGTGAGGGCCCGCCACCCTCGGATTCCCATCATCGGCTTCCCGCGAGGGGCAGGCCGGCTCATCCCGCATTATGTCGGGGCGACGGGGGTCGATGTGGTCGGACTTGAAACGGACATCGACCGGACTTTCGCGCGCGACGAAATTCAGTCGCTCGTGCCTGTGCAGGGCAATCTAGACCCGCTGGTGCTGCGGGCCGGCGGGCCGGAACTGGAGCGCGAAGTCGAGGCCGTGCGTGCGGCATTCGGCGGCGGTCCCTTTGTCTTCAATCTGGGACACGGTATCCTGCCGGACACGCCCATCGCGCATGTCGAACGCCTGCTCGCTGCGGTTCGGAGGTAAGGAAGTGGCGGGCGAGATGGAGCGCAAGCGCGATGTATGAGTGGATCAAGGCCGTCCATGTGATGGCGGTGATCGCGTGGATGGCCGGCATGCTCTATCTGCCACGGCTGATGGTTTACCACGTCGAATCGGCCGTCGGTTCGGTTCAGTCGGAAACCTTCAAGATCATGGAGCGCCGGCTGCTGAAGGGCATCATCAACCCCGCCATGATCGTGACCTGGGTGCTGGGGCTCTACCTCGCCTGGGCCGCTTTCGGCTTCAAGGGCGGCTGGCTGCACGGCAAGATCCTGCTGGTGGTGCTCCTGTCCGGAGTCCATGGCTACCTCGTCGGTCGCGTTCGCGACTTCGCCCATGACCGGAATACGAAGTCGGCGCGCTTCTACCGGATTATCAACGAGGTGCCCGCCGTGCTGATGGTCGGGATCGTCATTCTGGTGATCGTGAAGCCGTTCTGACGTTCTGTCGTTTCCCGCTTGAGCAGGACGAGATTTAAGGTTATCAGGAGCGTGCGCTTCTCCAGCGCTCTCCCTGTTGTCGATGGTTCGTGAGCCGGCTGCCGTAGCAGCCGCTCGTGGCGCGCAACCTCCGCGCCGTCGTTCCGGGCCTGTCGATCATTCCATTACCGTCCTGGTCCCGCCGCTTGCGCCGGGACGTTTACGATCCGGGTGCCCCATGCGGGAAATCAAACTCCAAGACCTCAAGGTCAAGTCTCCGACCGAGCTGCTCGCTTTTTCCGAGGGGCTCGATGTCGAGAACGCCAGCACGATGCGCAAGCAGGAGCTGATGTTCGCGATCCTCAAGCAGCTCGCGGCCAAGGAAACCGAGATCCTCGGCGAGGGCGTGGTCGAGGTGCTTCCCGACGGCTTCGGCTTCCTGCGCTCGCCCGATTCCAACTACCTGCCCGGCCCCGACGACATCTATGTCTCGCCGACACAGATTAGGAAGTTCGGCCTGCGCACCGGCGACACCGTCGAGGGTCCGATCCGGGGTCCCAAGGATGGCGAGCGCTATTTCGCGCTGCTCAAGGTCAGCACGATCAATTTCGAAGACCCCGAAAAGATCAAGCACAAGATCAATTTCGACAATCTGACACCGCTCTATCCCGATGAGCGCCTGCGCCTGGAAGTCGCCGAGCCCGCCAAGAAGGATTTTTCGGCCCGCGTCATCGACATCGTCGCACCGATCGGCAAGGGCCAGCGCGCTTTGATCGTGGCTCCGCCGCGCACCGGCAAGACCGTGCTGCTGCAGAACATCGCCCAGTCGATCACCACCAACCACCCCGAATGCTATCTCATCGTGCTGCTGATCGACGAGCGGCCCGAGGAGGTCACGGACATGCAGCGTTCGGTGAAGGGCGAGGTCGTGTCCTCGACCTTCGACGAGCCGGCCACCCGCCACGTTCAGGTCGCGGAGATGGTGATCGAAAAGGCCAAGCGCCTGGTCGAGCATGGCCGCGACGTCGTCATCCTGCTCGATTCGATCACCCGCCTCGGCCGGGCCTACAACACCGTCGTCCCGTCCTCGGGCAAGGTGCTGACCGGCGGTGTCGACGCCAATGCGCTGCAGCGGCCGAAGCGCTTCTTCGGCGCGGCCCGCAATATCGAGGAAGGCGGTTCGCTGACGATCGTCGCGACCGCGCTGATCGATACCGGCTCGCGCATGGACGAGGTGATCTTCGAGGAGTTCAAGGGCACCGGCAATTCGGAAATCATCCTGGACCGCAAGGTCTCCGACAAGCGCATTTTCCCCGCGATCGACATTCTCAAATCCGGCACCCGCAAGGAAGAGCTCATCACGCCGAAGGATGTGCTGGCCAAGACCTATGTGCTGCGCCGCATCTTGAACCCGATGGGACCGCAGGACGCAATCGAGTTCCTGATGGACAAGCTTCGCCAGACCAAGCAGAACGCCGACTTCTTCGACTCGATGAATACCTGATCGGATTGGGCCGGAGGTCCATATCGAGCCCGCATCGGAGCGCGTCAGGCAAAGTCTTGACGCTCTGATGTCAGCCGTTCGATTCGGGTCCGTGACAGGGCGAGTTTCGGGTGTATGAGCGAGCCTGACAGCTACCCCACGATCGTGGCGTTGTCATCGGGCACCGGCCGTGCAGGTGTCGCGGTCGTCCGGGTCTCGGGGCCGCGGGTCCGATTCGTTCTCGAAACGATCGCTGGGTTTCTTCCGCCACCGCGCCAGGCCGTTCTGCGCCGGCTTCGTGACGGCACGGGCGAGATCATCGACAGCGCCCTCGTCCTGTATTTCCCCGCGCCTGCAAGCTTCACGGGGGAGGACGTCGCCGAGTTTCACATCCATGGCTCCCGCGCGGTGCTGGCACGGCTGCTCGCGGTTCTCTGTGCCTTGCCCGGCCTGCGGCTGGCGGAGGCCGGCGAGTTCACGCGCCGGGCCTTCGAGGCCGGCAAGCTCGACCTCGCAGCCGTCGAGGGCTTGGCCGACCTGATCGATTCGGAGACGGAATGGCAGCGTCGCCAGGCCCTGCGCCAGATGGAGGGCGTGCTTGGCGAGATGGCGGATCGCTGGCGCCTGTGTCTGATCGAAGCCATGGCGCTCCTGGCCGCCGAGATCGACTTCTCCGATGAAGGAGATGTCGCTGGCCCCCTGGTGGAGCACGCCCTGGCTGGGGTGGCGCATGTCCTGCAGCAGCTGCGTGCAGCGCTCGGCAGCTTCGACATGGGCGAGCGCGTTCGCGAGGGTTTTGTCGTCGTGCTGGCCGGGCCGCCCAATGCCGGCAAGTCGAGCCTTCTGAATGCGCTGGCCCGTCGCGACGTCGCTATCGTCTCCCCCGTGGCCGGTACCACGCGCGATGCCATCGAGATTCGGCTCGATCTGGCGGGGTTGCCCGTCCTTCTCGTCGATACGGCGGGCCTGCGCGACAGTGTCGATCCCGTCGAATCGGAAGGCGTGCGGCGTGCGCGGGCCCTGATGGAGCGGGCCGATCTCGTCTTGAGCCTGCGCGCGATCGATTCGGAACCGGACCGAATTCATCACGACGCCCGTTCGTTCGTTATCGCGACCAAGGCCGATCTCCCCGGGCAGGTGTTGTCCGACGAACTTGCGATCTCGGTCATGACCGGTGCTGGCCTGGAAGCGCTGCTCGGCGCGATCGTCGCGCGGCTTTCGGCTCTCACCCAGGCGGAGCCGGCTTTACTGACGCGCGAACGGCATCGCCTTTCCGTTACCCAGGCCATCGTCGCGCTGGAGCGCGCCATCGACAGCCGACATGGCCAGGCCGAGCTTCTGGCTGAAGATATCCGCCTCGCCGTCCTGGCGCTCGAGCGGCTGGTCGGGCGTATCGATGTCGAGGACGTGCTGGATCAGCTCTTCTCCGGGTTCTGCATCGGCAAGTGACCACGCGCTTGACAGCGCAAGCCGCACAAACGCTGTGGAATCCAATAATCATTGACCGGCAGGAGCGGCTTCGATAGCGATCAGCCATGTCTCATGATCCTGTCGAAGCGCGTTACGACGTCATCGTCGTCGGTGGCGGCCATGCTGGCGTCGAGGCTGCCGCGGCGGCGGCACGGTTCGGAGCACGCACGGCGCTGGTGACGCACCGCGTCGATACGATCGGCGTCATGTCGTGCAATCCGGCGATAGGCGGGCTCGGCAAGGGCCATCTTGTTCGGGAAATCGATGCGCTCGACGGTTTGATGGCCCGGGCGGCCGACAGGGCCGGCATTCAGTTCAGGATGCTCAACCGCCGCAAGGGTCCCGCAGTGCGCGGCCCGAGGGCCCAGGCCGATCGCAAGCTCTACCGCCAGGCGGTGCAGGATCTGCTCGCCGAACAGGCCAATCTGTCGATCATCGCCGGAGAGGTCTTCGATCTCGACATTGAGGACGGCCGTGTCGCGGCGGTGCTGCTGGCCGATGGCCGTCGATTCGCTACCGGAACGGTCGTGCTGACGACGGGCACCTTCCTGCGGGGGCTGATCCATATCGGCGAGGCCAAGATCCCGGCAGGCCGGGCCGATGAAGCGCCATCCCTTGGACTTTCGGTCACGCTGGAGCGCCACGGCTTTCCTTTGGGGCGGCTGAAAACCGGTACGCCGCCACGCCTGGATGGCCGCACGATCGATTGGGCCGCGCTGGAGATGCAGGCCGGCGACGATCCGCCGGAGCCGTTTTCGGCACTGACGGAGGCGATCACGACGCCGCAGATTTCCTGCGGCATCACGCGCACGACGCTGGCGAGCCATGACCTGATCCGCGCCAATCTGCATCGCGCGCCGATGTTCTCCGGCCAGATCGAAGGGCGCGGCCCACGCTATTGCCCGTCGATCGAGGACAAGGTCGGCCGTTTTGGCGATCGCGACGGCCACCAGATCTTTCTTGAGCCCGAGGGGCTGGACGATCCGACCGTCTATCCCAACGGAATCTCGACCTCTCTGCCGGAGGACGTGCAGATTGGGTTGCTCAAGACCATTCCCGGTCTGGAGCGCGCCGTGATGCTGCGACCGGGCTATGCGATCGAGTATGATTTCGTCGATCCACGGTCGCTGCGGAATACGCTGGAGACTCGCGCCGTCGCCGGGCTGTTCCTGGCCGGGCAGATCAATGGCACGACGGGCTATGAGGAAGCGGGCGCACAGGGATTGTTTGCCGGGCTCAATGCGGCACGCCGCGCAAGCGGAGCCGAGCCGGTCGTGTTCGAGCGCACGTCGTCCTATATTGGGGTGATGGTCGACGACCTCGTGACGCGAGGCGTTACGGAGCCGTATCGAATGTTCACGTCGCGGGCGGAATTTCGGCTTTCCTTGCGTGTGGACAATGCCGATGAGCGGCTGACAGCGTTGGGATCGGCGCTTGGGATCGTCGGATCGATGCGCCAGGAAGCCTATGCGGCTCGCAATGTTGCGATCGAGAGCCTGCGCGCACGGCTTCAAAATCTCTGGCTCACGCCGCAGCAGGCCGATACCGTCGGGATCCAGCTCAATCGGGATGGTGCGCGTCGCAGCGCCTATCAGATCCTGTCTTATCCGGATGTCGGCTTCGAGCGGCTAGCGAGGATCTGGCCCGAGCTCGCGACTTATCCCCCCGCCGTCACGGCCCGCGTCACGGCCGACGCCGTCTACGCTGTCTATCTCGACCGGCAATCGGCGGAAATTGCGGCCTATCAACGCGATCAGGCACTGAAGGTGCCCGAGGATCTCGATCTCGACAGCATCTCGGGCCTGTCGAACGAGCTCAAGGCCAAGCTTGCCAGCGAGAGGCCGGCCGATCTGGCGCAGGCGGGACGCATCGAGGGCATGACGCCGGCGGCCCTGACGTTGCTGGCAGCCCATGCGCGGCGAGGCCGTCGCAGCCGTGTCGCCGAGCGGGCGGCCTGATTCGTGACTGTTGATAATTCCGATCGCGCGCGCGCTTTGCGCTTGACGCCTGTTTCACGTGAAACAGAGGAGCGCCTGGCGCTGCTCGTGGCAGAACTCGCACGCTGGCAGGCAGCGAAGAATCTCGTATCCACGGCGACTCTGGCAGAGGTCTGGACACGCCATATCTCCGATTCGCTCCAGCTGTTCGGCCTGGCGCCCGAGGCGACGAGATGGCTCGATCTCGGTTCGGGTGGTGGATTTCCGGGACTGGTGATCGGCATCTGCCTGGCGGAGCGAACAGGAGGACATATTCACCTGGTCGAGAGCAACAGCCGGAAATGCGCTTTTCTTCGGCATGCGGCGCGTTTGACCGGTGCGCCTGTCACCGTTCATGCTGCGCGAATCGACGATGTGATCGGCGATTTCCCAGGTCGGGTCGATGTAGTCACAGCCCGGGCGCTGGCGCCGCTGCCTCAGCTCCTCGACTGGTGCAAAGAGCTGTTGAGAACCGGGACGCTCGGACTCTTTCCCAAGGGACAACATCTAGATGCGGAATTGACGGACTCGTCCAGATATTGGAAGATTCAGGCATCAACGGTTTCCTCCGTCACGGATGGCGCCGCCCGGATCCTGATGGTCCGCGCGGCCGAGAAACGAGCCGATCAATGACCGACCTCACGCCTATTCCCCTGCCGCGCCGCCCGCGCGTGCTGGCGCTCGCGAATCAGAAGGGGGGCGTCGGCAAGACGACGACCGCGATCAACCTTGGTACCGCGCTGGCCGCGATCGGCGAAAAGGTCTTGATCATCGATCTCGATCCGCAGGGAAACGCCTCGACCGGGCTCGGTGTCGATCGCAAGAGCCGCAAATCCTCGACCTATGACGTGCTCTGCGGCGATGTCGGTCTTGGCCAGGCGATGCAGGAGACCGCAGTCCCGGGGCTGTTCCTGGCGCCATCGACGCTCGATCTTCTCGGGGTCGAACTGGAAATCGCCTCGTCGAAGGACAGGGCCCATCGCCTGAAGAACGCCATCGACGAACTGGTCTATGACCAGCGCTGCTCTGGCCTGACCTATGTCCTGATCGATTGCCCGCCTTCGCTGAGCCTGATCACGATCAATGCCATGACGGCTTCCGATGCCGTGCTGGTGCCACTACAATGCGAGTTCTTTGCTCTCGAGGGGCTCAGCCAGCTGCTCAAGACGGTCGAGCAGGTGCGTGCCGGCCTCAATCCGCGTCTGATCATCCAGGGCGTCGTGCTGACGATGTACGACCCACGCAACAATCTGTCGGGCCAAGTCATGGCCGACGTGCGCGAATTTCTAGGCGACAAGGTCTATGACACGGTGATCCCGCGCAATGTCCGCATCTCAGAGGCGCCGTCCTATGGCAAGCCGGCGCTGCTTTATGACCTGCGCTGCTCGGGTTCGCAGGCCTATCTGAGACTGGCGTCCGAGGTGATCCGGCGCGAGCGCGCCTTGCGCGCCGCTGCCTGAACCGATTTGCGTAGGGATTGACGAGGATGGCAATGGCCGAAGAACAGGGGCGTTCACGCCTGGGCCGCGGTCTGGCGGCGCTGATCGGCGACGTCGGCGATGAAATCGGCGCGCTTGAGCGGGCTCGGGGACAGCGGCGCGTGCCGGTGGAGTTTCTTCGTCCGAGCGCACGCAATCCGCGGCGCAACTTCGTCGAGGTGGATCTCGAGGAGCTGACGGCCTCGGTTCGCGAGCGCGGCATCCTGCAGCCGATCATCGTGCGAGCGATCGCCGGCATGCTCGATGCCTATGAGATCATTGCCGGCGAGCGACGCTGGCGGGCGGCGCAGCGCGCCGGTTTGCATGACGTCCCGGTGATCCTCGTCGAGGCGGATGATCGCGAAGCGCTCGAGATCGCGATCGTCGAGAACGTCCAGCGCGCCGATCTCAACGCGATCGAGGAGGCCGCAGGCTATGAGCGGCTGATCGCCGAGTTCAATTATACGCAGAACGACCTCGCGCGCGTTATCGGCAAGAGCCGCAGTCACGTCGCCAACACGCTGCGCCTGTCGAAGCTGCCCGAGTCGGTTCGCCAGATGGTGAGCGATGGTACCGTTTCGGCCGGCCATGCCCGTTCCCTGCTGTCCGTTTCGGATCCGGAACTGATGGCTCGGAAGATCATCGACGAGGGCCTCAGCGTCCGTGATATCGAGCGGATCGTTCAGGACGAATCGCGTGGCGAGACAAAGAGCGTTTCGACCAAGCCGAAGATCGAGAAGGATCCCGATACCCGCGCTGTCGAGAAGGCTCTGGAGGAGGCGCTCGGGCTCTCCGTGTCGATCGCGCACCGCGCCAGCGGCGGCGGCGAGATGAAGATCAGCTACAAGACCCTCGAACAGCTCGACGCATTGTGCCGGCGGCTGAAGGACTGATGCTGCTACTGGCCGCGTCCGGCCGGTCGTCCGAGCCTTGCAAGCGTCCAGAGTGCGCGCGTGGCACCCGCCCTGCCGATATCGCCGTCGCGACGCGCCGCCAGCGTGGCGGTGCCAAGCAGAGTCACAGCTTCCATCAGCTTGGCCGTCGTCCAGTTCGACAGGGCGACCTCGGTCGCGGCGATGCGCGGATAGGGCAGGCGCATCGCGGCCACCATGTCGCGGGCGCTGCGACCGGCATCGACGCCCTGGCGTGCCTTCAGCAGGGTCAGGGCGTGGCGCAGAACGGCGCCAAGCATGACGCCGGGGTCGAGCCCCTCGCCCGCGAGCTTGGCTTGGGCAAGGTCGAGAGTGGGCAGCTTGCCCGAGAACACGGCATCGATCAGCATCGCCTGTTCACGCTGGGCCGTGTCCCCGACGACCGCCTCGATATGGGCCTCGGTGACCGCTGTTTCGGCTCCGACATATAGCAGCAGCTTTTCGACTTCGCGGCGCGAGGTTTGTCGATCGCCGCCCAGGAGCCCGGCCAGATGGTCGCGGCTCGTGCGGTCGATCGTTTTGCCCTCCGCACGCACCATGTCATCGATGATGCCGACAAGGTCGCGGGCCGCGTCGCCGTAGCAAGGCACGGCAAGAGCTGTCCGCGCGCGCTCGCAGGCGGTTCGCAGGGGGTTGCTGCGCTGGAGATCGCCGGCCTCGACGATGACGATGGCGTCCTTCGAGGGGGTCGTCAGCAGGGGCTCGACGGCCGCCAGCAGGGGCTTCGATGTCGGTGAGACGCGAATAGCCCGCCGGCCGCCGAACAGGCCGATGGTATTGGCCTCATCGACGAGCTTGAGGGGATCCGAGGCGATGTCGTCACCGCTCATCCGGACGAGCTGGAAGGCGTCGGTGGCGTCGTCGACATGCGCGCGCGCAAGCGCCGCCGCACGTTCCGAGACAAGGCCGGCATCGGGCCCGTAAATCAGGACGAGGCGATGAGCTGCGTCGAGCCTCGCCAGGGCCCGGTCGGCCTCATGCGCCTTGATGGCGACCACGACGCGTGCCCGACCCGCTCAGCCTGCGACGAGATCGGCGGCCATCTGTCCGCGAATCAGCGTCGCCAGATTTTTCGCGGCGCGGATCTGCGCATCCCGGGCCGCTCGCACGGTCGCAAAGCGCTGCGACGAGCGCTCATAGGGTGCGCGAACCATGCTGGTCCCCTTGGAGACGACTTTGCCGGAGCCGATTTCGGTCAAGGTCCAGAATGCCGTCGCAACCAAGATCGCGGAGTCCGCGCGGCCGTTTGCGTAATCGACGGTCACGACCTCCAGCGACTCCGCGATCCGGGCGTCGAACTTCAGCCGCTTGGTGCGATCGGGCTCGCCGCCGCCGTCGAGTTCGAAGACGAGTTCGTTGCGCAGATAATGGCCGACCAACCCCTTGATCTCGGGAACTTCGACCTCTTTCAACGCGTTCTTGATGCTTCCGCCGGTCACGCTGGCGGTGTTCTCCGCATAGAGTGGCTGCAGGCACCCGCCCGTCAGCGCCGCCATCCCCATGACGGCCAACAGCATCGCACGGCGGCTCGGGGAGGCGACATCGCGGTTTCCGGCTTCAGACGACGACATTCACGATTCTCCCGGGCACGACGATGATCTTCCGGATCTCGCGGCCGTCAAGCGCCTTGGTGACGGCCTCGGATGCCCGCACCAGGGCTTCGACCGCAACCGTATCCGCATCGGCAGGCACCGTCACCTCCGCGCGCTTCTTGCCGTTGACCTGGACGGGCAGCACGATGCTGTCGTCCTTGAGCAGCGCGGCATCGGCGTCGGGCCAGGCGGCCTCGCCGACGAGGCCCGGCTGGCCGAGCGCATGCCAGCACTCCTCGGCCAGATGCGGCATCATCGGCGCCACGAGTTGCGTGGCGATCACGCCGGCTTCATGCAGCGCGAAGGCGACGTCGGGGGCGAGCGCCGTGTAGACATGGGCGATGCAGCGGTTGAAGCCGAGGCGCTCGATGTCGTTGCCGACGGCATCCAGCGCGCGATGGCTGGCCTTGCGCAGCGTCTCTGCGGGCTCGCCGATGCTGGCTGGCTGCGCGGCCGTGTTGCCGGTCCGCTCGGCGATCTCGCTCAACAGTCGCCAGAGACGCTGAACGAAGCGCGCGGCGCCTTGCACGCCCTCATCGGTCCAGATCACATCTCGGTCCGGCGGCGAATCCGAGAGCATGAACCAGCGGGCGGTGTCGGCGCCGTAGGACGCGATGATGTCGTCGGGATCGACGACGTTCTTCTTCGACTTCGACATCTTCTCGATCGCGCCGATCTCGATCGGAGTGCCGGTATCGACGTGGAAGCCCTTGCGATCGGGGCCTATCCCCTCGATGCGGACATCGCCGGGTTCGACCCACGCGCCGTGAGCATCGCGATAGGTTTCGTGGACGACCATGCCTTGCGTGAACATGCCCGCGAACGGTTCGTCCAGCCCGGCATGGCCGGTCGCCTTCATGGCGCGGGTGAAGAAGCGCGAATAGAGCAGGTGCAGGATCGCGTGCTCGACACCGCCGATATATTGATCGATGGGCAGGAAGCGGTCGACGACCTGGCGGTCGGTCGGGCTTTGCGTCCGCCACGGATCGGTGAAGCGGGCGAAGTACCAGGACGAATCGACGAAGGTGTCCATCGTGTCCGTCTCGCGCCGGGCGTCCTTGCCGCAGTGCGGGCAGGCGACGTGCTTCCAGCTCGGATGATGATCGAGCGGATTGCCGGGCTTGTCGAAGGACACGTCGTCTGGCAGCTCAACCGGCAGATTCGCGTCGGGCACGGGCACCGTGCCGCAATCGGTGCAGTGGATCACCGGGATCGGGCAGCCCCAATAGCGCTGACGCGAGATACCCCAGTCCCGCAAACGGAAATTGACCTTGCGCGCGCCGACCGGCCGGTTGCCGCGCGTTTCGCTCTCCAGCCGACGGGCAACCTCTTCTTTCGCCTCCGAAATGGTCATACCGTCGAGGAAGCGCGAATTGATCATGCGGCCGTCATCGACATAGGCCGTGTCGGTGATGACGAAGCTCGCCGGATGGACGCCTTCGGGGGCGACGACCGGGGTATTACCGAGGCCATACTTGTTGACGAAGTCGAGGTCGCGCTGGTCATGCGCCGGGCAGCCGAAGATCGCGCCCGTGCCGTAGTCCATCAGGATGAAATTGGCGACGTAAACCGGCAAAGTCCATGATGGGTCAAAGGGATGCGCGACGCGCAAGCCGGTATCGAAGCCAAGCTTCTCGGCCTTGTCGATGTTCTCCTGAGCCGTGCCGGTGCGCTTGCATTCCTCGATGAAGGCCTGCAGCGCGGGGCTTCGCGCGGCAACCATCCTGGCAAGAGGATGATCGGGGGCTATGCCAATGAACTTCGCACCGAACAGGGTGTCGGGCCGGGTCGTGTAGACCTCGATCTCGTCCGCCTCGACCGCTTTTGATTCGAGAGCGAAACGAACCAGCAGCCCTTCCGAGCGGCCGATCCAGTTCTTCTGCATCAGGCGGACCTTGTCGGGCCAGCGGGTCAGGCCCTCCAGCGCGTCGTGCAGCTCCTGGCCATAGGCCGTGATCTTGAAGAACCACTGCGTCAGCTCGCGGATCTCGACGGGCGCGCCGGAGCGCCAGCCCTTGCCGTCGATGACCTGCTCATTGGCCAGCACGGTCTCGTCGACCGGATCCCAGTTGACCTTGGCGGTCTTGCGATCGACCAGACCGGCCTTCAGGAAGTCCAGGAACATTTTCTGCTGGTGGCGGTAATAGGAGGGGTCGCAGGTCGCCAGCTCGCGGCTCCAGTCCAGCGACAGGCCCATGGACTGCAACTGCGCCCGCATCGACGCGATATTGGCATAGGTCCATTCGCGGGGATGAACGCCCTTCTGTTTGGCCGCGTTCTCGGCCGGCAGGCCGAAGGCATCCCAGCCCATCGGGTGCAAGACGGCGAAACCCTTGGCGCGCTTGTAGCGTGCCACCACGTCGCCCATTGCATAATTGCGGACATGGCCCATATGGATGCGTCCCGACGGATAGGGGAACATCTCGAGGACGTAATAGCTCGGGCGCGGGTCGTCGTTACGCGTCTCGAAGAGCTTGCGCTCATCCCAGACGGCACGCCATTTCGGCTCGGATTCCTTGGGATTGTAACGTTCGACGGCCATGGCAGCGGACTATTCTTGCATGATCGGATGAGGCCGGACGAGATGGGTCAGCGGCTCTGATCCGGGAGTTAGCGCATGATAATGTCCGAAAACCGGTTCCCACTTTTCGGCATCATGTTCTAGGACACCATTGGGGCCACGCGGTCAACGCCGCGCCAGCATGCGAAGGGCGTCAGATGAACGATACGGTTACGCGATTGGGGGAGACCCGGGCCGCGATCGCTCGCGCGGCGCGCGATTTCGAGCGCGAGCCGGATTCGGTGACGCTGATCGCGGTCTCCAAGACGATGCCCGTCGAGGCGATCCTGCCCGCGCTCGAAGCCGGACAGCGGGTCTTCGGCGAGAACTACGTCCAGGAGGCCAAGGCCAAGTGGCCGGAGCTCAAAGAGCGCTTTCCCGATGCGCAGGTGCACATGATCGGCCCCCTGCAGTCGAACAAGGCGAAGGAGGCGGTCGAGCTGTTCGACGCGATCCATTCGCTCGATCGCGAGAGCCTCGCCAAGGAACTGGCGCGTGAGATCGGCCGCAGCGGCCGGGCGCCCACCTTGTTCGTGCAGGTCAACACCGGCGACGAGCCGCAGAAGGGTGGCGTCAGCCCGAGCGAGATCGATGCCTTCCTCGATCTCTGCCGGGTACATCACGGTCTGGTGATCGAGGGGCTGATGTGCATCCCCCCGGCGCAAGATCCGCCGTCGCCGCATTTCGCGCTGCTGGCGAAGATCGCAGGCCGCCATGGTCTGCGGGGCCTATCGATGGGCATGAGCGCCGATTACGAGGCGGCGATCCAGCTCGGCGCGACGCATGTGCGGGTCGGCAGCGCGATTTTCGGGGCGCGCGGCTGAACTTTCAATCGGATCAGGCGGCTTGGGTCAGCGCTGCCTCGGGCTGTACCATGACGACGCGATTGCGACCGGCCGATTTGGCCCGGTACAGCGCCGCATCGGCACGGGCGATGACGTCCTCGATATCGCGATCCTGAGGGCCTGCCATGGCGGCGCCAACGCTGATCGTGATCGAGAGATGGGCCATGCCCTGCGTCACGATCGTATTCTCGACGGCCTCACGAATGCGGTTTGCCAGCAGAACCGCGCCGGCATCATCGGTCTCGCGCAGGAGTACGACGAACTCCTCTCCGCCGAAGCGGGCGACCTTGTCCGTGGTGCGGACCTGCCCGGCGATGATCTTGCCCACAGCGCGAATGACCTCATCGCCGGCGGCGTGGCCAAAGGTGTCGTTGACCCGCTTGAAGTGGTCGATGTCGAACATCAGCACGCCGACATCGCGCTTGTAGCGCTTGAAATAGTTCATCGCGTCTTCGGCGAAGGGCAGGAAGGCGCGGCGGTTGAACAGGCTGGTCAGCGGATCGGTGTCGGCGAGAGCCCGCAGGGTGTGAATATCCGCGCCGAGGCGACGGGTCTTCTCCTCGGAGGCGCGGGCCTGCTCCTCTGCCCTCAGCTCGACATCGCGAATCGCATCCTTGGCTTCCTGGGCGCCCCTTTCGGCGGAGCCGACGCGCCGCAATAGCGAGCGGATGGCTCCCGAAAGCTGCAGGAGATCGCGCGAGCCGTGCTGGCGCTGGACACCGTCGGCGCCGGGTTCACGGCCGATCAGGTCGATCGCACGGCACAACCGCGTCAGCGGGCTCGTCACGGTGCGGGCGAGGAACCAGGCGAGGGCCGAGCCCAATGCTGCGATCACCGTGCCGAGCAGGCCGATCGTGAGTGCCAGGCCGTTTGCCGGCGCGAGCGCGACATCGACTGGACGGCGCGAAGCGACGATCCAGCCGAGACCGGGATAGTCCCCCTCGCCCTGTGTCGCCACGAGCGTCGTGAGCATCGGGCGATCGCCGGTCGTGTCGCGAAACGTCGCCGGCTTGCCGGATCTCGCTCCCTTGAGCCAGGCGGCCGGTGCGGGACCAGTCAGTTGTGGCCCCAGCAGGATATTGCCGTCGCGGCCGAGCACCCAGATGTCCGATTCGAGCCGGGAATCATATTTCTGCAGAAGATGGGAGCGAACCTCGCTGGCCCAGTTCCAGCTGAGATGCGCGCCGAGGACACCCGCCAGCGCACCGTTGGCCCCATGCACCGGCATGGCGACATCGACGAAGCGAAACGGGGCTGCGTCAGGACTGCGGCGCAGCAGGCTGTCGAGCAGCTTGGCGTCGTGGACATCCTCGACGGCCGCGCCTTTTAGGCCGTTGGCGAACCAGGGCCGCTGCGCCACCGAGACACCCTCCAGCATGCCGCGCGTCGCGGCTCGAACGGTTCCGTCGGGGACGGCGAACCCCAGCCAGGCATAATCGCCGAGGCTCGATTGCAACTGGTTCAAGACGCCGCGGACTTTGGCCGCGTCGCCGGTCCAGACGCTGCGAAGCGGTTCGAGAGCCGCGATGTTCTTGATCTCGCGATAGCGCTCGAGCATGTTCTGGTCCAGGCGGCTCGCCATCGTATGCGCCATGGCGGCGAGTTCGAGATTCGCAGCGTTGATCGCCTGCTTGCGTGCAAGCAGCGCCGCTCCCGTCGTGACGATCCCGACCGTGGCGATACAGAGCAGACCGGTCATCATCGCGGTCTGCTGCCTGACCGTCAGGCGGTCGGCCAATCGGCGAAATCCGGCGCTCCAGAACATGGTTGTCTCCGACATCAAATCGTCGGTTAGGCTGGGCGATCACGCCGAAACTAGTCTTAACGGCATCCTGAATTGGGCCGGTATGGTTCCCGAGTGGTGACCTCGCCGATACGAATGCTCCGTTTCGGCTGGGCATGGCCGAAACGGAGATCCGGTTTGCTGGTTCAGATCGGTTGGCCGACGTCGATCCGATTGCCGTCCGGGTCTTCGAAGACGAAGGCACGCAGCCCATACTCCTTATCCCGCAGACCCTTGATGATACGCAGACCGCGCGCACGGATGAGGGCGTGAAGGGCGTCGATGTTGTCGACCATCATATGGGCGACGTTGAAGGGTGCCGCTTCGTAGCCGGGCTGAAGCGTCAGATGAAGCTCCGCCTCATCCCGCTTCAGGATCATGAAACCGACAGGCGTTCCGTTCTCGAAGGTTTTGGTGAAGCCGAGCGCGTTTGCATAGAATTCGTGAGCGCGGGTCATGTCCGCCACAGGAAGCGCGGCGGCGATCCGCCCGAAGCGGATATCGTCCGGAATCAGCTTGGTCATCGCAGGTCTCGAGCTGGGATCGCAGCCACGGCGCAGGACGGTGCCTGCAGGACCGGGAGCCATCCGGTAAGGGAATGCTGAGACGGTGCTCGGCGCCCAGTCTAGTCGGGATTGAGTCAGCTGACCAGAAGCCTGCAACGCCGCCCCAGCCGCGGCAGCACCTTCGCGAAGACGTGACGCTCAACCGCGACGCAGCCGGCCGTCGGCGTGAAGCCGGGGCGGGCAAGATGCCAGAAGATCGCACTGCCGCGACCGGCAATCACCGGGGCGTCGTTCCAGCCGAGTTCGACGATGATGTCGTAGAGGTGGTCGTCACGGGTCAGGCGTTCTTCCGCCTCGCCCGGCGGGCGGTCGATCAGGCGGTTGTAGCGGCGGTCGCCAGGATCGTCGCACCAGGCGTCGCGCGGGCCGATGGCGCGCAGCGGCAGCAAGGTGCGTGGCCGGCCGATGCGGTCGGCCCTGAAGAGCACGCTGCGCAGCGGCAGAGAGGCGCGCGGCGTGCGGCCGTCGCCCTCGCGCTTGGAGGTTCCGATTCCCGAGCGGCCCAGCGCGCACGGAAAGGCCGCTCCGCCGACGAGCAGGAAGCCCTTCCGGCGGTCGCGCACCGAGGCGAAGACGCGCAATGTCTTCAAGCGGCGAGAGCTGCCAGAGCCCGACCGAGGAGCCCTGTTCTCACGTTTTCTCACGGGAATTCCATTCAGCGTGACTTGCGGTCGCGATTCAGCGGGCTCATGGTGACATCGTCATTTCTCGTGCAAACGATGGTTCATGCCCGCCCTCCATCATATCCTGCTGGTCGATGACGACCAGACCCTGCGAGAGGCTCTTGCAGAACAGCTCGCGCTTTATGACGAGTTCAAGCTTGCCACGGCGGGGACCGCGACCGCCGCCGTCAAGGCCGTGCAGGCCGAGCGGATCGATCTTGCCATCATGGATGTCGGCCTCCCGGACATGGACGGGCGCGAGGCTGTCAAGCTGATGCGCAAGAACGGCTTCAAGAGCCCCGTGATCATGCTGACCGGCCAGGGCTCGGACGCCGATACGGTGCTGGGTCTGGAGGCCGGCGCCAACGATTATGTTGTCAAGCCGTTCAAGTTTGCCGTGCTGCTCGCACGCATCCGCGCCCATCTGCGGCAATATGAGGCGAGCGAGGACGCCGTCTTCCAGGTCGGGCCCTACACCTTCCATCCGGGTTCGAAGCTGCTCGTCAGCGAGAAGGGCTCGAAGACCAAGCTCACCGAGAAGGAAACTGCGATCCTCCGCTTTCTCTATCGCGCCGGCCGCAAGCCGATCGCGCGCGAGGTGCTGCTGCAGGAGGTCTGGGGCTATAACAGCCAGGTCACCACGCACACGCTCGAAACCCATATCTACCGGCTGCGCCAGAAGATCGAGCCCGATCCGGGCAATGCCCGGCTGCTCGTGACGGATGCGGGCGGCTATCGGTTGAACCCTTAAGCCCGATGGCACTGGACGACGACATCGCCCTGCTGGCCCGGCAGCCCTTGCTGAGCCTGATGGAACGCGATGCGCTGAGGCTCGTCGCCTTCGCGGCGGAAAGCCGCATCCTGCGCGCCGGTGATGTCCTGTTTCGCGTCGGCGAGCCGTCCGATGGCGGAGTGCTGATCGTCTCGGGTGCCATCGCTCTCACCAGTCGCGAAGACGGGCAGCCGGCCGAGGAAGTCGTCGGGGCTGGTGCGTTGATCGGCGAGATTGCGCTCTTTACCTCGGTCGCACGCCCGGCGACTGCGATCGCGCGCGAGCCCACCCAGGTGATGCGGCTGTCGCGCAGCGTGATGCGCCGGGTGCTGGCGGAATCACCGGCCTCGGCGGAGGCCGTGGCGGCCGCGATCCGCGAGAGGCTGCTCGGCTTCGTCGGTGAATTGACGGTCGTTCAGGAGGCGCTGAAGGCGATTGACGCGGACCGCTGAGACGCAGGGTTCCGATCGGGCTTCTGTCAGAGGTCCAGCGTCACCGTCACCGGCACATGATCGGACGGGCGCTCCCAGCCCCGCGCCTCGCGCAGGAACGTGACGTCGCGCAAGGCCGGCGTGAGCCCGTCGGAGAGCCAGATATGGTCGAGCCGGCGCCCGCGATTCGAGATCTGCCAATCGGCTGCGCGATAACTCCACCAGCTGTAGAGCTTCTCCGGTTCGGGGCGCAGCGTGCGCGCCGCATCTGTCCAGCCGAGTTCCGTGCGTAGCCGCTCCAGTGTCGTGGTCTCGATCGGCGTGTGGCTGACGACGTCGAGAAGCTGCTTGTGGCTCCAGACATCGTGCTCATAAGGGGCGATGTTGAGGTCGCCGAGCAGGATGGCGGGCCGGTCGGTCGGTCGCTTGGCGATGCCCCAGGCGCCGATCTCGTCGAGGAAGGCGAGCTTATGGGCAAATTTGACGTTCTTTTCGGGGTCCGGAATGTCGCCGCCGGCGGGAATATAGAAATTATGGATCGCGACGCCTGCCGCGGCTCCGGCGCCCTTGTCCAGGACGACGGTCATATGGCGGGCGTCGTTGCGGCCGCACATCGCCATGGCGTCTTTTTCGCTGAAGGGCAGCTTGGAGACGATGGCGACGCCGTTATAGCCCTTCTGGCCGATGAAGGCCTGGTGGACATATCCTGCCTTTTCGAAGGCCTTGGCCGGGAACTGCTCGTCGGGCGTCTTGGTTTCCTGCAGGCAGAGCACGTCGGGGGCATGCGCGGCCAGGAAGTCCGTCACCATGCCGATGCGCAGCCTGACCGAATTGATGTTCCAGCTTGTGACGGTGAGTTGCACGCAAAGGGTTTCCGGCGGAAAGGGTGCCGGAAACTGGTTTGCTGGCGCGTAAAAGGCAAGCCGATTCCCGCGGCTCGGAGCCGGAGATTCAGAGCTTGCGCTGATAGTCGATCACGAAATTCTTCGCGTCGGGCCGGCGCTGGGTGTCGAGGTTGTAGAGCGCGACCGAGGTCTCGTAGCCCTGCGGATCGATCACAATCCACTGCTTCAGCACATTGGCGACCAGGTCGAACTTGAGCGTGATCTTCGAAGTTCCGCCCAGCGTAGAGCGGTCCTCCAGGCGCACAGACAGGACATCGCCATCGATGCCGGCGCCCGTGATCGTGCCGTCGCGAGCGAGGTCCATGCGTTCCCGCACGAGGAACTTCAGCGGCGTCTGGCCCAGCGAATAGATGTCTTGCGTTGCCAGCTTCTTGTCGCGGACGGCAACAGAGGTTCCATCCGCAATGACCTCGATCGTCGCCGGAGGCTCGTATTCGAAGCGCATCTTGCCCGGTCGCTGGATGTAGATTCGCCCTTCGAGGCGGCGCCCATTGGCTGCGAACTGGATGAAATTGCCCTGCAGCGACGAGAAGCTGTTGAGATAGGTATTAAGCCGCTCGATCGCCTCTTCCTGCGTGGCCGGCGCACCGGCTTTGGCGCGCGCGGGCGTGGCGGCGGGACGCGCAGCCTCTGACGCCGTCGCCACGGCGCTTCCGGCGGCGGAAACCGGCTGTAGAGCGGCCTCGGCCAGGCGCGGCAGCCCAAGACCCGGAGGCCGGCTCGGCGGCAGCGTGG
>QBLV01000064.1:0-382 GCA_003241815.1 Hyphomicrobiales bacterium | reverse complement strand
ACGAGCGACGGTGCGCTTGGCAATGGCTGGTTTCTGGGGCTGCAATTGCAGCGGCTGGGCCGACAGCGAGCCTGCCAGCGTGCCGAAGCCCATCAGCGCCAGCATGGCAAGACAGGAGCGAAGAGCGGGGGTCGAGATCATGGGCAGGCCCGCTCCATTCCTGTGTTGCTGCGGTCTTTGAAAAAACTGACAAACATTTTGCGCATGAAGCCGCCGATCTGGCAGATGAACGCATGGGATGCCGCAGAGGTTGCCGCGTCCTGATGGCAATTTGAGGACCAGGCCCTTCAATCGCAAGGGCTGGCGTGCTAATCCTCGTCTTCTCTGGCTCTTCCGGTCTCGACGAGGATGTCGCGTTTTCCGGCGTGGTTGGCGGGTCCGA
>QBLV01000063.1:18713-21757 GCA_003241815.1 Hyphomicrobiales bacterium | reverse complement strand
GCGAAGGCGAGTGCGCCGCCGCTGGCCGGAAGGGCTGCGACCTGTACGGCACCGTCAGCCTCTCCCGGCTGCTGCGGCAGGGTCAGGCCGCGCGGGCGGGCGAGAGGGATCGGGGCATCCACCAGCGCAGGCCGGTTGTCTTGCGCCCGGCTGTCCTGCGGCGCCGGGGCGGCGGCTGCGTTGACCGGGGCGATGGCCTGCACCGCCGGTGGCTCCGCCCCGCGCGGCGCAAGCCGCTCGGAACGTTCGCGCGCCAGCGAACGCACCGCCGGTTCAGGCGCCACGGAGGCGACCGCGAAGCGGCCACCATCAGAGGCGTTGCTGTCGATATAGCCGCTATTGGCATAGGCCATGACGGTCGGCTGCGGCTTGGGCGCAGCGCGTCGGCCGCGCGTCGGCCGCGCATCCGCCTCCTCGTCGTCGCCGCCAAAGAGCGCGGCCCACAGGCTCTTGCGACCCGAGGCCATGATCGCACCCTCGTCGCTCTCGGCCGAAGCATAGCCCATGACCGAGCCGCCGCCCGAGACGATCTCCGCCATGGCGACGTCGTAGCCGCCGAGCGGCTTGCCGTCTGCCGGGAGATGGACGGTCTTCTCGTCCGGGAACAACCGCACGAGCTGGTCGCGCGTCATGCGCGGCCAGGAGCGCACCGAGCCTGCGTCGAGATGGACGAAAGGGGTGTGCGCGCCCGGATAGAAGCCGACGCCACCGCGCTGGAGCCGCATGCCGGCTTCTCGGATGCGGGCGGTCGGGGTGTCGGGCAGATAGAAATCCATCGCCTTGCCGAGCATGTGCTGGCTGTGCTTGGCCACGGCGCGCGAGCGCCGGCGCAGCATCGAATTGGTGCCCGGCGAGCGATAGGCCGAGACGACGTGGAAGGGCTGCTCGGAGCCGACGGCGCGCTGGACCTCCCAGGCGACGTCGAACAGGCGCGGATCCATCCGGATCGGCTCGTCGGTGCGCCAGTCGCGCAGGGCCCAGTTCAGTTTCTCGAGGCCTTCGGAGACATAGCGGCCATCACGCTTGAAGGTGACCGTCGTCTCCTCCTTGGTGTGCATGTGCTTGATCGTGATCGTACGGGTGTCGCCGTTTGCGACAGCGTCCTGCGTGCCACGCACGCCAAGCAACAATGCGCCGGCTGTGAGCCCCAAGGCCAGCGCCCGACGAAGAACCGGCTTCGAGCGCGACGCAAGCCGTCCCGAAAGCGTGGCGTTTGACCTGCCCAATCTGTCTGACCCGTCTCGATGCGCCGACTGAGCGGCGCGGATGAACGTGAACGAACAGTTGCGGAGAAGCGTTAACGACTCGTTAGCGAGCCCGCAATCGGCGCGCCATCAGTTTCTGCGCCATGGCTCGCTATCTGGGGATCATGGCGAAATGGTGCCTTGAGCGTCAGCTGCGCTGTTCGAGGGCCTGACGCACCAAGCGGTGGAAGCCGTAGAGATCCTCGTAGCGGGTGAGCGTTCCGTCAGCACCGACGACATGGGTGTTGTAGACGAGGTGTATCGCCAGCGGTTGCGGCAGGTTGATGCGGCGCTCGCCGGAGCCGATCAGGCGCTTCAGCCGCTCATGCGTCCATTCCGGGCCGAGCACCTGGTCGGCGAGCAGGAAGGGATTGTCGACCCGGACGCAGCCATGGCTGAAGGCACGCCGCTCATGGGCGAAGAGCCGGCGGTTGGGCGTATCGTGCAGATAGACCGCATGGTCGTTGGGGAACATGAACTTGATCCAGCCCAGCGCGTTGCGCTCGCCCGGAGGCTGGCGCACCGAAATATTGCCACCCTTGCCGCGGGTCACGACATAGCCGCGCTTGGCTGCGTAGTCCGGATCGGCCGCGAGTCCGGGGATGAATTCCTTCCTCAGGATCGAAGGCGGCACATACCAGGACGGATTGACGATGACGTGGTCCATCTTGTGCGAGAAGATAGGCGTCGCGGTTTCGGGCTTGCCGACGATCGCGCGCGTTTCGTGGACGACATGGCCGTCGCGGACGACACGAACGCGGAACTCCGGGACGTTGACCATGATATGGTTGGCGCCGAGATCGGCCGGCAGCCAGCGCCAGCGTTCCATCTGGGCGATGATGTCCTGCTCGCCGCGGGCCGTGGCCGGCGTCCCGAGCGCGGCCAGCGTCTGGGTGCTGAGGATGCCGTTTGCGGGAAGGCCGGCCTGCTTCTGGAAGGTCGCCAGCGCGGTCGCCGTCGAGCGGTCGAAGACCGGCTCCTGTGTCGGGCCGAGGCCGAGCCTGGCGCGCACCAGCGGCACGCGCTCGTCGCGCATGCCGAGCTTCAGCGCAGGGCCTCCGGGAATTCGCACCAGCGGAGTGTCGTCGATATGCTCGCGCAGTTCGGCGAGCTTCGCCCTGAGCCGACGATAACCCTCATGGGGCGGGTTGTAGGCGGCGAGCACGGCGCCCGGATCAGTCGCTCCCGCCAGCTCCGACAGAACCTCGGTGGCGGAAGGCAGCGAAAGCGTCGGCGTCAGCAGCTTCGACAGGCGGCGCGGGTCGATCCGCGCGCCGCGCGAGTCGCGGGCATAGAGCACGGCGAGAGCCGAGAGCCGGACATCGGCCTCGGCGAGGCTGCCCTTGTCGCTGGCCTCGAAAGCCGGGAGCGGATAGTCCGTGGGCCTGAGACCGTCCTCACTGGCGCGGCCGAGACGGGCGGTCAGGCGCTTGCCAGCCTCGCTCCAGCCCTTGCCGTCGATCCAGAACGGCCGGTTTTCGTTGGCTTGATAGGCCGCGAGGATATCGGCGCGTTCGCGTTCCGCCAGGCGCGGCACGGCCAGTGCCTCGGCGGCGCGAGCGGCGATGTCGGCGGCGAATTCGGAGCCTGGCGGCAAGGCGACCACGGCCTTGGGCTGCTCGGACGGCGCGATCTGCGGCTCGGCTGCGCGCAGCGGCTCCGGCGCGGCCTGGGTCTTGAACGCGGGCATCAGGGCCGGATCGGACGGCGGCAGCTCGATCTCGGGAATATCGAGCGCAATCGGACCGTCAGCGACGCCTGGCGTCGCGGCGGGCATGGCCGGCAGGTCCGGCGGGGCGA
>QBLV01000063.1:533-18703 GCA_003241815.1 Hyphomicrobiales bacterium | reverse complement strand
GGCGTGGCGAGGCTGCCCTGCGGCTGAGCCGAAGGCTTGACCGCGCCCGTAACCATGCCGGGTTCGGGCTCCGGAATGGCCGCCGTGTCCGATCGGGTTTCCGGCGCGGCCTCAGCCCTTGCCTCGGGAAGGCGGACAGCGGGCTTCTCGTCGTCCAGGATGACCAGCGCGGGCTGTTCAGGTAGCGGAATCCCCAAGGTCGGATCGAGGACGCCGGCGTCCTGCGCGAAGGCGGTGGTGGATCCGAGTGCAAGGGCGAGAGCCGAGACGCAAGCCAGATTCGCCCATTGGCGACGACGCATGGTCGCTATCCCTGAATTCTGCCGAGAGCCGCATTCCTGCGTGACTCCGGCTGTTTCGACAAGATGCGGCGGTGCAACAGGCGCCTGCATTCGGTTGGTCGCGGCTCAGGCCGCATCGGTTTCATTCGCGACCGATTCGGCCTCGATCAGCCCGTAATCCTTGAGCTTGCGATAGAGGGTCGAGCGGCCGATGCCGAGCTTTCGCGAGATCTCGGACATGTGCCCCCGATAATGCGCCAGCGCGAATTTGATGATCTCGCGTTCGAGCTCGTCGAGCTTGCGCATGTCGGAACCTGTGAGCAGATCGAGTGCGTTGGGATCGCGCACCGGCATCTGAATGATGCGCGGCGTCTCGTTGCGCGTTTCGGAATGCGGCAGCGACGCGGGCGCGGGCGGGATGCGGACGTCGTAGCCTTCCATCTGTGCGGCGATCTGGGGGAATTCGGCGATGGTCAGTTCATCGCCATCGGCCAGCACCACGGCACGGAACATCGCGTTCTCAAGCTGGCGGACATTGCCCGGCCAGTCATAGCCTGAGATCAGGGAGAGGGCTTCCGCCGAGATGCCGCGCAGCTTCTTGCCTTCCTCGGCGGCGAAGCGCGCGAGAAAGCCGCGGGCGAGGTCGGGAATGTCCTCCCGGCGCTGGCGCAGCGGCGGCAGCGTGATGGGAAAGACGTTGAGGCGGTAATACAGATCCTCACGGAACTCGCCTGCCTTGACCTGATCGAGCAGGCTCTTGTTGGTGGCGGAGATGATGCGGATGTCGACGCGGACAGACTTCTTGCCGCCGACCGGATCAACCTCGCCCTCCTGGATGGCACGCAGCAGCTTGACCTGCGCGTCGAGCGGCAATTCGCCGACCTCGTCGAGGAAGAGCGTGCCACCATTGGCCTCGACGAATTTGCCGATATGGCGTTCGGTGGCTCCCGTGAAGGCGCCCTTCTCATGGCCGAACAAAATGGATTCGACCAGATTGTGCGGGATCGCGCCGCAGTTCACCGTGACGAAGGCCTTGCCCTTACGGTCGCTGGAACCCTGGATCGCACGCGCCAGAACCTCCTTGCCGACGCCGGATTCGCCTTCGACCAGGATCGGGATGTTCGACTTGGCGGCGCGCTCGGCCAAGCGCACGACGCGGGCCATGTCTGCGCTTTTGGTGGCGAGGTCGCGGAAGCCGAGCGTGCCGGAGTTGCGGCGCTTGATGTGGCGCAGCTCATGCTCCAGCGCGCCGAGCTTGAGCGCATTCTTGAGCGAGATTTGCAGGCGCTCGGCGCCGACGGGCTTGACGACGAAATCCACCGCACCGGCGCGCATTGCCTGGACCACGGTCTCGATCGAGCCGTTGGCCGTCTGTACGATGACCGGCGTCTCGATGCCGCGTTCGCCCAGCGCGGCCAGCACGCCCATGCCGTCGAGTTCGGGCATGACGAGGTCGAGCACGATCGCATCGACGCGGTCGTTGTCCGGCCCGGCCAGCAACTGGATGGCGGCATTTCCGGTGTCGGCGGTGACGACGTCGTAGCCGGAGCGCTTGAGCATGGCGTCGAGCAGGCGGCGCTGGACGGGATCATCGTCGACGACGAGAACGGTGGCGGTCATGACACCTCGGTAACCGGGCAATGCGGCGCGGAAATCAGTGGGAACGCGGAATCGCTGTTCCGTTCTGGGGCATCCTCGGCCAGAACGGTTAAGCGGTGCTTAAGCGGGTCGCCCGCTCTGCGACGATGTCGGCGTCACGCAAGCGTTGATCGCGTCACCTGCCCCGCGCATATGAGTATCAAGGCCGGTCGAGCTTGCGAGGTGATCCAGAGATGACGATTGCGTTTGACGGGGCGATGCGCGCCCGCGCCGCCGAGACCACGTCAGCCAGCACGGCCAAGGCGCTCGGGCCCCTGCCGGAATGGGATCTCAGCCATCTCTACCCGTCGATGGATTCCGCCTTGCTGAAGGCCGATCTCGACCGTGCCATGAGCGAATCGCAGAGCTTCGCGGCGCTTTACCGCGGCAAGCTCGTGGGGTTCGCCGAACGCGAGGATGCCAGCAGCGTGCTGGCCGAGGCGGTCGCGGCCTTCGAGCGCCTTAGCGATCTGTTGGGCCGGATCGGCGCCTATGCGGGGCTCGTCTATGCCGGCGATACCACCGATCCGCAGCGCGCCAAGTTCTACGGCGATACGCAGGACAAGCTCAACGCGGCGGTGACGGACCTGTTGTTCTTCGAGCTGGAGCTCAACCGAGTCGAGCCTGAGGTCCGTGCGCGCCTCTCGCAGCAGCCGCCCTTGTCGCACTGGAAGCCTTGGCTCGACGATCTCGTGAAGGACAAGCCTCATCAGCTCGAGGACCGGGTCGAAGCGCTGTTTCACGAAAAGTCGATGACCGGGCAGGCCGCCTGGAACCGGCTCTTCGACGAGACGATCGCCTCGCTGCGCTTCAAGTTCGGCGAAGAGGAACTGACGCTCGAACTGACGCTGAACAAGCTTCAGGATGCCGATGGAGCCGTGCGCAAGGCGGCGGCCGAAGCGTTGAGCGAGGTCTTCCGCGCCCATCTGCGGACCTTCGCGCTGATCACCAACACGCTCGCCAAGGACAAGGAGATTTCCGACCGCTGGCGCCATTTCGAGGATGTCGCGGATTCGCGCCATCTCGCCAATCGCGTCGAGCGCGAGGTCGTGGACGCTCTCGTGTCAGCCGTGCGCGAGGCCTATCCGCGGCTGTCTCATCGCTATTACAAGCTCAAGGCCAAGTGGTTCGGCCGCGAGCAGCTTGATTTCTGGGACCGCAACGCGCCTCTGCCGAAGGTCGAGCAGCGCACGATTCCCTGGACGGAAGCCCGCGACACGGTGCTCGACGCCTATGGCGCCTTCTCGCCGGAGATGGCCGGCATCGCTCGGCGCTTCTTCGACGAGAAATGGATCGATGCGCCCGCCCGTCCCGGCAAGGCGCCGGGCGCCTTTGCGCACCCGACGGTGCCCTCCGCGCACCCTTATGTGCTGGTCAATTACCAGGGCAAGCCGCGCGACGTGATGACGCTCGCCCATGAACTCGGCCATGGCGTGCATCAGGTGCTCGCCGCCCCCAATGGCGCGCTGATGGCGCCGACGCCGCTGACGCTGGCCGAGACCGCCAGCGTCTTTGGGGAAATGCTGACCTTCCGCCGCCTGCTCGATGGCACCACCGATCAAAAGCAGCGCAAGGCGATGCTGGCCGCCAAGGTCGAGGACATGATCAACACGGTCGTGCGCCAGATCGCGTTCTATTCCTTCGAGCGGAAGGTGCATGAGGCGCGCAAATCAGGCGAGCTGACGGCCGAAGCCCTGTGCGAGCTCTGGATGAGCGTTCAGGCCGAGAGCCTGGGTCCGGCGATCCGGCTTGGCAATGGCTACGAGCCGTTCTGGTGCTACGTCCCGCACTTCATCCATTCGCCGTTCTATGTCTATGCCTACGCCTTCGGCGATTGCCTGGTGAACTCGCTTTACGGCGTCTACCAGAACGCGACGGAGGGCTTCCAGGAGCGCTATTTCGCCCTGCTTTCGGCCGGCGGCACCAAGCACCATTCGGAGCTTTTGGCACCGTTTGGGCTGGATGCACGCGATCCGGCGTTCTGGCAGATCGGGCTGACGATGATCGAGGGGATGATCATCGAGCTGGAAGGGATGGAGTAGGAGAACCGCGGCCTGACATCGTCAGGCTCTGCGATCTCTCAGACCCAGCCCATCAGTTCGCGCCGCACCACTGCCTCGATCGCGTCGACGCCCTCCGCCGAGGCGTTCAGACAGGGCAGGTAAGCAAACTTCTCGCCGCCATTGTGCAGGAAAAATTCGCGGTTCTCGACGTCGAGTTCCTCGAGCGTCTCCAGGCAATCGGCCGAGAAGCCGGGCGCCACGATCGCCATCGACTTCGTGCCGGATTTCGCCAGCGCGATCACGGTCTCGTCGGTATAGGGCTGCAGCCACTCGTCCGGTCCGAAGCGCGACTGGAAGGTCAGTCTGAATCGTTCGCGGCTGAAACCCAGCTCCTCGCGTAGAAGCCGCCAGGTTTTGGCGCAGTGGCAGTGATAGGGATCGCCTTTGAGCAGATACTCCTTCGGCATGCCGTGGAAGGAGCACAGGATCACCTCCGGCTCGAAATCCAGCTTCGCCAGCGAAGCCCGCATCGAATCGGCCAGCGCTTTGATGTAGGCCGGGTCATCGTGATAGGGCGGCACGACCCGCACCGCCGGCTGCCAGCGCATCGTCATCAGGGCCCGAAAGGCCTGGTCACAAGCGGTGGCCGAGGTCGGCGCGGCATATTGTGGATAGAGCGGCACCAGAAGGATGCGGTCGCAGCCCTGGTCGAGCAGCGCCTGCAGCCGGCTTTTCACATCCGGAAGGCCGTAGCGCATCGCCCAGTCGAAGACGACGCGCTCGCCGGTCTCCGGTGCGAGCCGAGCAGCGAGCTGTTCCGTCTGCGAGCGCGTGATCGTTTTGAGCGGCCCCTCATCGCGCTCCTCATTCCAGATCGAGGCGTAGTCCTTGCCCTTGCGGGCGGGCCGGGTCGTCAGGATGACCAGATTGAGCAGCGGCCACCACAGCCAGCGCGAGGTCTCGATCACGCGTCGGTCGGACAGGAATTCCTTGAGATAGGCCCGCATCGGCCAGTACGTCGTGCCCTCAGGCGTGCCGAGATTCATCATCAGGACGCCGATCCGCCCATTCCGGATCGGCGGGTGATCGGGCGGAAGCGGCACGGCATAGTCAGCGGCCACGGGCTTGGTATCAACTGTCATGATAGCAGATGTCCTCTAGCCGTGATTTAGACGAGTTCGCGGGTTCGTCCAGTGCACGGCGCCTCACCACGCCACGTCGGATCGTCGCAGGGGGCCCGTCGCGCTTTATGAGACCGCGGTGATCGGTAGTGCTGGTCAGCAGGGCGCGAGCTTTGCTAGTCTGGAGATGTTCTCAACCAGAGGCCCCGCCGCATGACCAAGCTGACCCGTCGCAATGCCCTGGGCGTCATCGCCGCGCCGGCCGCGTTCGCCGCCACGACGCCCGCAGCCATCGCCCAGACGCCGGCGCCTGCCTTCACGCTGCTGCTGGTCAACGACATCTACAAGATGAGCGACGACAAGGGCCGCGGCGGCTTCGCGCGCGCCGCCGGCATCGCCAAAGCCGAGCGCGCCAAAGGTGTGCCCGTCCTGTTCTGCCATGCTGGCGACTGCTACTCGCCCTCGCTGATGTCGGGCTTCGACCAGGGAGCCCATATCGTCGCGATGCAGAACAAGATGGGGCTCGACGTTTTCGTCCCCGGCAATCACGAATTCGATTTCGGCAAGGACAACTATCTCAAGCTGACGGCGGCGCAGAGCTACCCGACCTTCGCCGCCAATCTGCGCGACGCCGCCGGCCAGCCCTTGCCCGGCCACAAGGACAGCCAGATTTTCGAGCTCGGCGGCTTCAAGGTCGGCGTCATCGGCACGGCCTATGATCCGACCCCGCAGATCTCCAACCCCGGCGACCTGAAGTTCTCATCGACCATGGAAGCGCTTCAGCGCGAGGCGAAGGCGCTGAAGAGCCAGGGCGCCGATATCCTCGTCGCCGTCGTCCATGCCGACCGCGCCATGGATAATGCGATCGTGCGTTCGCGCGTGGTCGATATCGTGCTGACCGGCCACGATCACGACCTTGCCATCGCTTATGACGGCAAGGTCGTGATGGTCGAGTCCAACGAGGAGGGCAATTACGTCACCGCCATCGACATCGCCGTCAGCGTGCGTGGCGAGGGTGCCGCCCGGCAGGTGTCCTGGACGCCGACCTTCCGCGTCAACGATTCGCGCGGCGCGACGCCCGATCCGGAGGTCGCGGCCTTGGTGAAGGGCTATGAGGGCGAACTCTCGAAGGAACTCGACATCGATGTCGCGGTGCTGGCCGCCCCGCTCGATTCCCGCACAGGCGTCATCCGCACGCAGGAAGCGGCGATCGGCAACCTCATCGCCGATGCGATCAAATCCGCGACGGGCGCAAAGCTCGCCATTACCAATGCCGGCGGCATCCGCGCCAACAAGCAGTACCCGATCGGCCACAAGCTGACCCGCCGCGACGTGCTGAGCGAGCTGCCCTTCGGCAACGCCACCGTGATGGTCGAGATCACCGGCAAGGACGTCAGGGACGCGATCGAGAACGGTCTTCGCCCCGCTCCGCAGGGCTCAGGGCGCTTCCCGGTCGTAGCCGGCATGACGATCGAGGCCGATCTCAAGCAACCGCCCGGCTCGCGCGTGACGTCGATCAAGGTCGACGGCGCCGAGATCAAGCCGGATCAGACCTTCACCGTCGCCTCGAACAACTTCATGCTCGAGGGCGGCGATGGCTACACCTCCCTGGCGCGCGGCAAGACGCTGATCGGCCTGACCGATGGCAAGCTGATGGCCAATGAGGTGATGGTCTATCTGCGCAGGCTCGGCACGATCGACGCAAAGGTCGAGGGCCGGATCGTCCTGAAGTGAGCTGTGGCGCTGCGCTCGCGGCCTTTTTCGCGAGCGATGAAGCCCGGGGCTGGCGCCAACTGCCGGTCTTCGAGACGGGAGCGCAGGCCGAGCGTGCCTGCGCCGCCGTCGATGCCGAGCGCGAGGCCGGCCATGTCGTCGCGCCGGCCCCCGAGCGCATCTTCGCCGCGCTGGCGCTGACGCCGCTCGAAACGGTCCGTGTCGTGATCCTCGGGCAGGACCCCTATCCGACACCGGGTCACGCCAACGGGCTCGCCTTCTCCTATGTCGGCCCGCCGCCGCTGCCGCGCTCGCTCGTCAATATCTATCGGGAGCGTGGCGACGATCTCGACCTGCCGGCTCCGGCCGACGGCGACTTGACGCGCTGGGCGCAACAGGGCGTGCTGCTTCTGAACACCGCGCTGACCGTGCGCGCAGGCGCCTCCAAAGCCGGTTCGCATCTGTTGCTGGGCTGGGGTGCGGTGACCGACGCGATCACCGCCGCCGTCTCGCGCGAACGGCCCCATGTCGTCTTCATCCTTTGGGGCAATCCGGCGCAGGCGCGGCGGCCTCTGATCGACGAGAGCCGCCATCTGGCGCTGGCGAGTGCCCATCCCTCGCCGCTCTCGGCACGGCGGGGGTTCTTCGGCTCGAAGCCGTTCTCGCGGGCGAATGCCTGGCTGGCGGCGAAGGGGGAAGCGCCCATCAACTGGTGAGGATCATCGTTCTCGGGCGGGCGAAGCGCAGACCCGACAACCTCCTGTCATATGAGACACCGGCGCCTTTTGGTCACGAGCTGCTCGGGTCAAGCCCGAGCATGACGCGTTACCCCACCGGTCGCTCGTCGGCGATGACCTTGCCGTCATTCGGCAGCGCCCCCAGCGGCAGGATTTCGACCGCGCCGCGCAGCTTCGTGATCTGCTGCAGGCTGGCGGATACCGCATCGATCAGCCCTGCGGGTTCGGCATAGATCTCGGCCTTCAGCGTCATCGTATCAACCTCGTCCGCGCGGCCGACGACGAGGCGCAGCTTGTGGATCTCGCTATGGCGCCTGGCGATCTCCGCGACCTGCTCGGGCCGCACGAACATGCCCTTGATCTTCGCGGTCTGGTCGGCGCGGCCCATCCAACCCTTGATGCGCGCATTGGTCCGCCCGCAGGAACTCAGGCCCGGCATGATGGCGGTCAGATCGCCCACGGCGAGCCGGATCTGCGGGTGATGCGGGTCGAGATTGGTGACGACGATCTCGCCGACCTCGCCCTGCTCGACCGGATCGCCCGTGCCGGGTCTCACGATCTCGACGATCAGATTCTCGTTCAGCACCATGCCGTCCCGCGCCGACGTCTCATAGGCGATGATGCCGACATCGGCGGTGGCATAAAGCTGATAAGCGTCAATGCCCCGATCCCTGACCCAGGCCTGGAGCGAGGGCGGGAAGGCCGCGCCCGAGACGACTGCCCGCTTGATGCAGGAGATGTCGACGCCGCGGCTTTCGGCCGCCTCGATCAGGATCTTCAGGAAGTCGGGCGTGCCGGCATAGGCGCTGGGCCGGTAGGCGGCGATCACCTCCATCTGCTGCTCGGTATTGCCGGGGCCTGCCGGGATCACCGCGCAGCCGATCGCGCGCGCGCCCGAATCCATGATGAAGCCGCCCGGCGTCAGATGATAGCCGAAGGTGTTGAGCACTACGTCGCCTGCCCTGAAACCGGCGGCAAACAATCCCCGCGCCGCCCCCCAAGGATCGGAGCCGGCGCCCTCCGGCTCGAAGATCGGGCCCGGCGAGGTGAAGAGCCGCCCGAAGGAGCCGATCTGGCCGGGAACGAAGCCGCCGAAGGGCAGCGCCTGCTTCTGGAGGGCCGGCATATCCGCCTTGCGCAACACCGGCAGCCCCGAAAGCGCATTGCGGTCCGTGATCTCGGCCGGATGGAGGCCAGCCAGCCGCTCCGCATAGGCGGGCGCCTTCAGCGCGGCTGCAAGCACCACCTGGAGTCTGGCAAAGATATCCGCCTCGCGGGCGTCGGGCGAGCGGGTCTCCAGATCGTCATGATGAGCGCTCATCGGTCGTCAGCCCCGGTTCAGCGGATGATGCGCAGGAAGCGCAGGAAATTCAGCAGACCGATCAGCGCGCCCGCGACATAGGTGAAGGCGGCGGCACGCAGCACGCCGCGCGCTGCGGGCAGATCCTGCGGATCGAGATAGCCCTCGCTGGAAAGGATCGGCAGCGCCTTGCCGAAGCTGGCATCGAGCTCCAGCGGCAAGGTCACGAGATGAACGACCAGGCCGACGCCCAGCATGGCGATCGCGATCCCCACCTGCAACAAGCCGATCGCCGGAACATGGGTGATCGCCATGACGATCGGGGCCGTCAGCAGCACCGCCATCGCGATCTTGTCGAAGGTCCCGAGGAAGCGCGCCAGCATGGTCCTCAGCGCAAACAGCGTGCTGCCCTGGGCATGCTGGATCGCGTGCGCGACCTCATGGGCGGCGACTGCGACGGCGGTGATCGAGCGGCCATCGTGATTGTCGGGCGAGAGACGCACGATGCGGGCGTCGGGATCGTAATGATCGCCCGACGGCGTACTTTCGACCTGAACGGCACCGAGCTGGAACCTGTCAAGCAGATGCCGGGCGAGTTCGCCGCCGGTCCCTGGCAGGTCGGGACGAGGGGTTGCATGTCTGCTCATCTGGTTTCGCACCCAAGCTTGCGGCCCGAAAATCAAGAGGAGGAGGACGATGGCGACGAGAACGTACAGCATCGCAGCGCTATAGCCCCTGCCGCCCCTCCGGTCACGACAGCCACCGCTTGCGGCGCTTGTAGCTCTTGACCTCGCGGAACGACTTCTTGTCGCCCTCGGAAACGCCGAGATAGAATTCCTTCACGTCCTCGTTCTCGCGCAGCATGGCCGCCTCGCCATCCATCACGATGCGGCCGGTCTCCATGATGTAGCCATAGGTCGCGTAGCGCAGGGCCATGTTGGTGTTCTGCTCGGCAACGAGGAACGAGACGCCGTCTTCCGCATTGAGGCGGCGCACGATCTCGAAGATCTCCTCGACGATCTGGGGCGCCAACCCCATTGAGGGCTCGTCGAGCAGGATCATCTTGGGCTTCGACATCATGGCCCGACCGACCGCGCACATCTGCTGCTCGCCACCGGAGGTGTAGCCGGCCTGCGAGCTGCGCCGCTGTTTCAGGCGCGGAAAGAGCTCGTAGATCTTCTCGAGATCTCGCTTGATCGCAGCATTGCCGTCCCGGCGGGTGAAGGCGCCGGTCAGCAGGTTCTCCTCGATCGACAGATGGCCGAAGCAGTGCCGGCCCTCCATGACCTGGATGCAGCCGCGGCGGACCAGCTCGTTGGGCGACATCCGGTCGACGCGCTCGCCCTCGAACATGATCGAGCCCTTGGTGACCTCGCCGCGCTCGGCCTTGAGCAGATTGGAGATCGCCTTCAGCGTCGTCGTCTTGCCCGCGCCATTGGCGCCGAGGATCGCCACGATGCCCTTGCGCGGGACATGCAGCGAGACCCCCTTCAGCACGAGGATGACGTGATCGTAGATCACCTCGATGTTGTTCAGCGACAGGATGTTGTCGCTGGGGGGGGGGGGGGCGGTCGGCTGGTCAAGTGTGGCAGTGGAGATGGCGGTTCCCCGGCAGTGGGCAATCGGCAGTCGGCAGTCGGGTCGGCCGCCGGAAACCGACTGCCGATTGCCCACTGCCGACTGCCACTACATCAGGACGACTTCTCGCAGGCCTCCGTCCGCTTGGGCCAGTTGCCGGCCTTCTCGGCATAGTCCTTGGCGTTTGCTTCGATCAGCGGCCGGACCTCGTCCTTCAGCGGCTCCATCCAGTCGGACGCTTTGGTCCACTTTGTGCCATCCCATTCGGCCACATAGGCCTTGTGGTGGCCGTTATGATCGCCGCAGGCGACCTTCACCGGCGCGGCGAAGCCCTCCATGCCAAGCTCCTTGAGCCGCGCATCGGTGATGTTCAGCGTCTCCAGGCCACGCCGGACGTCCTCGCCGGTCACGACCTTCTTTCCGCTGATCGTCTGCGCGTTGCGGATCGCCTCGGCGACCAGCATCGAGTTGTAGACGCCGCGGTTGTAGAGGTTCTCGCCGACCTTCTCCTTCGGCGCCAGGCTCTTGCCCTTGTCCACGACATGTTTGACGATGTCCTGGATGACGGGGAAATTCGCTCCGGCCTGATGGAAGCTGAGCGATTTGTAACCCTTCGCCTCGGCACCGCCGGCGCGCGCATCGTCGTCACCGCCGGCCCACCAGACGCCGACCAGCTTGGCGATCGGGAAGTTGTTCTTGATCGCCTCCTTGACCGCGGTCGGGTTCATCGCGCCCCAGCCCTGGTTGTAGAGATAGTCCGGCCGGTCGCGGCGGATCGAGAGCCAGAGCGAGCCCTGGTTCTGCATGTCGGCGGCCGCGACGGGGTAGAGCTTGACCTCGAAGCCGTATTTCTTGGCGAGGTTCTCGAGCACCGGGATCGGCTCCTTGCCGAAGGGCGCGTCGAGATGGATCAGGCCGAGCTTCTTGCCCTTGAGCTTGTCCATGCCGCCGAGCTCATTGGCCATGTGGCGGACCATGATCAAGGCGCCGTCCCAATAGGTCAGCGGCGGATTGAACACCCACGGGAAGACGTTGCCGTCGGCCGAGGCCGAGAGGCCATAGGCCATCGACAGGATCGGGATCTTGTCGATATGGGCGCGCGGGATCGCGGCGAGCGTCGCGCCCGTCGACCACGGCGAGTAGATCACCGTGTTCTTCGACTTGGCCTGCTCATAGCACTCGATCGACTTCTTGGTGTCGTAGCCGGTCTCGCATTCCTCGAAATTGATCTTCACGCCGCCGATGCCGCCGTCGCGTTCGTTGATCATCGCGAAATAGTCGCGCATGCCGTCGCCGATCGGCGTGCCGGAGCCCGAGAACGGGCCGGTGCGATAGGCGTTGTTGGAGACATAGATCGAGTCCTGCGCGTGCGCCGGAACGCTCGCCGCGGCGAGCAGTGCGCCGAGAGCCGTCGCCCTCATCAGATGGCTTGTCTTCATGGGTGTCATCCTCCGTTCGTTTCCCCCGGCGGTGGCGTCAAGGCCCCTCCGGTCTGCTTGTGTCCCCGGCTTGAAAACCTGCCGCGGATCGTTTCTTGGGTCGTCCCGTTAGATCATCGGATCGATGATCTAACGTATTGTTTTAGCATCGGCTTTTCTAAAAACCGCATTCCACTTTTTGGGCCGATGCTCTAGCCTCAATAGGGGAACGGCCACGTCCGCAATTTCTGCTTCCCGATCTGCCAGAGGCGCGCCAGCCCATGCGGCTCGACGATCAGAAAGATGATGATCAGCGCGCCGACCAGCATGAAGGTGACATGTTCGGCAGTCGCGCCCGACATCGGCACGCCGAGCGCCGGCAGGCCGAATTTCATGATCGTCGGCAGGCTGGCGATGAAGGCCGCCCCGAAGAAGGAACCGATCAGCGAGCCCAGGCCCCCAATGATGACCATGAACAGGATGTTGAAGGACAGGCGGATGTTGAACACGTCGGCCGCTTCGCCGCCGCCATACCAGAGGAAGATCATCATCGCGCCGGCGACGCCGGCATAGAAGGACGAGACCGCGAAGGCGAGCAGCTTGGCGTTGAGCAATTTGATCCCCATCAGCTCGGCGGCGATATCCATGTCGCGCACCGCCATCCAGGAGCGGCCGATCTTGCCGTGGACCAGGTTCGAGGCGAACCAGGTCATCACGATGACGAGGCACAGGCAGACGAAATAGCGGGTCTCAGGGCTGGCCGAGGCGCCGGTGACGGGAATGCCGAAGAGCAGGCGCTGCGGCACCTCGATGGCGCCGGAGGCATTGTAGTTGAACAGCCAGGGCACGCGCACGAAGGCCCATTGCAGGAAGAACTGCGCCGCCAGCGTCGCGACCGCGAGGTAGAAGCCCTTGATCCGCAGCGAGGGCAGCCCGAACAACACGCCGATCGCCGCCGAGAACAGGCCGGAGACCAGGATCAGGACGATGATGTTCACGCCCGGAAAGGCCGTCGTCAGCTTGTAGCAGGCGTAGGCGCCGACACCCATGAAGGCGGCCGTGCCAAGCGAAATCAGCCCGGTATAGCCGGTCAGGATGTTGAGCCCGATGGCCGCCAGTGAAAAGACGAGGAACGGGATCATCACCGAGGTGATGAAGAAGTCGTTGCCGATCAGCGGGATGCCGATGAAGGCGATGAGCAGGATGATGGCCAGCCCAATCCGGTCCTGCCGGATCGGAAACACGGCCATGTCGGCGGCGTAGGTGGATTTGAACTGGCCGGCCTCGCGGTAAAACATGGTCTGGCCCTCAAATCCGCTCGATGATCTTGTCGCCGAACAGGCCCTGCGGCCGGAACAGCAGGAAACCCAGCGCGATGAAGTAGGCGAGCCAGCTCTCGATGCCGCCGCCGATCAGCGGGCCCCAGTAGAACTCGCCGATCTTCTCGCCGATACCGATGATCAGCCCGCCGATGATCGCGCCGGGGATCGAGGTGAATCCCCCCAGGATCAGCACCGGCAGCGCCTTCAGCGCCACGATCTCGAGCGCGAAGGAGACGTCCGACCGCGCGCCCCACATGATGCCGGTGATCAGCGCCACGATGCCGGCGGTGAACCAGACGATGACCCAGATCTGGTTCAGCGAGATGCCGACCGAAAGCGCCGCCTTGTGGCTGTCGGCGACCGCCCGCAGCGCCCGCCCGATCCGGGTGTACTGGAAGAACAGCGCCAGCACCGCGATCATCACCGAGGCGATGATGGCCGCGGCAATGTCGATCTTCTGCAGCGAGACCAGCCCACCGAGAATCTTCAGGTCGATCGCACCCTTGGGCAGATAGAGCTGGTCGGCGATCATCTGCTTGGGGCTGCCGCCGAAGACGGATTCGCCGAAGCCGATCAGAAAATAGGTGATCCCGAAGGTCGCCATGAACAGGATGATGTCGGGCTGGTTGACCAGCGGCCGCAGCACCACCCGTTCGATCGCGACCGCCAGCAGGAACATCACGCCGAGCGTCAGGATCACGGCAAGCCAGGCCGGCACGCCCTTCTCATGGAGGCCGACCAGCGTCAGCGCCGCGAAGACGACCATGATGCCCTGAGCGAAGTTGAACACGCCCGACGCCTTGAAGATCAGGACGAAGCCGAGCGCGATCAGGGCATAGAGCACACCGGAGACCAGCCCTTCCCAGATGGTCTGGGCCAACAGATCGGGAGCCGCCGCCATCTGGTCGAAGGGGTCGATGAAGATCTTGTAGAGCGTGCCCGAACCGTCCAGCCGCGCGCCGAGCATCGCGGCGGCGATCAGACCGGCGACGATCAGCCCGGCCTTGATCCAGGGGTTGGCGAGGAGGTTCGGCGCGGGGCGCGCGGCAACGTCACTCATGGGCGCGGCTCCCGGATCATCGGCAACTGATACGAGCCCTCATCGTGAGGAGCCGCGAAGCGGGGTCTCGAAGGATGAGGGCTGAGGGGGGTGTGGATGCGGGCCATCAATGCGCCACCCCCAGATAAGCATCGATCACCTTCTGGTCGGCCTTCACCTCGCTGGGCGTGCCGTCGGCGATCTTGCGGCCATATTCGAGCACGACGACGCGGTCGGAGAGATCCATGACCACGCCCATATCGTGCTCGATCAGGGCGATCGTGGTGCCGAACTGCTGGTTCACGTCGAGGATGAAGCGGCACATGTCCTCCTTCTCCTCGAGGTTCATGCCGGCCATCGGCTCGTCCAGAAGCAACAGCTCCGGCTCCATCGCCAGCGCCCGGCCCAGTTCCACCCGCTTCTGGAGGCCATATGGCAGCTTGCCGACCGGCAGCTTGCGGATGTGCTCGATCTGCAGGAAGTCGATGATGTCCTCGACGACGCGGCGATGCTCGATCTCCTCGGTCATCGCCGGGCCGTGACGCAGCGCCTGCCAGAAGAAACCGCGCTTCATCTTCAGCGTGCGCCCGGTCATGATGTTGTCGAGCGTCGACATGCCCTTGAACAGGGCGACGTTCTGGAAGGTCCGCGCAATGCCGGCGGCCGCGGCGCGATGCGGCTTCATCCTGTCGCGGCGCTGACCTTTGAAGCTGATCTGCCCCTCCTGCGGCTGGTAGAAGCCGTTGATGCAGTTCAGCATCGAGGTCTTGCCGGCCCCGTTGGGGCCGATGATGGCGCGCACCTCGCCCTTGCGGATGTCGAAGGAGACGTCCGTGATCGCCTTCACCCCGCCGAAGCGCAGCGAGACGTTCTGGACGGCAAGCAGCACCTCGCCCTCGTCGCGGAGGGGTGAGCCGGACACGTTCATCGGTTCCGCGTTCATGCTGCAGCCCTCGCGGGCACGGGCCGCTCGGCGGCGCTCACTGGATAGGTCTTCGCGTCGCGCACCTTGACGTTGGCCGAGATCACGCCCTTGCGGCCGTCCTCGAAGGTCACCTCGGTCGAGATGTCTGCAGCCTGCGAGCCGTCATAAAGCGCATTGACCAGCGCAGCGTAGCGCTCGGCGATGAAGCCACGCCGGACCTTCTGCGTCCGCGTCAGCTCGCCGTCATCGGCGTCGAGCTCCTTGTGCAGGATCAGGAAACGCTTGATCTGCGCCCCGCCCATCAGCGGCTCGGCGGCAAGCGAGCGGTTCACCTCGTCGACATGCTCGGCGATCATGTCGTAGACGAGATCGTGCCCCGCGAGCTCCTGGTAGGAGGCGTAGACGACGTTGTTGCGCTCAGCCCAGTTGCCCACCGCCGTCAGGTCGATGTTGAGCGCCACCGTCGCATAGTCGCGACCTTGGCCGAAGGCGACGACCTCCTTGATGTTGGGATAGAATTTCAGCTTGTTCTCGATGTATTTCGGCGGAAACAGGTCGCCGCTGTTGAGCTTGCCGACATCCTTGGCCCGGTCGATGATCTTGAGGTGCCCTTCCTCGTCGAAGAAGCCGGCGTCGCCGGAGCGGACATAACCGTCGGCGGTCATCGTCTCGGCGGTCTTCTCCGGGTCCTTGAAATAGCCGCCGAAGATCGAGGGCGAGCGGTAGAGGACTTCGCCATTGTCGTCGATGCGAATCTCGACCAGCGGCGCCGGGCGCCCGACCGTGTCGGCGCGGATCTCGCCATTGGGCTGCATGGTGATGTAGACGCCGGCCTCGGTCTGTCCGTAGAGCTGCTTCAGATTGACGCCGATCGAGCGGTAAAACTTGAAGAGTTCGGGCCCGATCGCCTCGCCCGCCGTGTAGCCGACCTTGATCTTGGTCAGGCCGAAGCGGTTGCGCAGGGGTCCGTAGACCAGGATGTCTCCGAGCCCATAGAGCAGGCGCCCGCCCAGCGGAACGCTCTCGCCGTTCAGGATCTTCTCGCCATGCTGCTTCGCCACGCCGAGGAAGTAGTGGAACATGCCGCGCTTGAGGCGGCCCGCATCCTCCATCCGCACCATGGTCAGCGTCAGCATGGTCTCGAAGACGCGCGGCGGCGCGAAAGCATAGGTCGTGCCGACCTCGCGGCGGTCGTCGATCACCGTCTCCGGACCCTCCGGACAGTTGACGCAGAAGCCCGCGACGATCGCCTGCGCATAGGAAAAGACATGATCGCCGACCCAGGCGATCGGCAGATAGGCGATGATCTCGTCGCTCTCGTTCAGCCCGTCGAACTGGCAGCCGATCTCGGCCGCGGTGATGACGTTGGTATGGCTGAGCATGACGCCCTTGGGCCTGCCGGTGGTACCCGAGGTGTAGAGGATGATGCCGAGATCAGAGCCCTTGCCGGCGAGCATCTCGCGCTCCAGCGCCGCTGCGGCCTCGGGGCTCGCGGTGAGGTCCTCGCGGCCGGAGGCGATGACGGCGTCGATCGCATGCAGCTTGCCGTGGTCGTAATCCCGCAGGCCGCGAGGCTCGTCATACAGCATGTGACGCAGGCCGGGCAGGCGCTCGGCGATGGAGAGGATCTTGTCGACCTGCTCCTGATCCTGCACGCAGGCGAAGACCGCCTCGGCATGGTCGAGCACATAGGCCATCTCGTCGGCGACGCTGTCGGCATAGACCGGCACCGGCACGGCCCCCAGCCATTGCGCCGCCGCCATCGCCCAGTAGAGTCGCGGCCGGTTGTAGCCAACGATCGCGACCTTCTCGCCGCGCTTCAGCCCGAGATTCTGCAAACCCCGCGCGAAACCTCGCACCTGCTCGGTCACTTCTGCCCAGTTCCAGGACTGCCAGATGCCGAGGTCCTTGTGGCGGAACGCCACACGGGCGCCGCGCTCGCGCCCGTTGCGCAGCAGTAATTTCGGAAAGGTATCCGCCTGGCCGACGCTCGCGCTTGCCATCGTCCGTCTCCACCCTGAGCAGCCGGCGTACATGGCACCAGCCTTGGTTCGGACCCTTCGGTCCTTCTCGTTGATGCAAACCTCGCAGGCACGCATGAGCTTTGCAAGGGTGGGCTTGACAGACAATTGGTCTTTTATAGACTACTGCTCACGCAGTGGTTTGACCTGTCGGCGCCCCCTCAAGACATTGCAGCGCGCTCGTCGGTCACTCGCTGTCATCGATCACCCGCCGTAACGCGCCAGCCGCTCGACATCCAGAATCGTCACGCTGCCATGGCCGACTTCGAGCAAGCCGAGATCGGCGAGCTTTTGCAGGCCCTGATTGGCGATCTGGCGCGACATTCCGGCAAGCAGCCCGAGCTCCTCCTGGCTGACCTCCAGCGTCCGACCCTCATCCGGATACAACGTCGGATTGAACAGCCAGGCGAGGTTGCGCGCCAGCCGTCCCGTCGAGTCCAGTGTGCGCTCGGTTTCCGCAAGCGCGATGAACTGGGCGAGGCGCTCGTTGAACTGGTGGACGAGGAAGCGGTTGAACGCGGCCGAATGCTCGAACAGCCACAGGAAGGTCGAGCGCCGCATCAACGCCAGCCGCGTCTCGCGCAACGCCACCAACTCATACCGGCGCAGCTCGCCCTTGATGACGGTGCCTTCGCCGAACCAGGCCCCGGCGCGCATCCCAGCCAGCGTCGCCGATTTGCCGGTCTTCGACGTGGTCGACATCTTGACCAGCCCTTCGGCGACGCCGGTCCAGGCCTCCATCCTGTCGCCGACATGGCAAATATGGGCGCCCTTGCCGTAGCTTCGGAACGAGATGCCGCGGCGCGCCTCCTCGAACTCCTCCTCGCGCAGGTCACGCGACCAGGCGGCGATGCGGCGCAGTTCCTCGGGCAGGATCACGATCGACTGGTTACCTTTCGCGAGCCGCAAGGCTCCGGGATGGCCGCACAGTATGGGACGGCCGGTGCCGGAAACTCAAGGTTTGGCCGCGACGCCTGCGTCCGATCGGCGCTACCATGGGCCAGCGGCTCCAGCCGCCGCTATTCGGCCGCGTTTTTCGGCGATCCCGCAAGGATGGGAGCGCCTGCCGATCGA
>QBLV01000063.1:0-523 GCA_003241815.1 Hyphomicrobiales bacterium | reverse complement strand
ATCGATTGTGATTCACCCTGAATTAACCATGCTGGGCCAGCTTTCACCGATCCGAGGACATCGACCGTGGCACGACGCACTGCCCTTGCCGCCCTACTGGCCGTCGCCGCTCTGGCCGGGCTCATCGCGCCGGCTGCGGCTCATCCGCATGTCTTCGTCACCGCGCGTGCCGAAATCCTCTACGCCCCCGATGGCACCGTGCGGGCGCTGAAGCACATCTGGAGCTTCGACGAGGCCTATTCGGCCTATATCACGCAAGGGTTGGACAAGAACGGTGACGGCAAGCTGACGGCGGACGAACTGGCGGAACTCGCGAAGATCAACGTCGAATCCCTGCCCGATGTCGGATTCTTCACCACCGCCAAGGCCAATGGCAAAGCCCAGGAATTCGGCATGCCGACCGAGGCCGGACTCGTCTTCGAGAACAAGATTCTGACCCTGACCTACACGCTGCCGCTGAAGGTGCCGGCCCATGCCAGCCGCTCGTTCGGCATCGACGATGTCGAAGGCGACGAAATAGGAG
>QBLV01000062.1:19494-21781 GCA_003241815.1 Hyphomicrobiales bacterium | reverse complement strand
CGCGAAAGGGTCGCGCTGGGGGGTGATCGCGGGCTGGGCCTGATCGTAGCCTTCCTGATCGAGCACGCCGGTGCCCTCCTCGTCGCCGAGGATCATCTCTTCCGTCGGGGGGACGGAGCCGGGCAGCATCAGCGGACCGCGTTGCTCGCTCGGCAGCGCCTGGACCTCGTTTGGCCGGTTGTAGCGCGGCTGGTTCAGGGGCTTGTTGTCATACTCCTCCAGGAAGCGTCGCTGGCTCTCCAGGCCCTGTCCGGCATGGTTGGCGACCGGGTAGCCACCTGAGACCGCACCTGGCGGCCGCATGCCGCCTGCAGGCTGTCGTAGAAGCCCCCCGCCTGCGACCATCGCCGGAGCGCTCTCGCGAAGCGTCGGCTGCGCCATCGAATAGGGCCGCGCAGGGTCAGGCGGCGGCAGGTTGTGGTTCGGCGTGTATTTGATCACCGGCTTGCAGATGTGGCGGCCCTTGGAATGCCGTGCCAGGTCGATGTGAAAATGGTCGTAGTGGAACATGTCGGCGCCGGGGCCGAGCACGGTCGAGAAGTGCTGGCAGGCCCCGACGAAGACCTCGCGCAGGAAATTCTGCTCCTCGGGCGAACCGCGCCAGCCATCCTTGACGGTGATGTTGCGGCCGTCGTTCAGGCGGAAGGAGAACACGTCGACAGCGTTGCCGAAGGCGTGCTCGGAGGTGCGGCTGGTGCCGGTACCGTTGTTCATGGCGCGGCAGGAATAGGAACCGGCCCGCATTTCGATCACCTGCGCGCCGAGCACATTCATCGCGGCCGGCTGCACCACCTCGGCAAGCCATTTGTCGGTCGTCGCGACCACGGGGCAGGACAGGGTGGCGTTGCTGGTCAGCCCGACGCCGCCATTGGCGAAGGCCGACACTTTAAGCGGCTTCTCCATGCCGCAGGTGCCGGGGCCGTCGATCGGCTTGTCGCGCAGGCTGACATAGGACGAGAGCTGCACCTGGCGCGATGACAGGCAGGCGGCTTCCGCCTGATCGCGCCAGGCGGCGCGCTGCGGTTTCTGGAACTTGCCGCAGCCGGCCAGGCCAGAGCCGAGCAGACCGAGCGCGATGAGGGCGAGATGAGCGCGTCGCATGACGGATCAAATGCGACCCGTCTGATGAACGGTTTATCAACCGGGTGCGCCCGGCACGACACAGCCGGATTAACTTTGGAGCGGCGGTTAATGCCGAGCTAACGAGGGCGCAGACCCGTTAACCGCCAGCCGGCCTTCTCCAGCCCGACGCGCCGTGCAAGAGAGGCGGCAGGCCGCGCAGGAGTTTCAAATCGTATGACGGGCAAGGCGCGCTTCATCTTTCCGGTCCTGATGGCTGGCATCATGGCTTTCCTGATGACGGCGCTGGTGACCTGGCTCAATCTCGGCCTTCCGCCCGATTTCGTGAGGCACTGGCTGGCGGCCTTCGCGATCGCCTGGCCCTGTGCCGCTGCGACCGCATTCATCGCCATTCCGGTCGCACGTCGTGCCACCGGGCTGATCGTCCGGGTCATTGGAGAATAGCATGCAGAGCCTGCGCGACATCCTGCGCCGCATCGCCGGCGACGAGATTACGCCCGAATCGGCCCTCGCGCTCAGCGCCGCCCGCATCGCCCAGGCGGAGCCGCAAATCCAGGCGTTCGCAAGCCGACCGTCCGATCTCGTGTCCGGCTCAGGCCCGCTCGCCGGCATCGCCTGCGGCGTCAAGGACATCATCGACACCGCCGATTTGCCGACGCGGATGGGCTCGGCCATCTATAACGGCTGGCGTCCGCGCGCCGACGCGCCGATCGTCATGGCACTGAAGGCGGCCGGCGCGACCGTCGCCGGCAAGACGCATACGACGGCTTTCGCTTTCCTCGACCCGGCACCGACCCATAATCCCCACGACCCGGCGGCGAGCCCCGGCGGCTCCTCGGCAGGCTCCGCCGCAGCCGTCGCCGCCGGCATGATCCCGCTCGCTCTCGGCACGCAGACCGGGGGCTCGGTGATCCGGCCGGCCGCCTATTGCGGCGTCGCGGCGATCAAGCCGTCTTATGCGCTCCTGCCCACCGTGGGGGTGAAGCCGTTCTCCTGGTCGCTCGATACGCTGGGGCTGATGGCCGCGAGCGCCGACGATGTCGGCCTGGCGCTGGCGGCGATCACCGGCCGCCCGGAACTCGACGCCGCAGCCGCGAGCCTGTCGGGGCTTCGAATCGGCATCCATCGTCAGGCCTATGCCGGCGAGCCCGAGCCGGCCTCTGCGGCGGCACTGCGGCGCTTCGAGGAGCTTGCCTTAGCGGCGGGC
>QBLV01000062.1:16517-19484 GCA_003241815.1 Hyphomicrobiales bacterium | reverse complement strand
CTTGTCCCCCATGACGGCTCTGCCGCCTTGGCGGAAGCCTTCCACGCCCATGGCCCGCTGCAGGATTACGAGGCGACGCAGGCCCTCGCCTGGGAATACGCCGAGCATCGCGATGCGCTGCCGCCCAAGCTGCGCGCCTATCTCGACGCCGCCCGCGCGGCAACGCCCCGGCAGTATGACGAGGCGCGCCGGCTCTCGCGTCGTGGCCGTGATGCGGCCCGTGCCTTCTTCGCCGAGGTCGATGTGGTGGTCAGCTTTGCCGCCCCGGGCGAGGCGCCAGACACCCTCGAATCGACCGGCGATTCTCGCTTCAATCGGCTCTGGACCCTGCTCGGCGTGCCTTGCGTGACCGTGCCGCTGATGCGCGGTCCCCGTGGTTTGCCGGCGACCGTGCAGGTCATTGGCGGGTTCGGCCGCGACGAACATGTCATCGCCGTGGCGAAGGGGCTGGAAAAGCTTGTCGAAGCAATTGCGTAGCCGCAGTTGTCCCCAAAACTCTTCAAGGGTTTAATCCGGTTTTAAGGATACTCTTGGCTCCGCCGCCAGCCTGCCACGCTTTTGCCCTCTTGCGGCCGCTGCCAGTTCTGCTAGCGTCGTGTCAGGTCAATGACACAGGAGGATGTGATGAGCCTCACGCTACGTCTCGACCGATTGGTCATGGGAGCGGCTTTCGTTTTCATGATGGCGATCGTTCTGGGAGCGTTCTGACTGAAGTCAGTCTCGAGTCGCAGGGACCAGTAAAGTTAAGACACGCCGTCGGGATCTCGTCCCGGCGGCGCTTGTTTGACCGGTCCCGATCTGGTGGCCCATCCCGAACCCGCAGACATCGACGGCGCGAACCGGTCAGCTCTCCGGACAGGGCGTTTCGGTCACCTGCCAGGACATCATGTTGATGACGCGCCCGCATTGCGCCAGGCGGCGCCCCTGCGTGGTGCGGATGCAGGCCGCCGCACCCTCGGCGATCTTGCGACCATCGTTCCAGCAGAAGCACAGCGGTTCGGGCGCCTGGGCCAGCCGTGGCGGGTCGAGCGCAATCGCCGGTTCAAACGCGCGCACATGGCTGACGGACGTCAGCAAGAAAGCAAGCATGATGGTGGCCGGCACAGCGCTCCGCACGGCAAGTGCCGTTCTGAGCGCCTGGTGTCGCGTGTCTCGACGTCTTGTCGCTCGATATGGCGACGTAACAGCGATCATGGCTGGCTCCCGCGCAACGGAAGGTCATGTGCAACGGCAATGACCTCAGTCTAGCACGAGGCCTCGTGTTCGCCCAGCAGTGCTATATTTTCAGATTATTGTGATATCGCAGACTCTTAGTTGGCTTGATCTTGCAGACTGAGATGTCATGGGCCATATTGCTGGGAAGAGAGCCCAAGGGGGGCTCCGGGAGGAACCATGTCTCTGATTTCGCTCGCCCGTCGTGGCCGTGTCGTCGCCGTGCTCGCTGGTGCCCTGTTGCTTGTCCCCGTGCTCGCGGAAGCGCGGCCGGGCGGAAAGGGTGGCTTCGGCAGCCGTGGCACGCGGACCCAGTCGGCTCCAGCCCCGACCAACACTGCGCCCAATGGCGCACAGCCTTTCCAGCGTAGCGCGACACCGTCTCCGACGCAGGCTGCTCCCGCAGCGGCCGGCGCTGCTGCCGCTCAGGCCGCACGTCCCTCCATGGCCCGCAACCTGATGATGGGTGTTGGCGCCGGTCTTCTCGGTGCTGGCCTGTTCGGCATGCTGTCGGGAGCGGGCTTCTTCTCCGGCCTCGCCTCGCTGGCCGGGATCTTCGGCTTCCTGCTTCAGATCGCTCTCATCGGTGGCGCGATTTGGCTGGCGCTGCGCTACTTCCGCCGCCGCTCCGAGCCGCAACTCGCGGGTGCCGGCGCGCCGATGCCGCGTGATATGGGTCGCCCGCAGCCCGCCGGCATGAATGCGATGGGTCGCATGGGCGCGATGGCCGGCATGGGCGGCGCCGCCTCTGCAGCCCCCCAGACCACGCCCATCGAGCTCGCAGGCGAGGATTTCAGCACCTTCGAGCGCCTGCTCGGCGAGGTCAACACGGCCTATTCGAACGAAGACGAGCCTGGCCTGCGCAATCTCGTGACGCCGGAGATGTTCGGCTATTTCGACGAAGATCTCTCGGGTAACGCCCGCAAGGGCTTGGTCGATCGCGTCACCGAGGTGAAGTTGCTGCAGGGCGACCTGTCGGAGGCGTGGAGCGAGGATAACTTCGAGTACGCGACCGTTGCGATGCGCTTCAGCCTGGTCAATGCGCTTTACGAGCGCGCCAGCGGCAAGATCGTCGATGGCGACGCGACCGTCCCGCAGGAGGTCACCGAGCATTGGACCTTCGTCCGTTCGCGTGGCGCCGCCTGGAAGCTGTCGGGCATCCAGCAGGCTGCCTGAGCGACGATCGCTTGAAACACTGGAAAACGGCCGGGGCAACCCGGCCGTTTTTCGTTGAGTGCTTTCGGGTGTCGCGGCGCTGCGATCCGTTTTATAGGGCAAGTCCTTTCCTGACTAAAACGCGACGTCATCCCGGACGCAGCGAAGCGGAGATCCGGGATCCATCGTAAGGCCCGACAGCGCTCCATGATGGATTCCGGATCGGCGCGGCTTCGCGGCTTGTCCGGGATGACGGAGTGCTTCGTCCCCGACCCTGCTGCCTTTGGAGCCACAACCATGTCCGATATGCGTCTCGTCGTCGTCGGTGCCGCCGGCCGCATGGGCCGGATGCTGATCAAGGCGATCCACGAGACGGAAGGCTGCACCCTTTCGGCCGCGATCGAGCGATCGGGTTCGGCCCTGCTCGGCCAGGATGCCGGCGTGCTGGCCGGACTGCCCGCGAGCGGCGTGCTGGTCACCGACGACGCGCTGCCGGCCTTCGTCGAAGCCGAGGGCGTGCTGGATTTCACCACCCCCGATTCGACGGTCGCGTTCGCCGCACTCGCCGCCCAGGCGCGGATCGCCCATATCGTTGGCACC
>QBLV01000062.1:15726-16507 GCA_003241815.1 Hyphomicrobiales bacterium | reverse complement strand
AGCTCGAGGCGGCCGCCCGCCATGCCGCGATCATCCGCTCCGGCAATATGAGCCTCGGCGTCAATCTGCTTGCAGCCCTCGTCCGCAAGGTCGCGGCGACGCTGGGCACCGACTGGGACATCGAGATCGTCGAAATGCATCATCGCATGAAGGTCGATGCGCCCTCCGGCACGGCCGTCCTGCTGGGGGAGGCGGCAGCCGAGGGGCGCGCGGTCGATCTGTCGCAGCAGCGCGTCGCCGTCCGCGACGGGCATACGGGCGCGCGCGCGCCCGGCACGATCGGTTTTGCCGCTTTGCGTGGCGGCACGGTCGTCGGCGACCACAAGGTGATCTTCGCGGGTGCCGGCGAGCGGCTGGAACTCAGCCATGTCGCCGAGGATCGCGGCCTGTTCGCGCAGGGCGCGGTCAAGGCGGCGCTCTGGGGCAGGGGGCGCAAGCCGGGCCTCTATTCCATGACGGACGTGCTCGGCCTCGATGCCCTGTAAGGCTGCAATGTGCAGGGCTGGCCAATGACCCGGCTCGCCGTCGCGCCCGGCGTCGTCCATTGGCGGGGCTATCTATTGCCCGAGGAACAGGCCGCGCTGGTGGCCGATCTGCGCGAGGTGGCGCGGCTCGCGCCCCTCTTCCAGCCGCGCATGCCCAAGACCGGCAAGCCCTTCTCGGTCCGCATGACCAATTGCGGTTCGCTGGGCTGGGTCTCGGATGAAGCCGGATACCGCTACCAGCCGCTGCACCCCGTGACGGGCGAGCCTTGGCCGCCGATGCCCGCCGTGCTGGCGCG
>QBLV01000062.1:0-15716 GCA_003241815.1 Hyphomicrobiales bacterium | reverse complement strand
CCTGATGCAGGCCCATCCTGGCGCTGGCTTCGTAGAAATTGACCAGGCAGGGCCTGGCGGGCTACCCGCATCCGCCCGAGGCCTGCCTGGTCAATTTCTACGAAGCCAGCGCCAGGATGGGCCTGCATCAGGACCGCGACGAGCAGGAATTCGAGGCGCCGGTGCTCTCGCTCTCGCTCGGCGATACGGCGGTCTTCCGGATCGGCGGGACGCAACGGGGGGCTAAGACCCTGTCGCTGAAGCTGGCCTCCGGCGATGCGCTGCTCTTCGGTGGCGCGGCGCGGCGGGCCTATCATGGTATCGACCGCATCCTGGCAGGCTCGTCAACGCTGTTGCCGCAGGGCGGGCGGATCAACCTGACGTTGCGGCGCGTGACGAAGCCGGAAGGCTGACGTCAACGAGGCCCGTCCGCCTCCGGCAGGCTCGGAAAAGACCACCCCAGCAGGATCGAGCCGGCCCGCAGGCCAAAGCCCGCCGCCAGCCCGCCCAGCATGACCGTGAGCGACCCGAAGCCGAAATGTGTCAGCAGGGCCGTTGCGGCAGCACCCGCTGCCGCGGCCGTGACGTAGAAATCCCGGCTCCACAAAACCATGGCCCGGTCGCCGGCAAGGATGTCGCGCAGGATGCCGCCAAAGGAGGCGGTCATGGCGCCGAGCGCGATAGCCGACAGCATCGGCACATCTGCAGCGAGCGCCTTTTGCGTGCCTGACACGGCAAAGAGCGCGAGCCCTGCCGCGTCGGCCCAGATCAGCAGGCGCTTGGCGCTCCAGCCATCGAGCCGTCCCGGCTTCAGATAGGCGATGGTCCAGGCGGTCAGAGCGACGCCGGCGCAGATCACCACGCCCAGCGGCGCCTCGACCCACCAGACGGTGCGCCCGAGCAGCAGGTCACGCAGGGTGCCGCCGCCAGCGCCGGTCACGGTCGCCAGCAGGATGAAACCGAACGGGTCCATGCCCTTGCGGGCGGCGACGAGGGCGCCGGTCAGCGCGAAGATGGCGACGCCGGCGGCCTCCAGCACGGGTCAGTGAGGGGTCGAGGCGGAATCTTCGCCCTCGGTTGCCTGCGGCTTCGGCGCCCCGGCCGAGATGCCGACCAGCGCCGGCCGCAGCACGCGCTCGCCGATCTTGTAGCCCGACTGCACCACCTTGGAGACGAGACCTTTTCCGATCTCCGGATCGGGCGCCTCGAACATCGCCTGGTGCATGTTCGGGTCGAACTTCTCCCCCTGGGGATCGATCTTGCGCACGCCATGGCGTTCCAGCGTTTTCAGCAGATCGCGCTCGGTCAGGTCGACGCCCTCGATCAGCGCCTTGAGTGCGGGTTCCTCGGTGGCGCGCGCCGTCTCGGGCAGGCTCTCGATCGCACGGCGCAGATTGTCGGCCGAGCCAAGCAGGTCGCGGGCGAAGCTCGTCACGGCATAGGCCTTGGCGTCGCTGATCTCGCGCTCGGTGCGCCGGCGCAGGTTCTCCATGTCGGCGAGCGTGCGCAACAATTTGTCCTTGAGGTCGTCGCGCTCGGCCTCGATCTTCGCAAAATTGGCCTGGATGATCTCCTCGGGAGACTGGGTCGCGGACTCGTCGACCGAAGGCTCGGCGTTCGGGTTTTCCGTCGCAGGATTCTGCGTCATGGCGTGATCCAATTCTGATATTACGTGGCGGCCTGCATGGTGGATGATGCAGGCGGCGTTCGCCGCCGATATCGGGCTTATGCCGGCTTAAATCAAGCGCGTGCGGGTGGCTTCGGCTTTGTCGCCCCCGACTTGTCGTGCCAGAAGCTGAACACGTCGAGCAGCGTCCGCCGGATCGTGAGCTGACGCGCGGTCGAGACGATCTTCGCATTGGTCAGGTCGGTGACGTAGAATACGTCCACCGCCTTCTCGCCAAAGGTCGCGATATGGGCCGAGGCGATGTTGAGGTTGAGCTTCCCGATCGCGGTGGTCAGGTCGTAAAGCAGTCCCGGCCGGTCGAGCCCCGCCACTTCCAGCACCGTGTGACGGGCCGACAGGACGTTGTCGATAATGACCTCCGGCGCGACCTGGAAGGTCTGGCCTCGTGCCGGCGGCGCCCGGCGCTGCGCGACAAGGTCGGCGATCTTGATCTCGCCCTTGAGTGCGCGCTCGACTGCGGCTGCGATCCGCTCGGCCCGGCGCAACTCGTCGTCATCCAGGTCGAAGGCGCGCGAGACCGAGATCGTGTCCAGCACGAGGCCATCCGTGGTGGTGGAGATCTGCGCATCGACGATGTTGCCGCCGGCCGCCGCGCAGGCGCCGGTCACAATGGCGAGCAGGCGCGGGTGGTCGGGCGCCAGGATGGTGAGTTCGGTCACGCCCCGGAACTGGTCGGTCTCGACCAGCGTCGCGGTGGTGCGACCCTCCGCTTCGGCCCGACGCAGGAAGCGGGCATGCTTCTCTTGCTGGGCGACGTCCACCTTGATCCAGTAGGCCGGGTAATGCCGCGCCAGATAAGCGTCGCGCTCGGCCGGAGACCAGTCGGCGAGGCGCTCCTTCAGCGCATCCTGCTTCTTCTCGACCCGCGCCTTGCGTTCGATCACCGAATAGCCGCCGGCGAGCACGATCTCGGTCTCGTAGTAGAGCGTGCGCAGCAACTGGCCCTTCCAGCCGTTCCAGACGCCGGGGCCGACGGCCTTGATGTCGGAGACGGTGAGCACGAGCAGCAGCTTCAGCCGTTCCAGCGTCTGCACGGTCGCGGCGAAGCTTTCGATCGTCTTCGGATCGCCGAGGTCGCGGCTCTGGGCGACGGTCGACATGTCGAGATGATGCTCGACGAGCCAGGCGGCGGTCTCCGTCTGTCCCTCCGTGAGCCCCAGCCTCGGCCCGAGTTTGCGTGCGATTTTCGCCCCGGCGACCGAATGATCTTCGATCCGCCCCTTGGCGATGTCGTGCAGAAGCAGCGCGACATAGAGCGCCCGCCGGTTGGTGATCGTCGGCATGATCTCGTTGGCGAGGGGATGCTCGGATTCGAGAACGCCCGCATCGATCTCGGCCAGCACGCCGATGGCGCGGATCAGATGCTCGTCGACGGTGTAGTGGTGATACATGTTGAACTGCATCATCGCCACGACACGCCCGAAATCGGGCACGAACTTACCCAGCAGCCCGGACTCGTTCATCCGCCGCAGCACGGCCTCCGGCGAGCGTCGTGCCGTGAGGATTTCAAGGAAGATCCGGTTGGCATCGCGGTCGCCACGCAGTTGCATCGTGACCAGCCGCAGCGACTGCGTCACCAGCCGGCTGGCATCGGGATGGATGGCGAGGTCGTCGCGGCTGGCGATCTCGTAGAGCCGCAGCAGATTGACCGGATCGCGCCGGAAAGCATCGGGATCGACGACGTTCAGCCGCTGGCTCTTCAGCGTGAAGTCCGGGTGACCCAGCGCGCGCACGCGTTTGCGCTTTGCAAACGAGCCGAGCAGACGCGACAGCGAGGCGCGCGGCTTCTGCTGGCGTGCCTCCAGCGCCGCGCAGACGATCGCGGTGAGATCCCCGACATCCTTGGCGACGAGGAAGTAGGCTTTCATGAAGCGCTCGACCGGCGCCTGACCGCTGCGGCCGGCATAACCGATGGCGGAAGCGACCTGCCGCTGAAGGTCGAAGGAGAGCCGCTCCTCGGCCCGCCCGGTGATGAAATGGAGCCAGCAGCGCACGCGCCAGAGGAACTCCTCGGAGCGCTGGAACATCAGCAGTTCCTCGCGGTCGAACAGGCCGGCCGCAACGAGCTCTCTGACATCGTTGACGCGGTAGGAATACTTCGAGATCCAGAACAGCGTGTTGAGATCGCGAAGGCCGCCCTTGCCGTCCTTGACGTTGGGCTCGACGAGGTAGCGTGAGGTGCCGGCCCGCCTGACGCGGGTCTCGCGCTCCTGAAGCTTGGCCTCGGTGAAGGCAGGCGCCGTGCCCTCGACCACCTCGGCACCGAAACGGCGCACCATCTCGTGGAACAGCAGCGGGTCGCCGGCGATGAAGCGCGCTTCCAGCAGGGACGTACGGATCGTCATGTCCGCACGCGCTTCTCGCACGCAGTCCTCGACCGAGCGGACCGAATGCCCGACCTTCAGCTTCAGATCCCATAGCGGATAGAGAATCGCCTCGACCACGCTCTCGCCCCAGCCGGTCTGCTTGTGCGGGAACAGGAAGAGCAGATCGACATCGGAGCCCGGCGCCAGCGTGCCACGGCCATAACCGCCAACCGCCACGACGGCGATGCGCTCCGACTGGGACGGGTTGAGCGCCGGATAGAAATGCTCTGTGGCTGCGACATGCAGGCAAGTGACAACGCCGTCCATGACCGCGGAGAGATGCTGCGCGCAGACCAGCCCGTGGCGCGGCCGCTTCAGCAGTTCGCGCGCCGAAGCGTGCCCCTGGTCGAGGACCTGACGCAACGCGGCCACGAGCAGGCTGCGGATGTGGATGGCGCTCCCGCCGCGTGCACTGCCGAGCAGATGGGCGACCGCGCGTTGGGGGCTCCCGATGACGGAGCCGAGTTCGAGCCCTGGCTGATCGGCGATGGATGATACCAAGCCTGACCTCGATTGCTGACGTTGTTCGGCAAAAAGGCCGTCATAGCTGGTTAGCATGCGGGCTGGATTCGCAAAGCGCTTTCAAATACCACAAAAAATATGTGCAATAAGTCAATCAACGATCAATTTCGTGTTGTTTGACATACAGAACGAAAAGACCTACAAGGCGGATACGCGCCGATTTGAGCCACCCGCTTGCGGGCGCGAAACAAGTGCAGCTAAAGCGTGGGGTATGGGCGCCATTCCGTCGCCTGGTCCCTTCGCACATCGAAAGGGACCACCAATGACCATCACCCGCCGCCTCGCCGTCGCCGGCTTCGCCGCTGTCTCGCTGGCTTTCACTGCCGGGCAGGCCTTCGCCCAGGCACCGAAGGAAATCCGCGTCGATTACGCGACCTATAATCCTGTCAGCCTTGTCCTGAAGGACCGCGGCATCCTCGAAAAGGCACTGGCCACTGAGGGAATCACGGTGCGCTGGGTCCAGTCGGCCGGCTCCAACAAGGCGCTGGAATTTCTCAATGCGGGTTCGCTCGATTTCGGCTCGACCGCCGGCGCGGCCGCGCTGATCGGCAGGATCAACGGCAACCCGATCAAATCGATCTACGTCTATTCGCGGCCGGAATGGACCGCGCTCGTCACGGGTGCCAAGAGCGAGATCGCCAAGGTCTCGGATCTCAAGGGCAAGCGCGTCGCGGTCACCCGTGGAACCGACCCGCACATCTTCCTCGTCCGCGCCCTGGCCGAGGCCAAGCTGACCGAGAAGGACGTCAAGCTCGTCCTGCTGCAGCATGCCGATGGGCGCCTGGCGCTGGAGCGTGGCGACGTCGACGCCTGGGCCGGGCTCGATCCGTTGATGGCGGCGGCCGAGGTCGAGAGCGGCGCTAAACTGTTCCACCGCAAGGCTGCCGACAACACCTGGGGCGTGCTGAACGTCCGCGAGGCCTTCGCCAACGACAACCCGGCGCTCGTCCGCAAGGTGTTGGCAGCCTATGAGGAGGCTCGCGCCTATTCGCTGGCGAACCCGGCTGAGTTGAAGAAGACCCTGATCGCTTACACCAAACTCTCGGATGCCGTGATCGAGCGCCAGCTCACCCGCACCGAACTGACCCACTCGGCGATCGGCCTGGCCCAGGCCGACACGATCATCGCAGCCGGCCTCGCGCTCAAGGAAGCCGGCGTCCTGCCCGCGACCACCGATGTGAAGGCCGTGGTCGACGATCTGCTCGACCGTCGCTTCGCCGCCACGAACTGAAACGGCCGGCTAAAGCATGAGCGCGCTCGGCGTCGAAACGGCGGGTGTCGGCGAGAGGGGCGGTCCTGCCCCCGCGCGGCCGCGCCGCCGTGTTCTCGCGCTCGCGGGCTTCGCCTTACCCATCCTGCTGGCGATCCTCTGGGAGCTTGCGGTGAAGATGGGCCTCGCCAATGGCCGGCTGATGCCGCCGCCGAGCGTGGTCGGCGCGACGCTTTGGGGGCTTGCCGCATCGGGTGAACTGCTGACCCACACCATGGCAACGCTCTGGCGGGTCGCTGCCGGCTTCGGTCTCGGCGCGGCCGCCGGCACGCTGCTCGGTGCCATCACCGGCGCCTTGCCGGTGGCGCGGGGCATCCTGGACCCGACGCTGCAGGCCCTGCGGGCCATCCCGTCGATCGCCTGGGTGCCGCTCTTCATCCTCTGGTTCGGCATTTTTGAGGCGTCGAAGGTCGCGTTGATCGCGGTCGGTGTGTTTTTCCCGGTCTATCTCGGCGTCGCTGCCGCGATCCAGGGCATCGACCGCAAGATCGTCGAGGTCGGCCGCGTCTTCCGGCTCGGCCGGCTGGCGATGGCGCGTCGCGGGCTCCTGCCGGCGATCCTGCCGGCCTGGATCACGGCGCTGCGTTCAGGGCTCGGGCTTGGCTTCATGTTCGTCGTCGCGGCCGAGATCATGGGCGCGAGCGAGGGCCTCGGCTACCTCCTGGTGGACGGCCAGCAACTCGGCCGTCCCGACACCATCATCGCGGCCATCATCAGCTTCGCCGTGCTCGGCAAGCTGGCGGACGGCCTGCTCGTGGCCCTGACCCGGCCGGTTCTCGCCTGGCAGGACACGGCCCGGGACAAACTCTAGCAAGTCCTCTCGCTTGAAAGTCTTGTCGATGCTGAGCTTCGAGACTCTGTCGAAAACCTATGCCGACGGCACGCAGGCGCTGTCTGCCGTCACGGTCGACGTCGCTCCCGGAGAAATTCTGGCGCTCGTTGGTGGCTCCGGCTGCGGCAAGACCACGCTGCTGCGGCTGATCGCCGGCCTCGACCGCCCGAGCGCCGGTCGGATCCTCCTTAACGGCGAGGCCATCCTCGATCCGCGCGCCGATGTCGGCGTCATCTTTCAGGAGCCGCGCTTGTTCCCCTGGCTCTCGGTGGCGGAGAATATCGGCTTCGGCCTGTCGCATCTTTCGGCCTTCGAGCGCGAGGGCCTGGTCACCAACGCGCTCGTCCGGGTCGGCCTCGCCGGGCATCAGGGGCGCTGGCCGCGCGAACTCTCCGGCGGCCAGCAGCAGCGTGTCGCGATCGCGCGGGCGCTCGTCACTCGGCCGGCGCTGCTCCTGATGGACGAGCCCTTCTCAGCGCTCGACGCCACGACGCGCGCGAGCCTTCACGGCCATCTGCTGGCGCTCTGGGGCGAGAGCAGGCCGACCGTCGTCATGGTCACCCATGACGTCGAGGAGGCGGTGACGCTCGCTGATCGCATCGTGGTGATGCAGCCCAAACCCGGCCGCATTTTCGATGCGTTCGACAACCCGCTGGTTCGTCCGCGCGACAAGCTCTCGCCCGCCTTCGAGGCCGCCAAGCGCGAAATCCTGCGCAGCCTCGACCGTTCGCTGCGCGACGAGGCCCCCCATCAGCAAAAGGCGGCCGAGACGGCAGGGATGTGGTGGTAACGGCGTTTCACGTACCAGCGCTTTGCCGATGGCCTGTGATCGCACAAGCCTCTATCAGCCATCCTAACCGGCCCATCCGACACGAGGTTAGACACCATGGACGTCACCGCCCTTCGCGCCATGCAGGCCCCGCTCAAGGATAAGTATCGTGAGTCTCCCGAAGCCGGCGTGGTGACGCTGAAGGCGCGTGGCGAACTCGACGATCAGCACATCGCCTGCAAGGTCGAGACCGGCCGTGCGATCGCGCTTGCGGGGTTGCACCCGGCCACCGGCGGCTCCGGCGCCGAACTCTGCTCCGGTGACATGCTGCTGGAGGCGCTGGTCGCCTGCGCCGGCGTCACGCTGAAGGCGGTGGCAACCGCGCTGGAGATCGAGCTGAAGAAGGGCATCGTCCATGCCGAGGGCGATCTCGATTTCCGCGGCACGCTCGGCGTCGCCAAGGACGCCGCCGTCGGATTCAAGGCGATCCGGCTTTCCTTCGAGGTCGAGACCGACGCGCCGCAGGAGAAACTCGACACGCTTTTGAAGCTGACCGAGCGCTATTGCGTCGTGTTCCAGACGCTCAACGTGAAGCCGGAGCTGAGCGCGGTGCTATCGGTAGCCTGATCGCCCGGCGGCTGCTCACTCGGCGGCCTTCCTCGGGGCCAGCCCCTCAGCAAAAGGCAGCGTCGGCTCGGCCTTCGCCTCGTCGAACTCCAGCGCCACGATCCGCTCGCCCCGGCTGGCGATCTTGGCGGATGAGGTGCGGATGCCGGCGACGTCGTCCTGCGCCTGGCGGAAATGCTGGTCGAGTTTTTCCGCGCGTTCGCCCAGGCGGCGGACGTCGGCCAGCAGCTTGCCGACCTCGCTCTGGATCACCTGCGCCTCCTCGCGCATGCGGGCGTCGCGCACCAGCGACTGCATGAGCTGGATCGCCAGCGCCAGCAGCGAGGGCGAGACGATCATGATCCGGGCGCGATGCGCCTTCTGGATCACGTCGTCGAAATGCTCGTGCAGATCGGCATAGATCGATTCCGACGGCACGAAGAGCAGCGCCATGTCCTGCGTCTCGCCGGGCAGGAAATAGCGCTCGGCGATGTCCTTCACATGCACGCCGACATCGTTGCGGACGCGGATTCCGGCGGCCTTGCGAGCCTCGTCGCCGCGGGCCTCACGCAGCAGGGTGAAGCTCTCCAGCGGGAATTTGGCGTCGATCACCAGCCCGCGCCCGTCGCCGGGCAGGGTCACCATGCAGTCCGGCCGCCGGCCGTTCGAGAGTTGGGGCTGGAAGGCGAAGAAAGCGCTCGGCAGCCCGTCGCGGATGATCGCTTCCATCCGGCCCTGACCATAGGCGCCGCGCGCCTGCTTGTTGGAGAGCACGTCCTTGAGCGTCACCACCTCGGAGGTCAGGTCGGTGAGGTTCTTCTGTGCCGCGTCGATCACGGCGAGCCGCTCCTGCAGCTTGCCCAGGCTCTCGCTGGTCTGGCGGACGTTCTGCTCCAGACCCTGGCCGACCTGCTGGCGCAAGCCGTCCATCCGGTCGGCGACGAGCCGGGCGAGGTCGCCCTGCCGCGTCGACAGGATCTCGGCCATGGATTGCATCCGCCCGGTCAGCTCGGACTGGAGTCGATTCATCTCCGCGACTTTATCGTCCATCTCGCGGGCGCGCTCAGCGGCGATCGCCGCCTCCAGCGCACGGCCCCGCCCGCCGCGCCAGGACGAGAGCACCACAAGGACGAGCAGCGCGAGGCTGATGGATGCGAAGCCCAACACGGCCTCGGCCCAGGTCACCGGGCGGTCCAGCAGAATGAAGGCAATCTCTTTCATGCCGGAACGATAACCGATTCGGGTGAATGAATTCGAACGAAAGCGGAACAGTTTGACCGACGTGACACAAGCGCTTATGTCGCCGTTTCGTCATCAAGAAATCGCGCAGAACGCTCCCCATGGCCATTCGCCCGCTCGTCATCCTGCCCGACGCCCAGCTTCGGCTGGTCTCGACCCCGGTCGAGGAGATCACGCCCGAGATCCGCACGCTCGTCGCCGACATGTTCGAGACAATGTATGACGCGCCGGGCATCGGGCTTGCCGCCATCCAGATCGGCATCCCAAAGCGCGTCGTGACGCTCGACGTCGCCAAGCGGGCTGCGAGCGAGACGGAGGAAGGCGATCCGGACGAAGCCGGGCCGGCGCAGGAGAAGCGCGACGCTCAGCCGCGCGAGCCCATGGCTTTCATCAACCCCGAGATCACCTGGTCTTCCGACGAGCGCAGCGTCTATGAAGAAGGCTGCCTCTCGATCCCGGAATACTACGAAGAGGTCGAGCGTCCGGCAGCCGTCAAGGTCAGCTACACCGATCTCGACGGCAACCGGCAGGAGATCGAGGCGGACGGGCTGCTGGCGACCTGCCTGCAGCACGAAATCGATCACCTCAACGGCGTGCTCTTCATCGACCATCTCTCGCGCCTCAAGCGCGAGCGCGTCACCAAGCGCTTCGCCAAGCAGGCGCGGCGCGAGGCGTGACGCGTCAGCAAGGACATTGCCGTCATTGCGGTTTTTCGCTTCGCTCGCCCGGAATGACGACGGAGGCCCGGCCATGACGAGCCAACCAAGGTAAAGTTCAGCGTATGAGTTTGCGCGTCATCTTCATGGGCACTCCCGATTTCGCGGTGCCGACGCTGACCGAGATCATCGGCCAGGGCCACGAGGTCGTGAGTTGCTACACCCGCGCCCCGGCCCAGGCCGGGCGCGGACTCGAACTCAAGCCTTCTCCCGTGCACAAGGCGGCCGAGCGCTTCGGCATCCCCGTCTTCACGCCTTCAACACTGAAGACTGTGGAGATCGCCGAGCAGATCGCCTCGCATGAGGCGGATGTGGCCGTCGTCGTCGCCTATGGCATGATCCTGCCGCAAGCGATCCTCGATCTGCCGGAACTCGGTTGCCTCAACCTGCATGGCTCGCTGCTGCCGCGCTGGCGCGGTGCGGCGCCGATCCAGCGTGCGGTCATGGCAGGCGATGCCGAAAGCGGCGTCTGTGTCATGAAGATGGAAGCCGGTCTCGATACCGGCCCGGTCGGCATGGTTGAGCGGCTGGAGATCGGCCCCGACATGACGTCCGGCGAATTGCACGACCGGTTGGCGCCGCTCGGCGCGGACCTGATGGTGCGCGCACTTGCCGCGTTGGGCCGAGGCGCCCTGCACTTCACGCCACAGCAGGAAGAGGGCGTGACCTACGCCGCCAAGATCGGCAATGCCGAAGCCAGGCTGAACTGGGCCCGGCCCGCAAAGCAGGTCCATGATCTGGTGCGGGGCCTTGCACCCTTTCCCGGTGCCTTTGCAGAGATCGATCTCGGCAAGGGGCGCGAGCGTCTCAAGATCCTACGGACGGCTCTTGCCGGCGGCGCGGCCGAGCCCGGCATGCTGCTGGACGATGAGGGGACCGTCGCCTGCGCGGAAGGGGCTGTGAAACTGCTGCAGGTCCAGCGGGCCGGCGGGCGCCCGGTCAGCGGCGCGGAGTTCCTGCGCGGTGCGCGTCTGGCCGCCGGTCAGACCCTCTGATGCCGCGCTACAAGCTCGTCATCGAATATGACGGCACGCCCTTTTCGGGCTGGCAGCGCCAACTCAACGGGCCGTCGGTGCAGCAGAGCATCGAGGAGGCGATTCAAGCCTTCTGCGGCCATGCCGTCAGGCTGCATTGCGCCGGTCGCACCGATGCCGGGGTCCATGCCACGCATCAGGTCGCCCATGTCGATCTCGACAAGGATTGGCGCACGGATGTCGTGCGCGATGCCAGCAACGCCCGGCTCAAGCGCCTGCCGGTCGCTGTCGTCAGCGCGCAGGCCGTGACCGAGGAGTTCGATGCGCGCATCTCGGCCAAGCGGCGCTACTACATCTACCGCATCATCGACCGGCGCGCGCAGCCGGCGCTCGACCGCGACCGCCTCTGGCATGTGCCGGTCAAACTCGATCACGAGGCGATGGACCGCTCGGCCAAGGCGCTGCTAGGCCATCACGACTTCACCACCTTCCGCGCCGCCGAATGCCAGGCCAACAGCCCAATGCGGACGCTGGACCGGCTCGACGTCCGCCGCGAGGGCGACGAGATCGTCGTCTACGCCCATGCCCGCTCCTTCCTGCATCATCAGGTCCGCTCGATCGTCGGCTGCCTGAAGATGGTCGGCGCCGGGCGCTGGCCGGAGGCCAAGCTCGGCAAGGTACTGGCCGCATGCGATCGATCGCAATGCGCCGCGCTCGCGCCTCCCTGCGGGCTGTATCTGGCGGGCGTGGACTACTGAGCCTCAGTGCCTCCGGGCGCTTTGAAGTAGGCGGTGAGCAGCCGGTGCGTGATCGCCTCGAGAGCCAGCAGATCCGCGACCGCGACGCACTCGTTCACCTGATGCATGGTCTGGCCGACAACGCCGTATTCCACCACGGGGCAGTAGCTCTTGATGAAGCGCGCATCCGAGGTGCCGCCCGTGGTCGAGAGCGCCGGCCGCTGGCCCGTCTCGGCCTCGACGGCATCGGCCACCATGGCCACGAACGGGCCGGGCTGCGTCAGGAAGGCGACCGCATTGGTCGGGTCGAAGGCGATCTCGTAGCGCACGCTGTTGCCGGCAGCCTCGCGCAGGCGCCGCTCGATCTCGGCGGCCAGCGTCTGCGGCGTCCAGACGTCGTTGAAGCGGATGTTGAAGACAGCCTTCGCCTGGGCCGGCACGACATTGCTCGCGGGATTGCCGACATCGAGCGTCGTGACCTCGAGATTGCTCGGGTCGAAATGTTCTGTGCCGCCGTCGAGCGGCGTCGCGTCCAGCGCCGCCAGCAGCCGCACCATGCCGCGGATTGGATTGTCGGCGAGATGGGGATAGCCGACATGGCCCTGCTTGCCATTGACTGTCAGCCGCCCGGTCAAGGAACCGCGCCGGCCGATCTTGATCATGTCGCTCATTGACGCCGGGTTGGTCGGCTCGCCGAGCAGACAGTGGTCGAAGCGCTCGCCCCGCTGATGCGCCCACTTCAGCAGCTTGACGGTGCCGTTGACGGCAGGGCCCTCCTCGTCGCCGGTGACGAGAAAGGCGATCGATCCCGGCGCATCGGGGTTCTCACGGCGGAATCGCAGGGCGCCCGCCATCATCGCCGCCAGTCCACCCTTCATGTCGCAGGCGCCGCGCCCATGGAGCACCCCGTCTTCAACCACCCCGCCGAAGGGATCGCGCGTCCAGGCGGTCGCGTCGCCGACCGGAACGACATCGGTATGGCCGGCGATGACGAGCACGGGTCCCTGCGTGCCGATCCGGGCATAGAGGTTTTCGATGTCGGGCATGCCCGGCGCGCCGAAGACGGGCCGGTGGACGTCGTAGCCTTGCGCCGAGAGAACGGCGTCGAGCAGCGTCAGCGCACCGCCTTCATGGGGCGTCACGGACGGGCAGCGGATCAGCGCCTGCGTCAGGGCGACGGGGTCGAGGGGATCGAAGTCGAGGCGGGGGTGCGCTGGGATGTCCATGCCCCCGCTTTAGCATCGGCAGTCTTGGCCGCAAGCGGTTCCCCGCCTCGCGCCGAGGGCATTAGGCCGAGATCGACGAGCGCGAACAGCCAGGCGATCAGCGCGACCGTGTCGAGCGAAGGTGCCCAGGCATAAGGCAGCCATGGCTGGAGCTGACCGGGCAGCACGATCGCGCAGATCAGGACGATGCCGTAAAGCGGCGTGCTGCCGCGGTCCGTCGCGCGTTTGGCTGCCAGCGCCGCCCAGGGAAACAGCGCGAAGGCATTGGCGAAGGCGATCATCTTCTCGGCATCGAAGAAGAACAGGATTGGCGCGGCCTTCTGGACCCCGAGCAGCGCCAACGCTACCAGCGCGCTGCCCAGCCAGAAACGGCGCAGGCCGATGCGTCCTTCGAAATCGGTGAACAGGCGGAAAAGGGACATCGATCAGGCTCCGATGTCGTCTTTCTGCCATGCCCCGTCGGGGTCGGGAAGCTTATGGTGAATAAACGGTTAACGCTGCCGTTAGGCGGTGCTGCTTAGAAAAGGCTTGAACGCCGCGTCCTGCGCCGCTAGCTGCCGCGGTAGGTGTTGGCATGGCGCAGACGAGATTCAGCTGTGCGCGGGCGTGGCTGCATCCGGTTTGAAGCGGCGCAGGGCGCCCGAGTGAGGATTGCGACATGACCATCCGTTTCCACCGCGGCGACCTGCCTGACGGCTTCGACGCCGGCACCAGCATCGCGATCGACACCGAGACCCTTGGACTCAACCCGCATCGCGACCGCCTCTGCGTCGTTCAGCTCTCGCGCGGCGATGGCACGGCCGACGTCGTCCAGATCCCCAAGGGAGGTACGCGCCCGGTCAATCTGGTGCGCCTGCTGCAGGATCCGGCTGTCCTGAAGCTGTTCCATTTCGCCCGGTTCGACATCGCCGTGTTGCGCCAGGCCTTCGGTGTCGTCACCGGTCCGGTCTACTGCACCAAGATCGCCTCCAAGCTGACACGGACCTATACCGACCGGCACGGGCTGAAGGATCTCGTGCGGGAGCTGCTTGGCGTCGAATTGTCCAAGCAGCAGCAATCCTCAGACTGGGGGGCTGAGACGCTCAGCGACGCCCAGCTCGCCTATGCGGCATCGGATGTGCTGCATCTGCACGCGCTGCATGCCCGGCTCGAAGCGATGCTCGCCCGCGAAGGCCGCACCGATCTGGCGAAGGCCTGTTTCGATTTCCTGCCCTTCCGTGCCGATCTCGATCTGGCGGGCTGGGCCGAGACCGACATCTTTGCTCATACTTGACAAATTATAAGCCATCTTGCGTCAGTCGGTTTGTGGTCGTCGGCGCGGGGGCGCGCGCCGGACGACACGAAAAAGCCGTTAGCGACTGCCATTGCGCGGGACATGACTGTGGCGATGATATCCAATGACCTGGCCGCCCGCCCTGCCGGGTCCATGATCCGCAGCGCTGCGGCCTTCGGGGCGGCGCGCCGACACACCATGCTGGTGCGCTTCCTGCGCCGTGCCATTCCGCTGGGTGCCGTTGCGGCGTTTCTGGTCCTGATCGTGGTACCGTTCCTGAATCCGCTGCGTGGCGTGGCCAATGTGTCGCTTGGCGCGGTTGGCATCTCCAACGGCAAGGTCCGGATGGATACGCCGCGGCTTTCGGGCTACCGCAAGGACAACCGGCCCTATGAGGTCACAGCCGAAGCCGCGCTCCAGGAAATCCGCAATCCGACGCAGGTCGAGTTACAGGTGGTGACCGCCCGGCTGCAGATGGAGCGGGAGGGCTGGGTGACTGTGAACGCGAAGACCGGCCTCTTCGACACGCAGAAGGAAAAGCTGCGGCTTGTCGACGACGTCCACGTCAAGACGGAAGCGGGCTACGATATTCGCATGCGGACCGCCGATGTCGACTTCAAGGGCGGGACGGTGGTCTCGAAAGAGCCGGTGAAGGTCAGCCTCGGCACGACGACGATCGATGCCGATACGCTCGACGTGAAGGATAATGGCGCGCTGATCGCTTTTCAGGGCCGGGTCCGCGCCTATATTCCCAGTGCGCCCGCCGGTACGATTGCGGGCCCGGAGCGGGAAGGCAGCACGCCGCAGCTGGAATTGCTTCAGTCGTCAGGGCGTTCTACGCCCTTGGGCGAGGCGGCGTCGACGGGCACACAGGCGAACGAGACGGAACAGTGACATGCAGCTAGCCATTCGCCCCTTCCGCTTCAGCCGCGCTGCGGCCGGGTCCGCCGCGGCGCTGATGTCCTTCGCGGTCGCGATGGCGATCTGCATCCCGCAGGACGCCCTTGCGCAGGCCCGCGCCCGCGGCGGCGCGAGTTCCCCTCTCGGCGGCCTCGGCGGCGACAGCAAGGAGCCGATCAAGATCGACGCCGACAAGCTCGACGTGCTCGACAAGGACAACCGGGCCGTGTTCACAGGCAATGTCGTCGCCGTCCAGGGCGAGACGACGGTGCGCTGCTCGGTCATGACGGTGTTCTATGAGGGGCGCGGCGGGCCGGTCGGTGGCGCCGGAGCCGCGCGCGCCGCGACGCCTGCAGCTCCCGCCGCGCCGGGCGGATCGGGCGACAGCGCGATCAAGCAGATCGTATGCAAGGGGCCGGTTACCGTCGTTTCGAAAACCCAGGCCGCGACCTCCGATAATGCCGTGTTCGACCGCGCCAACAACACGGTGGTCATGACTGGCAATGTCGCGCTGAACGACGGGCCCAATATCACACGCGGCGAGAAGTTGACCTACAACACGGTCACCGGCATCGCCAATGTCGAGACCAATAAGGGCGGGCGGGTTCAGGGCCTCTTCG
>QBLV01000061.1:21035-22488 GCA_003241815.1 Hyphomicrobiales bacterium | reverse complement strand
TGTTGGCAAGCGCGCTTCTGGTGTTCACGCTCGTCGTCGGGAATTTCGCCACGGCGACGATCCTCGGCAGCCGGGTCCCGCTGCTGTCGGTGCTGACCTATCAGGCGGCCGTTGCCGAGGGGGGCTCCGATCCGGTGATGCAGTCGACGCTGGCCAGCGTGTCGATCGCGCTCGTCATGATCGTGCTCTTCGTCCAGCGCTGGATCGTCTCGCGGGGGCGTCACGAGGTCACCCAGGGCCGTGGAGCGCGGGCCCAATCGCTGCGCGGCCTGAGCGGGCTTGTCACGGGCCTGTTTGCCGGCCTGCTTGTCATCGTCTCGCTGCTGCCGCTCGGCTCGATCGTGATCGGCGCCTTCACGGTCTCACGCGGCCCGGTGATGCGCTGGGGGGAATGGACGACCGTCCATGTCGAGCGGCTCTTCCGCATCGCGCCCGACCCCGTGCTGAACACGCTGACCTATGCGGCGGTGGCGACGCTCATCGGCATCACCTTCAGCTCCATCGTGAGCTACCTGATCGTCAAGAAGCGCACGATCCTGACGCCGACGCTCGACTACCTCACCGCGCTTCCCCTGGCCCTGTCGGGGACCATCATAGGCATCGGCCTGCTGATGTCGTTCAACACCGGCTTCTTGCCCCTGACCGGGACTGCGAGCATCATCGTGCTGGCCTATATCGTGCGCCGTCTTCCTTTCGGGATCCGCAACGCGTCCTCGACGCTCTACAACATTCCCAATTCAATCGAGGAGGCGTCGATCAGCCTCGGCGTGCCACCGGTCGCGACCTTCTTCAAGGTGGTGCTACCGCTCATGGTTCCGGCGATCGCGGCCGCCGCCGTGCTGACCTGGACGACCACCGTCGCCGAGCTCTCGGCCTCGATCATTGTCTACTCCGGCGGCCGTGAGACCATGCCGATCCAGATCTTCAAGCTGATCGATTCCAACCTGATGGCCTCGGCCTCTGCCTATGGGTTGGTCCTCGTCGCGGTGATCCTGATCCCTATCCTCGTCGCCACCCGCATCTTCAGGGTCGACCTGTTCTCGTCCAAGAGTTGAGCCGACGTATCACGAAACAACCGGCGCGGGGACAGTCACCCGCGACCATCAGGAGGAGACTATGATGAAGGGACCGACCATGACCAAGACCATCGACCGCCGTACGCTGCTCGCCGGCCTTGCGGGCCTCAGCGCCATACCTGCCCTCGGCCCGGCCCTCGCGCAGGGCACCGCGGGCAATGTGGTCCTCTACACCTCCAACAATGCCCAGTCGGTCGACGCCATCCTCGGCGTTGCCAAAGACAAGCTGCCCAACCTGAAGATCAGCACGATCACCGGCGGCTCAGGACAGCTGCTGCGCCGACTGGAGGCCGAGGCCGGCAAGCCGCAGGGCGACCTTTTCTGGAGTTCCAGCGCCAACACGCTCGGCGCCTTCACGCAGCTGTTCGAGCCTTATG
>QBLV01000061.1:14835-21025 GCA_003241815.1 Hyphomicrobiales bacterium | reverse complement strand
CCTTATGCCTCGCCGGAAGCCGCCAGCATCCCAGCCGCCTTGCGCCATCCGCAGAACCTCTGGACGGCGTCGAACGTGCATCTCGTCGTGGCGATGATCAACAAGAACCAACTCGGCGGCACGCCGGCGCCAAAGAGCTGGAAGGAGCTTCTAGCCCCGGCTTTCAAGGGCAAGATCATCATCGCAGACCCGGCCAACAGCTCGACCGCCTATACGATCCTCTGGGGCATCGACAAACTGCTGGGTCCCGATGCGCTCAAGACCCTGGCCGGCAACCTGACCGTATCGAGCGCCGCCTCGACCGTTCTTCGCAGTGTCGCTCAGGGCGAATATGCTGTCGGGTTGACCTTCGAATCCAATGCCTATGCCTATGTCGCCGGCGGGCAGCGGGAAATTTCGCTGCTCTACCCTGCCGAGGGAACATTCTCGACGCCAGAGTTCCAGGTGCTGGTGAAGGGCGCCCCTGCCGGCGCCGCAGCGCAAGCGGCCTATGATCTGCTGCTCTCGAGGGAGGTGCAGATCGCCCTGCTTGAGGCTGCGTTCCGCCGCCCGAGCCGATCGGATATCGACGTCTCCAAGCATGCCGACCTGCCCGCCATCTCCAGCGTCAAGATATTCAATATTGACGAGACTGAGGCTGCTGCCAAACGGGAGGAATTCCTCAAGCGCTGGCAGTCATACGTCACGGCTAAGTGATCGTTCTGCCATACGCTGCCCATTAACCTATTTTCGCAGGTCTCTCATGATCCATTGATCTGGAGAGCCTGCGATTAGGTAGGCGATCACATCCCCCGGTGCGGCCTGAGCCGCCGCGCCGGACTGGTTATGTATAAGTGGCTTGTTCGGACGAGCGTTAGAGGCGCCGGATGATGGTCGGGCGAGATGCGCACAGAAGCGGCCACGCGGATCGCGCCGGGAAGCAGACGTTCACTGCTAATAATCGCGTATGGCCGATCGCCTACTTTACCCTGACTCAACCGCTCATCATCTTTGGCAGGCCTGTCACGATCTGCGGAGACAACGTGATCAGGACCAGCAACAGCATCAGCAAGAGGAAATAGGGGATGGCAGCCTTGGTGATCGTCAGGATGTCCTTGCCCGTGATGCTCTGCAGCACGAACAAGTTGAACCCGACCGGCGGCGTGATCTGCGCCGCCTCGATCAGGACGACGACGAAGATGCCGAACCACAGCAGGTCGATGCCGGCCGCCTGCACCATCGGCAACATCACCGACGAGGTCAGCACGATGATTGAGATGCCCTCGAGAAAGCTGCCCAAGATCAGCATGAAGACGGCGAGCACAGCGAGCAGCGCATAGGGAGAGAGTTGCATCGCCGCGACCCAGCCCGCCAGAGAACGCGGAATATCGACGAAGGCGACCGCGATGGTCAGGCAAGCGGCGCAGGCGATGATGAAGGAGATCATGCACGAGGTTCGCACGGCAGCCATCAGGCTTTCCATGAAGCTCTCCCGGCCGAAGCCGCCGCCGATGATGGCGAAGATCAGGGCGCCGATGACGCCGATGGTTGCGGCCTCGGTCGGCGTGGCAATGCCGCCATAGATCGAGCCGATGACCGAACCGATCAGCAGAGCCACCGGAATCAGACGCCGCGACCGGTAGATCATGTCCCGGAGCGGGATCGGCGGATCGGCCGGCGGCATCTTGTCCGCATTCAGCAGGCTCCAGATCGCCGTATAGCCCATGAAAAGCGCCATCAACAGCAAGCCGGGCACGACGCCCGCGACGAACAGACGCGAGATAGAGACCTCGGCCGTGACGCCATAGACGATCATGATGATCGATGGCGGGATCAACAGGCCCAGCGTCCCGGAGCCGGCGAGTGTGCCGATCGTCATGTTGAGCGGGTAGTTGCGGCGCTCCAACTCCGGCACACTCATGCGCCCGATCGTGGCGCAGGTGACGGCTGATGAGCCGGCGACGGCCGCCATGATGCCGCAACCGAGCACATTGACATGCAGCAGTCGGCCCGGAAGTCGCGACACCCAAGGTGCCAGACCCTGAAACATGTCCGACGATAGCTTGGAGCGGAACAGGATCTCGCCCATCCAGATGAATAGTGGCAGAGAGGTCAAGGCCCAGCCCCAGCTCGAATCCCACAGCGTCGAGGCCACGAGCGAGCCCATCGGGGCCGTTGTGAACAGCCCCATCATGACCATGCCGACGGTGAGCAGCGACAGGGCCACCCAGACGCCGCTGGCTAGCAGGGCCAGCAGCAGCCCGGCGAGAACCAGGGAGGATACGACGATCGGGTCCATTGCGACGTCCTCAAGCCACGGGCCGGTCGAGACCGACGTCGTCAGGCGCTTGATAGTGGGGTGCATTGCCACGCAAGAGCCAAACCAATTCGTCGATCAGCGCCACTGCGAATACGATGATGCCGGCCGCGACCCCCGTTTGGGGAATCCAGAACGGCAGGGCGAGCAGGCCCGGGCTGACATCGTTGAACTGGTACGACTGGATGGCGAGCCCGGCGACATGCCAGCCGAGAAAGCTCACGACCACCGCACCGAGCAGGCAATTGAAGATCTCGACCTTATGCCGCAGTGCCTTCGGTAAGCGTCCGACGATCAGGTCGATCCGGACATGCGAACCGCGCCGGAAGGTGTGAGCCAGCCCGAAGAAGGTTGAGGCGGCCAGGCAGAGCCCGGCCATCTCGGTGGCGTCCAGTGTAACGCCACGCATCCGCGACAGAATCTGTGCCAGGATGGCGGCAGCGATACTGATCATGAAGACTGCGGCGATATAGCCGCAGCAATCATAGAGTTTGTCCAGAAAAGCCCTGAGCACGACGATCCCACTCCAACTTGCTGACGCAGCGCGTCAGCCTGCGTCCCGCTGCGGAATCAGTTCAGGCTCTTCCGATATTTTTCGTAGACAGCCTTTTCCTCGGCACTGGCGCTGGCCAGCCAATCGGTCACCATACCCTTGCCGGCGGCCTCGATTGCATCGAGCACGTCCTTGGGCGACTGGGCGACGATCATGCCGTGGCTCTTGAGGACGTCCTCGCGCTCCTGGCTGGCCTTTTTTGCCAGATCCCAGCCCCGCTTCGTGGCAGTTTCGCCGGCGGCGATAACGACCTTCTGCGTCGCTTCGTCGAGCGCGCGGAAGGCCCGCTCGTTGACGAGGATCGCGTTCTTGTTGTGCATCGTGCCGGTATAGGTGAAGTGCTTGACGTAGTCCCAGACCTGAACGTCGGTGCCCGTTTGGGCACTGGTCCAGAGCGACTGGATCATGCCGGTCGAGAAGGCCTGCGGCACTTCGGCGAAAGGCAGGATCAGCGCTTCCATGCCGAGCTTCTCACCCATGATCTGGGTCTGCTTGGAATAGATCCGCAGCTTCTGGCCCTTGAGATCGGCGAGGCCCTTCAGCGGCTGCTTGGTGTAGAAGCCCTGTCCAGGCCACGCGACATAGGTGATCGCGCGCATGCCGTTCTTTTTGAACATGGCATCGAAGAATGGAGCCTGCGCCTCAGCCAGTTTGGTGGCCTGGTCAAAGGTCGTGGCGACGCCGGGTATGTTATCGAGATTGTACATGGCGGCTTCGTTGCCATAGACGCCGAGGCGAATTTCACCAATCTGGATCTGGCCGGATTGCACCGCCCGCTTAACGGCGTCCAGCTTGATCAGACTGTCGTTGGAGCGCAGGTCAATCTTCAGCTTGCCGCGGCTCTTCTCCTCGATCTCCTTGATCATCTCGCGGATGTTCTGGGTAAAGAAGCTGCTCTCGGGATAGCCGGATGCCATGGTCCAGCTGGTCTGGGAGAGGACGGGCGCCGTCAATGCGACGCTCATCGCGAAGGCGGCGGATGCAATCAGGGCTCTGCGGTTCATCGTTCCCACTTTCTTTGCCTCGCGGCGGGCACTGCCCGCACGGGGGACTGGTCGCGGCCTCCGAGCGGACTCGGCAGCCGAGATTCGACACTCCAACCTGTTCTGCCGATAGCATCCAATTGAAATTTGCAGTTCTTGCGATATAGTTTGTTTATTGGTCCAGTTTTTGGCTCAAAATTTGCATGCTGCCGAGGCGGCATTTGGAGGCCCTATGCCGAATTGGACCCTGAAGCAGCTCGAAAGCTTCGTTTGGGTTGCCAAACTCGGCAGTTTCAGGGGCACTGCGGAGCGCCTGAACACCACGCAGCCCAATATCTCGGTGCGCATCTCCCAGCTCGAAGCCTCGCTGGGCGTCAGGCTGTTCCATCGGGACTCCGGCTCGGTCGCGTTGACCCCGATCGGCCACTCGCTGCTGAGCCATGCCGAGAAGGTCCTGCAGGCCTCGGAGGAATTCTCGCAGCAGTCGATCCGATCGGACCAGCAGGTCGGCATCCTGCGGCTGGGCGTGACCGAACTGATCGCCCAAACCTGGTTGCGCGATTACCTGCTCGCCTTGCGGCAGGTGTTCCCCAATATCGATGTGGAGCTGAAGGTCGAGCTTACCGTCAACCTGCGTGAGGAACTGGTCTCGCGTGCGTTGGATCTATGTCTGTTGAACGGCCCGATCTCGAACTTCAATATCACCAATGTCGATCTCGGCTCGGTGCCGTATCTTTGGGTAGCGTCACCGCGCCTCGGGCTCACCGGCTCCGAAATCGGGGCCTTCGCGTCGCACACGATCCTCACCCATGCACGCAATACGCGCCATTTCGTCGAACTCTCCGCGCATTTCCGCGACAGCTTCGAGCAACCGGTCCGGATCGTGCCATCGAGCAACCTGGCGGCCAGCCTGCAGATGACCCTCGATGGCCTTGGCATCGCGCCGATGTCGCGGACATTGGTGGAAAAGTATATCGACAGCGGAGAGCTTGTCGAGTTCCCTTATGAGTGGAAGCCGACCGCTCTGATCTTCACGGCGTCATACGCCCACACACCTGCCAGCTTTCTGCTCAAGCGAGCAGCCGAACTGGCGGGAGAGCAGGCGGCAAGCCAGCATCATGGCAACCGCATCGAGCGAATGGGTCGGTAAGAGGCTCAGCGGCTCAGCGGCTCAGCGGCTCAGCGGCTCAGCGGCTCTCGCCGATAAGCGTTCTCTATCAAATAATATAGATAATAATAATTCGACGGCATCGGTGGGCCTTCCTATCCTTTTAAGGATCAGGCAACAGAGGCGAAGCAACCATGTCCATTCTCGGGGCCCGACTGGGGGTCGACATCGGCGGGACGTTCACGGACGTCGTCCTCGAACTGGATGGCCAGCGCTTCTCGACGAAAGTCCTGACGACTTATTCCGCGCCGGAAGACGCAATCATCGAGGGCATGCACCGGGTCTGCTCCAAGGCCGGCGTGCCGGCCTCCTCGATCGTGCAGATCATCCACGGCACGACGCTGGCGACGAATGCGCTGATCGAGCGCCGCGGCGCCAAGACCGCGCTGATCACCACCGAAGGCTTCCGCGACGTGATCGAGATGCGAACCGAAAGCCGCTTCGAGCAGTACGATCTCAACATGACGCTGCCGCAGCCTCTGCTGCCGCGCAACCGCCGCTACACCGTCAAGGAACGCATGGATGCGCGCGGGCAGGTGTTAATCCCGCTTGACCGCGCCGAGGTAGAGACGCTCGCCGATGAACTGCGCGAGGCCGGCTATGAGAGCGTCGCCGTCGGCCTGCTCCACTCCTATGTCAACGACGCCCATGAGCGCCTGATCCACGAGGTGCTCACCGAGCGGCTCCCCGGCGTCATGATCTCGCTGTCGTCGGAAGTCTCGCCGCAGATGCGGGAATATGAGCGCTTCAACACGACGATCGCCAATTCCTACATCAAACCGCTGATGAAGAGCTATCTCGTCCGCCTCAAGGGCCGGCTCCAGGCGGAAGGCGCGTCCTGCCCGATCTTCCTGATGCATTCGGGTGGCGGCATTATCTCGCTGGAGAGCGCCTCAGAATTCCCAGTCCGCCTCGTCGAATCCGGTCCGGCCGGTGGCGCGGTCTTCGCCGCCCACATCGCGGCCCAGCACGGGCTGTCGAAGGTCTTGTCCTTCGACATGGGCGGCACGACGGCGAAGATCTGTCTTATCAAGAACTACACGCCCAAGACGGCGCGCGTCTTCGAGGTCGCCCGGACTTATCGCTTCAAGAAGGGCTCGGGCATGCCGATCTCGATCCCGGTGATCGACATGGTCGAGATCGGGGCCGGCGGCGGCAGCCTCGCCCATGTCGATTCGATGAAGCAAATC
>QBLV01000061.1:12240-14825 GCA_003241815.1 Hyphomicrobiales bacterium | reverse complement strand
AATCCGGGTCGGGCCCGAGAGCGCCGGCTCCGAACCCGGCCCGGCCTGCTATGGCCGCGGCGGCAAGCGCCCAGCCGTGACAGATGCCGACGTCGTCCTCGGCAAGATCGACCCCGATAACTTCGCGGCCGGCACGATCCAGCTCTACGTCGATGAAGCGGCCGGCGCGCTCGACGCCGAGATCGGCGGCAAACTCGGCATGGACGCGCAGGAAAGCGCCTGGGGCGTGTCCGAGGTCGTCGATGAGAACATGGCCAATGCGGCGCGTGTCCATGCGGTCGAGAACGGCGAGGACTTGTCCGGCTACACCATGATCGCTTTTGGCGGCGCGGCTCCGCTGCATGCCGGCAGGCTCTGCGAAAAGCTCGGCATCTCACGCTGCCTCGTGCCGCCCGGCGCCGGCGTCGGCTCGGCGATCGGCTTCCTGCGGGCCCCGTTTAGCTTCGAGGCCAACCGGACACTGTTCATGCGGCTGTCGCGGTTCGACACGCGGCGTGTGACCAAACTCTTCGACGAGATGGAGCGGGAGGCAACACGGGTCGTGCGGTCCTGCGGCTGGAGCGGCGAGATCCTGACCGATTACAAGGTCTATATGCGCTATGCCGGTCAGGGCTGGGAAATTCCGGTGACGCTGACCTCACAGGAAGCGCGGGCGGCCGATCCGGCCGTCATCCTTCAGCGCTTCGAGCGAGAATACATCAACCTGTTCGGCCGCACGGTGCGCGGGCTCGAGGCGGAGATCACGGTGTGGTCGGTCAATGCCCACAACCCCGCAACGGCGGTCGTTCCTGTCAAGGACTTGAGCGCGACCCGGCCCGTGGCCACCCAGACGGCACGCAGCTTCTTCGATGCCGGGCTCGGCATGCGGGTCGAGGCATCCGCCCATTACCGTGACGCTCTGCCGGCGGGAAGCGAAGTCTCCGGCCCCAGCGTGATCACCGAAGACGAGACCACCATCATCCTGCCGTCGAGCCGCCTCGCCGTCACATTGACCGACGGCTGCATCGACATCCGCCTGCAGCAAGCGACGAAGGCTTCGCATGCGGCCAATGCGAAGGAGGCCGCCCATGTCTGAGATCTCAAAAGTTGCCTATCAGGTGATGTGGAACCGCCTGATCTCGGTCGTCGAGGAACAGGCGCAAGCGCTGATCCGGACCTCGTTCTCGACCTCAGTGCGCGAGGCCGGCGACCTATCGGCCGGCGTCTACAACGACAAGGGCCTGATGCTGGCGCAGGCGGTGACCGGCACGCCGGGCCACGTCAACGCCATGGCCGACGCGGTCGCGCATTTCATCCGCAGAGTCGGGCGTGAGAACATCTGCGAAGCTGACGTCTACATCACCAACAATCCCTGGGAAGGTACAGGCCACCTGCACGACATCACCGTCGTCAGCCCCTCATTCCATGGCGGCAAGCATGTCGGCTTTTTCGCTTGCACAGCTCACATCGTGGACATCGGTGGCCGCGGCTTCGGCGCCGATGCCAACTCGGTCTATGAGGAAGGACTGCACATCCCGATCATGAAGTTCATCGATCGCGGCGCGGTGAACGACACGCTGGAAATGATCATTCGCGGCAATGTCCGTGAGCCCGACCAGCTGGTCGGCGACATCTATGCGCTGGCGACCTGCAACGAGATCGGGCACCGCCGCCTAATCGACATGATGGTAGAGTTCAAGCTCGCCGATCTCGCAGGCATCTCCGACTTCATCCTGACCAATTCCCGCCAGGCAACGCTCGACAAGATTGAGGCGCTGCCGCGTGCCCAGGCCGAGGGTCACATGCGGATCGACGGCTACAGCCGGCCGATCGACCTGTGCGTCAAGATCACGATCGAAGAGGACGGTGTGCTCTGCGACTGGGGAGGAACCACCGGGGTCGACAAGAACGGCATCAACGTGCCGCTGGTCTACACCAAGGCCTATACCTGCTATGCGCTGAAATGCGCGATCGCGCCCGAGATCCCGAACAATGCCGCATCGCTTGAGCCGTTCCGGATCACGGCGCCGGAGCACACGATTGTCAACGCGGTCTGGCCGGCCCCGGTCGCTCTGCGCCACATCATCGGCCACATGGTGCCCGATACGATCTATGACGCGCTCGACAAGATACTGCCCGGCGTCGCGCCGGCGGAAGGGGCGGGAAGCCTTTGCAACTTCCAGGTCTCGCTGCGGCCGCGTCACGATGCTCCTGCATCTTCTGACGCTGTTCGCGCCGAAGTCCTGACCTTTAATTCGGGCGGCTCAGGCGCTCGCCCGACGCTCGACGGCATGAGCGCCACGGCGTTCCCATCCGGCGTCATGACAATGCCGGTCGAGGCGACTGAACAGGTCGGCCCGGTCATCGTCTGGCGCAAGGAGCTGCGGCCGGATTCCGGCGGCAATGGCCGGCAGCGCGGCGGACTCGGCCAGCACATGGAGGTCGGCGCATGGGAAGGCTACGAGTTCGACATGCAGGCGATGTTCGACCGCGTCCACCATCCCGCTCGCGGCCGGCGCGGTGGCGGCGCAGGGGCGCCCACGACGATCGCGCTCGACGACGGCACGCCGATGAAGGGCAAGGGCAAGCAGTTCGTGCCTCATGGT
>QBLV01000061.1:7975-12230 GCA_003241815.1 Hyphomicrobiales bacterium | reverse complement strand
TGGTCGCAAGGTCGTGATGGCCTTCCCAGGCGGCGCCGGTTACGGCGCGGCGGCAGAACGGGACATCGGCAGCGTCGAGCGTGATTTGGCGCTTGGCTACATCTCCGCCGAGGCCGCGGGTGCCGAATATGGCCTGTCCGATGCGCGCGTGGCCGAAGTGCAGGCCATAGCCCGCCGCGGCGAGCTGCCACGATAGGCTCGCGCGCACGATAATCTGCTGAACGGAGAGCAAGGCGATGCAACTGCCCACGAACAGGTTCCTCGCGTCGATACGGGGCGGGCAACCGCAGATCGGGTTCTGGCTCAGCCTCTCCAGCGCCTTCGCTACGGAGTCTGTTGCGAGCTCCGGTTTCGACTGGATGCTGATCGACACCGAGCACTCGCCCAACGACCTGAACTCGGTGATGGCGCAGCTGCAGGTTCTGGCCGCCCATCCGGTCACACCCATCGTGCGGCCGGATTGGAACGATGCAGTCATGGTCAAGCGGCTGCTTGATCTCGGTGCGCCAGGACTGCTTTTCCCGATGGTCCAGACCCGGGCCGAGGCCGAGGGGGCGGTTGCTGCAACCCGGTATCCCCCACACGGTATCCGAGGCGTCAGCGGTTGCACGCGCGCCAATGCGTTCGGCAGGATGACCGACTATTTCAGCCGGGTCGGTGACGAAACCGCCGTCATCGTTCAGGTCGAAACACGCGCGGCGGTTGAGCAGTCGCTGGAGATCGGTCATGTCTCGGGAGTGGACGGCGTGTTCTTCGGACCCGCCGATATTGCGGCTGATATCGGTCTTCTGGGCAAGCCCACGGACCCTGCAGTCTGGGAGCTGATCCGCCCCGCAGCGCAAAAACTGATCAAGTCCGGCGTCCCGGTCGGCACGCTGGTCTTCGATCCGGCCTTCGCGAAAAGCCTTTTGAGCGAGGGGTTCTCGTTCGTCGCTTGCGGATCCGACGCCGTACTTCTCGCGCGTGGAGCCGACAGTCTGGCCGCCACGGTCCGCGGCTGTTAAATGGCGCTGCGATCTGTCGTGCCGGCATAGGACGCTGCCGAACCAACAGGCGGCGCACCTTGCGCCTCGCATCCATCGCAGGCTGCTTCCGCTCACTGATCGTCGTACGAGCGAACGTTCTGGACCCAGTCATGGCCAACTTCGGCTTCGACGCTGGTTATTGATTTGGATCGCCCGGAAGCGGACGTTCCGAACGTCCGGAAGGGGCCGATTGTGTTGAAAAAGTCCGGAGGGCCCCAAACCGAAGCCGCGCCGGCGCTTGACGGAGAATAACGTTCTTCGTGCGCGGGAAACCGACCTCGACGGCTGGCTGTATGGCCGCCAGATAGAGATTAAACTTCCACGCTCGGGTTGGGCGAGTTCGGCGCAAGTAATGCAGCAGACTTTTTCAACACAATCGGCCAACGTTGCTCGCTTACTGACGCGACCAGATTAAAGATTCGGCCGAGGCGTTTCTGACAAATAGTGCCCTTAACATGCTAATGGCGAAACTGCCCGGAATCTGAATTAAATACTCGGCTTCGCGCCGATTACTGACGTTATGAGCTCCCCAGGAACCAGACGTTCGGGCCGTGAACGGCCGCCCCCTGTCGCGAGTTCAGCATGCCTCCTGCTCTAAAATTGGGAGCAGAATATTTGCGTTCGCGACGCGCGCGCGGCTACGGGCTTCGGCCCGCTCCATCAGGCTGTACGCCCGCGTCGCGTCCCCGAGAAAATCTACCCCTCACGCGAATCCGCTTGCCAGGCCACCAGCCTCGATGCAATGTCCTCAGTAACGCATACATTAATGGACGCGCGCAATGATCGCCCTGGCGAGATATGATGAGAAGGAGGATAGCGCCCGTGCTCCGCGCTCATCCGAAGCTGTCTATCTGAAGCTGAAACAGGCGATTCTCGACAACCGCTATCCGCCCGGGGCTCAGATCTTAGAGAGCCAGATCGCTTCTGAATTCCAGGCCTCCCGCACGCCTGTGCGTGAATCTTTCGTTCGCCTCCAGCAGGAGGGGCTGTTGGAGATCGTGCCGCGGCACGGGGTGCGCATTTCGGCGTTGTCGCCCGGCGATATGCGCGAAATCTACGAAGTCCTCATGTCACTCGAGCCAACCGCAGTCGAACTGCTGGTGGCGCGCCGGCCCGACCGCGCCGAGTTGTCCGGCCTTGTTCAGGCCTGTGACGACATGGAGAAGGCGCTGGCAGGCTCCCAGCCCGATCTCGTGGCCTGGGCCATGGCCGATGAGCACTTTCACATGAGCTTGGCCAGACTTTGCGGCAACAAGCGCCTCGCCGCGATGATCCTGACGGTCTGGGACCAGGCCCATCGGGCCCGCATGTTCACGCTGTCGCTGCGGCCTTTGCCCCTGAAATCGACCGCCGAGCATCGCGCCGTCGTCGATGCGATCCTCGCCGGCGACGGGGAGCGAGCGCGCGATCTCTATTTCGCCCACCGCAAGCGCGGCGGCCATGAATTGACCACCATCATCGAGCGCCACGGAATCCAGCGTCTATGACATCGAACTCGTTCCATCTTGCGGTGATGCCCGGCGAAGGCATCGGCATCGAAGTCATGGAGGCGGCCTCCGCCGTGCTAGCCGCGGTCGAGGATCGTTTCGGCCTGTCCTTCCGGCCGGAGACAATACCCGGCGGCGCGCATCATTACCGTGAGACCGGCGCGACCCTTCCTGAGAACGGCATTGCTCGCGCCGGCAAGGCCGACGCGATCCTGTTCGGTGCGATGGGCTGGCCCGACATCCGCTATCCCGACGGCACCGAGATCGCGCCGCAACTCGATCTTCGCGTCGCCTTCTCGCTTTTTGCCGGCGTACGCCCGATCCGCGCCATTCCCGGGGTCCGGCTCGCGCTCGCCGACGAGCGCGCCAAGACGATCGACCTCGTCATCGTGCGGGAGTCGACCGAGGGCATGTTCGCCTCGCGCGGCAAGGGCGAGATCATCGAGGATCGCGAGGCGCGCGACACGCAGGTGATCACCCGGGCGACGACGGAAAAGCTGACCGAATTCTGCTGCGGGCTGGCGCGTCGGCGTCGTGAAAGCCGGGGCACGCCCGGCCGTGTGACGCTGGTCGACAAGGCCAATGTCTTTCTCTCTTTCGCCTTCATGCGGAAGGTCTTCTACGAGGCCGCAGCCAATCATCCCGATATCGATGCCCGCCATCACTATGTCGACGCGATGGCGCTCGACCTCGTACGCCGGCCCTGGGATTTCGATGTGCTGCCGATGGAGAATCTGTTCGGCGACATCCTATCGGATCTCGGCGCCGGATTGATCGGCGGCATGGGCTTTGCGCCCTCGGCCGATATCGGCGCGGCCAACGGGATGTTCCAGCCGAGCCATGGCACCGCCCCCGACATCGCCGGACAGGGCATCGCCAACCCGACTGCGATGATCCTGTCGGCGGCGATGATGCTCGACTGGCTTGGCGAGACTCGCGGCAGCCAGGCGGCTGTCGATGCAGGGCGCGCCATCGAGAAAAGCGTCGATCATGCCTTCGGGATGCTCGGCCTTCGCAGCAACGACATCGGCGGATCCAACGGCACGGTCGAGATCGGCCGGACGGTCGCCGACCTCATTCGCAGCGGCGAGGCCGATCCGCAATGACCGAGACGTCTCAGTCATGACCATAGCGGTCGCCATCGCGGGCTGCGGCTATTTCAGCCGGTTCCATCAGGATGCCTGGAGCCGGATGGCGGATGTGCGCGTCGTCGGCATCGCCGATCGCGATCCGCAGAAGCGCGCTGCCGCTGCCGCCCTGTTCCCGCAAGCGCGCGCCTTCGTTGAAGCGGAAACGATGCTCGACGAGACGAAGCCCGACCTGATCGACATCGTCACACCGCCGCAGACCCATCTGGCTCTCGTGCAGGCGGCGGCGGCACGAAAGGTCGCGATGATCTGCCAGAAGCCGCTGGCACCGGCGTTGCCGGAAGCGGTCGAACTGGTCGAAACGGCAGAGCGGGCCGGCGCGCTGCTCGCCGTGCACGAGAATTTCCGCTTCATGCCCTGGTTCTTGGAGACCGCCCGGCTCATGACTGATGGGGCGGTGGGAACTCCGCTAAGCATCAGCTTCCGCCTGCGCCCGGGCGACGGCCAGGGGCCCGACGCCTATCTGTCGCGCCAGCCCTATTTCCAGACGATGCCGCGCTTCCTCATTCATGAGACCGGCATCCACCTCATCGACGTCTTCCGTTTCCTGATGGGCGAGATCACCGGCGTGTTTGCACGGCTGCGGCGGATCAAC
>QBLV01000061.1:5596-7965 GCA_003241815.1 Hyphomicrobiales bacterium | reverse complement strand
GGATCACCCCGGTCATTGCCGGCGAGGATGCGGGCTTAGTGATCTTCGCCTTCGCCAGCGGTGCGGCCGGGCTGTTCGACGGCAACCGCCATGTCGATCATCCGGCGAAGGACACGCGGATGACGAACGGTGTCCTCCTCGTCGAGGGGACGGAGGGCGTCATCCGACTCGACGGCTTCGGACGGCTGAACGTCCGCCCGCGCGGCGGCGAGGAGCGCGAGCACGCCTATGACTGGGAGGATCGCGGCTATGGCGGCGACTGCGTCTACAGGCAATCGCGCCACATCATAGAGCATCTGTCGACCGGCGCTCCGCTGATCAATTCAGGCCGCGACTACCTGCGCAATCTCGACATCGAGGAGGCGATCTACCGCTCTGCCGCGGAGGGCCGCTTCATCTCGCTTTGAATTCCACGAGAAGGCGGCGCGAAAGCCGCCCAGGCTGGCAAACATCACATCCTTGGGAGGATAACATGACCAACAGACGCGATATCCTGAAGGGCACGGCCGCAGCGGGCGGCCTCGCCATCACCGGCTTTCCTACAATCCTGCGGGCGCAGGCCGCCAAGGTGCTGCGCTTCAGCCATACCGATACCTCGGTCGGCGCCCGCCAGCAGGCGGCGGAAATGTTCGCTGCCGCGGTCGAGAAGTACACGCAGGGCCGCTACAAGGTGCAGGTCTACCATTCGGGCCAGCTTGCCAACGACGCCAAGTCGCTCGACCAGCTCCAGATCGGTGGCCTCGATTTCGCCGTCACCGGTGTCGTCACCTTCACCCCGCATGTGAAGGACCTCTCGCTGATCGCGCTGCCCTATCTCGCCGAGAACTATGAGCAGGGCTGGAAGCTCTATGACACCTCGCCTTTCATCGCGAAGCAGGCCGCGGCGCTGCCGGCCAAGGGCATGCGTATCATCGGAAACTGGGAGGCGGGTTTCCGCTGCTTCACCACCAATTTCCCGCTAAACAGCCCGGCCGACGCCAAGGGCAAGAAGCTCCGGATCGCCCCTGTCGAGATGATCCGCTGGATCATGGAATCGATCGGTTTCTCGCCGGTGGTGATGCCGGTGACCGAGGTCTATCTCGGCATCCAGCAGAACACCGTCTCGGGCCAGGAAAACCCGATCGACACGATCTTTTCGCAGCGCTTCTACGAGGTGGCCAAGCACATCACCCTCTCGAACCACGTTTATTCGCCGCTCTGGCTCGCCATGGGTGAGCGCACCTTCAAGGGCATGACAGCAGGTGACCAGGAGGGCGTGATGAAGGCCGCCAAGGAGGCCGGCGACTGGAACCGCCGCGAGGTGCGCGCCAATGACGACAAGCTCCTGGCCGAAATGACCGCCAAGGGCGCGACGATCGTCAAACCCGACCTTGCCGCATGGAGCAAGGCTGCCGAGGGCGCTAACGAACGCGCCCGCAAGGAGTTCGGGGCGGCAGCCGTCGATCAGATGATCGGGGAGGCCGCCGCCATCCGCAAGGCCATGGGCTGATGGCGGCTCCCGACACCGGGGCAGCGGCCTTATCGTTCTATTTCTACCGTCCCGGTCGGCCCGAACCGACGGCCCTGCGCCTGCTCGGTGACGCGATCGACTTTGTCGTCACCGTGCTCGCGGTCATGCTGCTGCTGGTCATGTTCGCCAATGTCGCGGCCCGCGTCCTGCTCAACAGCGACATCGCCTGGAACACCGAATTTGGGGAGTTCGTGCTGCTCTGGGCGACCTTCTTGGGTGGCGCCTCGGCGGCGCGGCGCGGCGCGCATATGCGCATCACCGAGTTCGTCGAGGCGATGCCGCCGGCCTGGACCCGTGTCGTCGAGATCGCGACGCGGCTCGGCGTCATCGCGCTGCTCGGCTTCCTGGTCTGGTACGGCTGGAGTATCGCGCAGGGCACGATGGAGCAGGAGATGACGGTGCTGCACTGGCCAATGGGCGTGCAGTACCTAGCCATGCCCGTGGGCTCGGGTCTGGCGCTGGTCTACGTCATCTACGAGGCGTCCCTGCTGGCGCGGGGCGAACCGATCCCTCAAGAAGCCTTCATGGACTAACGACATGGTTCTCGCCGTCATCTGCGCGATCTTTTTCGCGCTCGCGCTACTCGGCATGCCGCTGGTCTGGGCGCTGCTCCTCACCACCATCTCGACAATCTGGATCTTCGACCAGGGCTATCCGCTGGAAGCGATCTTCTTGTCCTACCTCTCCAGCGTCGAGCCGCTGCATCTGGCGGCGATCCCGCTCTTCATCTTCACCGGCGAGCTCATCACCCATGGCGGCGTCGGCAAGCGACTGATCGACTTTGCCCGCTCGCTGCTCGCCTTCATGCCGGGCGGGCAAAGTCGATCAGTCGCTTGCCGACGCCGCCATGGGTGATGAG
>QBLV01000061.1:0-5586 GCA_003241815.1 Hyphomicrobiales bacterium | reverse complement strand
CGCCGCGATCGGCTCGATCATGGTGCCGCGCATGGCCGAGCGCGGCTATCCGCGTGCCTTCGCCGGCGCACTGATAGCAGTCGCCGGCACCATCGGAGTGCTGATGCCGCTGTCGATCCCGCTGCTCGTCTACGGCTTCGTGGGCAATGTTTCGATCCGCGAATTGCTGGTCTCTGGCGTCTTTCCTGCCTTTACCCTTGCCTTCGCACTCATCCTACTCTGCATCTGGAAGGGACGTTCGTTCGGCTGCGACCTCGGCGGCGCAATGCCGAGCCGGGCCGAGATCTGGAAGAGCTTCGTCGCGATCCTGCCGGCGTCGGGCATGCCGGTCGTGATCCTCGGCGGCATCCTGAGCGGTATCTTCACGCCCACGGAGGCTGCCTCGGTCGCGGTGTTCTATGGGCTCGTTCTGGCGCTCTTCGTCTATCGTGAGGTCAAACCGCGCCAGGTTCCGGAAATGCTGCTGCATTCCTTTCGCACCAGCGCGGTCGTCATGCTCGTCGTCGGCGCGACCGGCGCTTTGTCGTGGCTGATCACGGGCGAACAGATTCCCGCCAATCTTGCCGCCGCGATCCTGCATATCTCGGAGAACAAGTACGTCTTCCTGCTTCTGCTCAACATTGCGCTGATCCTGGTTGGGATCTTCCTCGAGCCCCTGCCGTCGCTGATGCTGACGGCGCCGCTCTTCATTCCGACAGCCAAGGCCTTCGGCATCGACCCGGTCCACCTCGGGCTGATCATGGTCTTCAATTTGGTGATTGGGCTCTACACGCCCCCTGTCGGAGGCACGCTATTCGTCGCGGCCAAGATCGCGCGAGTCGGCATGGTCGCGATCTCGCGAGAGCTGATCCCGATGTTCGCGATCGCGCTGGTCGTCCTGTTCACCGTCACCTATGTCGAGGCGATCCCGATGGCACTGGTCTGGTTCATGCGCGGATGAACTCGATTCCGCTGTCAGAAGTCTCGCTCCTTGGCGAGGGGCTGGTCCGCCCCGAATGCGTCCTGGCGACGAAAGCCGGCGATCTTTACACCGCCGACTGGCGCGGCGGCGTTGCACATCTAAAGCCCGACGGCACGCAGGCTCTCTACACCGGCACGACGGCCGACCTGCCCGATGGGCTGCGCCCCAACGGTATCGCGCTGGAACCCGACGGTTCGTTCCTAACCGCCAATCTCGGCACCGAGATCGGTGGCGTCTGGCGGCTGACGCGGGACGGCCAGGTCGCACCCGTTCTGACCGAGATCGACGGCGAGGCCATCCCTCCGTCCAACTATGTGGTGCGAGACCACGAAGGGCGGCTCTGGCTCACCGTCTCGACGCGGATGAAGCCACGCTCGCTAGACTATCGACCCGATTCATCGACCGGCTTCGTCGCGGTACTCGACGAGCGGGGCGCTCGGATCGTCGCCGACGGCCTGGGATTCACCAATGAATGCCAGATCTCTCCAGACGCACGCTGGCTATATGTCAACGAGACCTATGGAAGGCGGCTCAGCCGCTTCCCGATCGGGCCTGGCGCGCGCTTGGGGCCAAAGCAGGTCATGCATGAATTCGGGGAGGGCCAGTTTCCCGATGGCCTCGCTTTCGATGCCGAGGGCCAGGTCTGGATCGCCGGGGTGATCTCAAACCAGCTCCTGCGGATTGATCCGGAGCGCGGCACGGTCGAGACCGTACTCAGTGAGACAGACGCTGAGCACGTGGCCTGGGTCGAGCAGGCTTTCAAGGCCAGTGAGCTGGGCCGGCCTCACATGGACAATAATCCCGCTACGAAGCTGCGCAACCTCTCGAGTGTCGCCTTCGGTGGCCCCGACCTTCGAACCGGATTTCTAGGCTGCCTGCTGGGCGAACATATCGCGCAGGTTCGACTCCCGGTGACCGGCGCTGCTCCAGTCCATTGGCGCTACTGAATTTAGCGGTCTTGGCCATGCAGCCGTCGCACGGCCCTATTGCGCCACGAGCCAACGCTGGGGCTTTGCCATGAAGCGGACGTCCGAGCGCATCGCGAGGCCCGCAGGCTCGAACCGTGCTAGACGTCGAGGGATTTCTGGTCACTACGGCGCGGCGGGAGCCGCCGCGCCGCGTGGATCAGATATCGGTCTGTTCCGACAAGATCAGAGCATCATCGACCTCAATGCCGAGGTAACGGACTGTGCTCTCCAACTTGGAGTGGCCGAGCAGGAGCTGGCACGCTCGCAGGTTCCCGGTGCGTTTATAGATCAAAGCGACCTTGGTCCGTCGGAGGCTGTGGGTGCCGTACAGAGCGGGTCCTCACCGTCAGCACCTTACCAAGCTTCGCGTTGAACTGGCTGATCCCAAGACTCGGCTCGTTAATGGAGCGCCAGCCCCATTTGGAAGTGCGGGTCGAGATCTCGGTGAGCTTGACTGATTTCGCGCGCGAGAATGTCGATGTGGCGACACGATCCGGCCGCGGTGGCTATCCCGGCATGCAAACGGATCTCCTGATGGAGGAGAATTTCTTTCCCGTTTGCAGCGCCGCTCTGCTCGGCGATCCCGCGCGACCGCTGCACGAGCCGTCGGATCTGCGCCATCACACTTTGCTGCACGAGATTCCGGAGGGAACCCCCGATTTTGTCACCTGGCCGCGCTGGCTCGCGGCGGTGGGAGAGCACGAGATCGATGCGACCCGGGGGCCGCGGTTCTCGCCTACTTTCCTGGCCCTGCAGGCCGCAGCATCGGGACAGGGCGTCGCGGTCGCCACCAATGTGCTGATCGGGGACTTTCTCGATGCGGGACGTCTGGTCCGGCCATTCGCGCATCAGGTAAGTCCAAGGCGACCCCATAAAAATCAAGGAAGTTGCTGGGTCTCGAAGAATCCGTCCAACGGGATTTGTGTCGTTTTCTCGAAGTCGTCCATCGCCTCGACCAGGCGCGAACGATAATTGAGCAGCGCGAGCAGTAGTTGCGCCGCATCGCGAGAAAGCCCATAGCGCGCCCAACTCTCGGACGTCCTTCGTTCCAGGCCGATATGTTCTCCAAAGGCTTCGACGCTTACGAACCCCAACCCTGCAACGACAGCGTGCAATTCGTCGGCCGTCATGCGCGGCTTAACAATGTGCGAATGCAGACGCTCAAACATGAGCCTGACATCCGAGGGCCTAAATTGGATTGAATTGCGAGCAAACTGTTCAAAGTTATTGGTCATTCTTGTCCCTCCATCTTATGCGCGGCGCATCGTCGAGCCGTCAGTCGAGGCTCTTGCCTGTGCCGGCCAGGAGCGCGTCTGCGGCGCTCTCATCGGTTATCAGAACCTTCGCCCCGGTGGCGCGCAAGGCCGCGAGAAGAGCGGGGGCCTTCTTGGCGCCGCCCCCTGCAATCGCGACCAGCCCGATGCCCGAGAGTTCCAGCGGATTCACTGCCATGATACGGTGATTGACGGGATGATCCACGACCTTCCCCTCGGCATCGATGAAATGGCAGAGCAGATCGCCCACGGCGCCCGCCATTTGTATCGAGGTCAAATCTGACTCCGGCAAGAGTCCTTCGCGAAACAGGGTCGAGTCTCGCCCGACATTTCCGACGCTGAGCAACGCCACATCTGCAGCTTTCGCCCGATCCAGCAGCTCACGCAATGTGGGTTCTTGCCACAGAGCAGCTCGCATCTCCGCGCTCGAGACGAACACCGGTGCCGTGAGCTGAAAGCAGTCTGCGCCGAACATATCGGCGACGCGCCGCGCGACCGCCGAAGGGTTGATGCTCCGCGAATGGGTCAGTCCGCCGAGCAACGAGACGACGGACATCGCCTCGATCTGACGTGGCTGCATGCCACGTAGCGCTAAAGAGAGTGTCTGCCCCCATCCGACAGCCAAGGACATCTGGTCTTTCAGCATGTCGGATAGCCAAACCCCGGCTGCATATCCGACGAGAGTCGGGATGCTCGCCGCGTCGCGTGCTGTCGGCACGACGATGACTTCCTCAAGGGCAAGCGCCCTCGCGATTCGTCTCTCCAATCCCACCTGTGTCGCAGAGCGTGCATCGATGCGGATCCTGACAACGCCCTCCGCGCGCGCGGCGGCAAGCATCCGAATGACCTTGATCCGGCTTAGCCCGAGCGCATCAGCGACCTGCTCTTGGGTGAGCCCTTCGACATAGTAGAGCCAAGCTGCCCGGACCTTGGCGTCTGCAACGAGTTCGTGGCCGTTGGCCCATCGTTCGTCTGCTTCCACCGCCAATCATCCTCGTCCGTGTCCAGGGCATCACCGGCCGACCATCGTCCGTCCTTTGGAACACGGCAATCACTTTGACGCCTTGACAGGGCAAGTTCAATGATCTTTTGTGCATATCAATGAACATATGTTCGCAGAAGAAACCATCATTGGGTGGAGACGATTTGTGATGGCCTTCGAATTTTCGCCGCCGGCAGGAATGCCGATGGCGTCTGGCATGACGTTGGCTGAGGCGCTCGAGCATCGCCAGACGATCGGCAAGCCGGTCCGGGTAGGCCTCATCGGCGCCGGCCAGATGGGCACTGACATCGTCGTCCAGATCTCGCAGATGCAGGGTATCGAGATTACGGCCGTGGCCGACATCGCGCCTGACCGGGTCTGTCACGCTGCGGCCCTTGCCGGGCGTGAGGTCACGATCGTATCCGACGAGACTGGGCTGACTTCGGCGCAGCAGGCCGGGCGGATCGCGGTGACGAGCTTGCTCGATCTGGTATGCCGCTCGCCGCTGGTCGACGTCATCATCGACGCGACGGGCAATCCGGAAGCGGGTTCGCGTGTGGCGCTGAGTGCCATCGCGGCGCGCAAGCACATCGTGATGATGAATGTCGAGGCCGACATCACCATCGGCTCCTATCTCGCCGCCGAGGCGGCGAAGGCGGGCGTGGTCTATACGCTCGGCGCCGGCGACGAGCCGGCCGCTGCGATGGAACTGATCAATTTCGTCCGCGCCATGGGCTATCCGGTCGTGGCTGCTGGCAAGGGCAAGAATAATCCGTTCCGCATCGACGCAGTGCCGGCCGATTATGTCGAGGAAGCCACGCGGCGGAACATGAACCCGCGCATGCTGGTCGAGTTCGTCGACGGCTCGAAGACGATGGTCGAGATGGTCGCCATCGCCAACGCCTGCGGCTTCGTGCCCGACATCCCCGGCATGCACGGCCCCGCCGCACCGCGCACCGAGCTTCAGGACTATTTCTGCCCGAAGGAGGAGGGCGGCCTGCTCTCGACCAAGGGCGTGGTCGATTTCTCGGTGGCGAAGGGCGTCGCGCCAGGCGTCTTCGCCGTCGCCGAGATGCGCCATCCGCGCGTTCGCGAGCGGATGAGCGATCTGCATCTCGGCCCTGGCCCCTACTATTCCTTCTTCCGGCCCTATCACCTGACCAGCCTTGAAGTGCCGCTTTCGGCCGCCGCCGCCGTCCTGTTCGGTCTCAGCCACATGAAGCCGCTGCCGATCCCGACGGCCGAGGTCGGCTGCGTCGCCAAGCGCGACCTCGCGGTCGGCGAGACGCTCGATGCCATCGGCGAGTACGCCTATCGCGGCTTCGCCCTATCGCGCACCGACGCGCTCTCCCGCCACGCGCTGCCGATAGGCCTCGCCCAGGGCGCGACGGTGACGAAGGC
>QBLV01000060.1:28667-49623 GCA_003241815.1 Hyphomicrobiales bacterium | reverse complement strand
GCTTCAGCGAGGCTGTCGACGAGGCGTTGAAAGCTGCCGGCCTGCCTTGGCTGCCGGGCGTCGCCACCGCCTCGGACTGCATGCGCGCGGTTGCCGCCGGCCGCACCGTCGCCAAGTTCTTCCCCGCCGAGACGGCAGGCGGGCCGCCGGCGCTGAAGGCGCTGTCCGGCCCCTTCCCCCAGATGAGCTTCTGCCCCACCGGCGGCGTTGGTCTGAACAATCTCGCCTCCTACCTCGCCCTGCCGCAGGTCATCTGCGTCGGTGGTTCCTGGCTGGTGCCGGCGGATGCGATTGCCGCCGGCGACTGGAAGCGGGTGACGCAGCTCGCGAAAGAGGCGAACGAGGCGTTCAAGGCGTTGCGGGGCTGAGCCTTTCCGTCATTCTCGGGCGAGCGAAGCGCAGACCCGAGAATCTCTGGCAGGAAGAGGTGTCGGAGCAGCCCTGTCCGCAGGGAGATGCTCGGGTCTACCCCCGAGCATGACGGCTCAGGCCAGCCGCTCCACCACCAGATCGGCGATCGCCAGCGAGCTCGTCAGGCCTGGGCTCTCGATGCCGAGCAGGTTGACCAGCCCCGCCACGCCATGGACCTGCGGTCCGTCGATGCGGAAATCCGGCATCGGCTCGGTCGGTCCATGCAGCTTCGGGCGGATGCCGGCATAGTCGGCGACGAGCGCGCCATCGGGCAGCGCCGGCCAGTAAGTCCGGATCGCGGCGTAGAACTTTTCGGCCCGCATGGGATCGACGATCAGATCCTGATCGTGTTCGACCCATTCGACATCGGGTCCGAACTTGACCCGCCCACCCATGTCGATCGTGGCATGAATCCCTAAGCCCGCAGCTTCCGGAACCGGATAGACCAGATGCGAGAAGGGTTGCTTGCCGAGCAGCGCGAAGTAGTTGCCCTTGGCGTAGTGCTGGACCGGCACATACTGCGGCGGAAAACCCTCCAGCCGTCCAAGCAGCTTCGGTGCGCCATGTCCGGCCGAATTGACGATCGTCTTGACCGAATAGGTTGCCGGCTCCTCACCGCCGAAATCGACGCTGAAGCCGTCCGCTACGCGGCGCCAGCCGGCGATCGGCGTGTTGAGCGCCAGCGAGCCGCCCGCCGCCTCGCATTCGCCGAGCAGCGACAGCATGAAGGCGTGGCTGTCGACGACGCCGGTCTCCGGAGAGAGCAGGGCGAGCTCGCAGCGCACCTCCGGCTCCATGGCTTTCGCCTCGGCCGCGTCGAGCCAGCGCAGCGTGTCCACGCTGGAGGCTTGGGCCCGAGCCATGATGGTTTCCAGCGCCGGCCTCTGCGCGGCTGACGTCGCGACGATCAGCTTGCCACAGGCCTTGTGCGGCAGCCCGCGCTCGCGGAGATAGGCATAGAGCCGCTTGCGCCCCTCGACGCAGACCCGTGCCTTCAGTGAACCCGGCGGGTAGTAGATCCCGGCATGGATAACCTCGCTGTTGCGTGCGGAGGTCTGCGTGCCGATGCCCTCGGCCGCCTCGGCGATGACGACCTCGCGCCCGGCGAGCGCGAGCGCCCGTGCCGTCGCGAGGCCAACGACGCCGGCCCCGATCACCAGACAATCGATGTCATGCATGCTCAAGGCCTTCCAATCCGAGCCTTCAGGCCTTCGCGGGCATCGCGGTTTCGATCAGGTTCGCCCAATAGGTCACGCCGACCGGGATCACCTCGTCGTTGAATTCATAGGCCGGATGATGGAGCCCCGCCGACTCGCCGTTGCCGATGTTGATGAAGGCACCGGGGCGCTCCTCCAGCATGTAGGAGAAATCTTCAGAGCCCATTGTCGGCGGCACGCTCGTGTCAACCTTGCCTTCGCCGAAGGCTGCATCGATCGCGCCGACCACGAAATCGACCTGCCCGGCATGGTTGAAGGTGACCGGATAGCCGTGGAGATAGTCGCAGGTGCAGGTCATGCCAAAGGCGGCCACGATCCCGGCCGTCACCTCCTTGATGCGCTTCTCGGCCAGTTCCCGCATTTGCGGCGTCAGCGTCCGCACCGAGCCCTTGAGCTCGACGGTCTGCGGAATGACGTTGAAGGCCTCGCCGGCATTGACGGCGGTGACCGAGACGACGATCGAGTCGAGCGGGTCGGCATTGCGCGAGGAGATCGTCTGCAGCGCCGTGACGAGCTGGCAGGCGGCGACGATCGGGTCGTTGACGCGGTGCGGAGCAGCGGCATGCCCGCCCTTGCCTTCGATCTTGATGTGGATGCGGTCGGCGGCGGCCATGGTCGGGCCCTTGCGGACATCGAACTGGCCGATCGGCAGACCCGGCTTGTTGTGCATGCCGTAGACCTCCTGCACGCCGAAGCGGGTCATGAGCCCGTCGTCGATCATAGCCTTGGCCCCGGCGCCGCCTTCTTCCGCCGGCTGGAAGATCACAACCGCCGTGCCGTCGAAATCGCGCGTCTCGGCGAGGTATTTGGCGGCGCCCAGCAACATGGCGGTGTGTCCGTCATGGCCGCAGGCGTGCATCTTGCCCGGCATGGTCGAGCGGTGCTCGAGATTGGTCTCCTCATGGATCGGCAGCGCGTCCATGTCGGCGCGCATGGCGATGACCTTGCCGGAACCCTGGTTGCGCCCCTTGATCACACCGACGACGCCGGTCCGGCCGATGCCGGCCACGACCTCGTCCACGCCCCATTCCGTCAGCTTCTGCGCGACGACGCCCGCCGTCCGCTGCACGTCGTACATCAGCTCGGGATGGCGGTGCAGATCGCGACGGATCGCGGTGAGCTCGGGATGGATCGCGGCGATGAGTTCGGCTTTGGGCATCGTGACCTCGAAAGGGCTAAACAGATCCACTGGGGGCGGATCGCAGGGTAAGAAGGTTGTCAGCGGCGCCGATCAGGCGTCGGTGGGGACGTAGCGTCGCGACAATTCGTTGCGGTCGTCATAGGACGCCTCGAAGATCGCCGCCGCCAGCGTCGCGCGGACATGCAGCGTGTCGGTTCCGATGTTCTTGAAGCCGTGGCGGGCGCCGGCCGGCACCAGAACCGATTGGTTGGCGGTGACGACCATCGTCTGGTCGCGCAGATAGATTTCGGCTGTACCACCCATCACCTCGAGCACCTCCTCGACCGCATGCAGATGCATCGGCGCGCCCAGGCCCGGCTCGCAGAACTGTTCGAAGATGCAGAGCTGCCGGCTCTGAACGAGCGCCGACACCCGCATTTCGGTCATCACGCCATCGCGCCATTTGTCCTGCGGCTGCGTCTTGTGGTCGAGGATCGTCATTTCGTAGTCCTTCCGTTCGTCCGCGCGGCGTCGAGACAGCCCCCGCTGGATCGTGCGAGCGCGGCACATCCTCCCAAAACCCGAACGGGGCGCAGCGTCAAGGCTCAGGACCGCGACCCTGCCGCGCGCCCGCGACAGGTGTGCGGTTGCGCCGACGCGCGAGCCTCAGACCCCGAACTGAGCCCGCCATGCCGCGATGTCGTCGAGCGCGACATTCGAGCCGCAGAGCACGAGACCGACGCGCTCGCCGGGCTTGAACATCGCCTTGCTGGCCTGCGCCGCGGCAACCACGCACGCCGCCGCCGGCTCCAGCAGCACGCGCCCGTTTTGCAGCACCCAGGTGATCTCGCGCACCGCCTCGGCATCGGGCACCACCACGATGTCCTCGACGAACTGACGCGCGGCGGCCATCGTCCGCTCCGTCGCGAAGGGAGCACCCAGCGTGCGCGCGATCGAGGTCGGCTTGATCGGCACCGGCTTGCCGCTTTCCAGCGCCTGCGTCATCGTCGTCGCGCCCTCGGTTTCAACGCCATGGATGCGCAGCGCCGGATCGAGCCCCTTCATCGCCGCACCGACGCCGGCCGCGAAGCCGCCGCCGCCGATCGAGATGAAGACATGGTCGAGCCGCCCGCCGGCGTCGTTGTTCAGCTCCAGCCCGAGCGAGCCATGGCCCGCGATGATCGCCGGATCGTCATAGGAGTGAACATTGGTCATGCCCTGCGCGGCGTAATCGTCGGCTTTCGCGAAGGCTTCGATCGAATCCTCGCAGAGTTCTACCTCGGCGCCGAGCGCGCGCGCCATGTCGACGTTGAAGGCCGCCGCGTTCTTCGGCATCAGCACGAGGGCGCGCGCGCCCATCGTCTTCGCCACCACTGCGACCGCGATGGCGTGGTTGCCGCCCGACACGGTGACGACGCCGCGTGCCAGCTCCCGTTCGCTCAGGCTCATCAGCTTGTTGAAGCAGCCGCGCACCTTGAACGAGCCGCCGAGCTGCAGGCTCTCCACCTTGACCATCGTCTCGACACCGAGCCGGGCCGAGAGCCCGGCGCTGTGATAGGTCGGCGTGCGCCGGATCTTGCCGGCGATGCGCGCTGCGGCGGCCTGGATATCGCCCAGAGTGACGTCGAAATTCATGCCTGCGCCTCTTGTTTCGTCGCAGTCCTTATAGGCGCCGCCGCGCCCTACGGAAACGCATCGTTGGCAGCCGGGTCGCGGGCGCCTACTACATATATCAGGTGCCCGAGCCCAAGCGTCCCGGCACGAAACCTGCCTTGCGCCGCCTTTTGGAGAAACGCCTCGTGACGATGACGCCCAAGGAACTGACGCCCAAGCAGATGCTGGCCAAACTGGTTTCGTTCAACACGGAATCGCAGCGCAGCAATCTCGACCTGATCCATTTCTGCCGCGACTATCTCGCGGGACTCGGCGTCGAGAGCACGCTGGCGCACAACGCCGAGGGCGACAAAGCCAACCTCTATGCCACGATCGGCCCCAGGGTGGAGGGCGGCGTCGTGCTGTCGGGCCACACCGATGTCGTGCCGGTCGCGGGCCAGGACTGGACCTCCGATCCCTGGACGCTGACCGAACGCGACGGCAAGCTCTATGGCCGCGGCACCTGCGACATGAAGGGTTTTGACGCCATCGCGCTCGCCCTCGTGCCGGAGATGCTGGCGGCCCCGCTGAAGCGACCGATCCACATCGCGCTGTCCTATGACGAGGAGGTCGGATGCCAGGGCGCCCGCGTCCTGATCAAGGCGATGGTCGAGGATGGCCTGAAGCCCGCCGCCGTCATCGTCGGCGAGCCATCGATGATGCAGGTGGTCACCGGCCACAAGGGCGGGATGCGGATGAAGACCACCGTGCGCGGCCATGCCGTGCATTCAAGCCGCGTCGATGTCGGCGTGCCCGCCGTGATGGTCGCCGGCCGCCTGATCGACTGGCACAATCTGGTGATGGCGGAGAACAAAGCCAAAGCCGATGCCGGCAACGGTTTCGAGCCGCCTTGGACCACGCTGCATGTCGGCGTCGTCAACGGCGGCACGGCGGTCAATATCACGGCCGAGCATTGCAGCTTCACCCATGAGGTCCGCTGCATTCCCGGCGAGGCTTTCGAGACCTATGCCGAGCGCTACCGTGCCGAGGTCGCGGAGCTCGAAGCGCAGATGCAGGCGATCGCGCCTGAAACCGGCATCGACTTCGTCATCACCTCCGACACCCCGGCGATGGGCCCCGAGCAGAACGGCGCGGCCGAGGAACTCTGCCGCCGCCTGACCGGCGACAATGGGCGGCATGTCGTCGCCTACGGCACCGAAGGCGGCCTGTTTCAGCGTGCCGGCTGGTCCACCGTGGTCTGCGGCCCCGGGGACATCGCCCAGGCCCACCAGCCCGACGAGTTCATCACGGTGGCGCAGTTGGATGCGGGGGCGGGCTTTGTGAGGCGGTTGATTGGGGAGTTGGGGCGGTAGGAAGTTGGAAGCGCGATGAAGGCATCGCGCCATTGCACGGATGCCAGTGTAGTTGAACTGCCTCTTGATGGGGAGTACGCTGCCATCGGTGTAAAATTTTGAGTGCTTGTCGTCGTTGAATGCAACTAAAATAGAGCGGCTGAAACATAGGATATTTTATGGATAATATTTCAATATCTTACAGATTTCCAAACGGAGAAATTTTCAATCTTAGTTCATTTTCGGAAATCGTTTCGTATATAATGAAAGAAGCTGAATTTATATCTAATATGATGTCGCACGGATTAGAAAAAAATTTAACTGCTACGAATATATCTATACTTAAAGAAATTGTTGAATACGCATCAAAAATCGATGAGGATCGCGGGATTGTTCCGAGTGATATAAAGTCTCTGGTTTTAAATTATCTAAATATTTCAAATTGGCCTCATATCGGTAGTGTATCAAGGGTTCAAATTGACGAGATATCTAGCAGCAAATATCCAAATTCGTTAAAGAAGATTGATATATTAAACAATTTTAATAAGAATTTTTTAGAAAAGAAATTGAAAATTCTGAAAAAGAAAAAGAATACACTTTTAAGTCTGTTTTCGATAAAATGATTTTGATTGATAACGAAATAAAATTAATAAAAACAGAAATGGAAATTTATAAAGAAGAATTATTAAATATTAAGAGAGCGCCAGAAAATTTCGATGAAATGATACTACAAGGAAAAAGATCGACTGATAATTTAGATCGCAGTTTAATATTAGCAAAATCTCAAGTTGTTAGGTTTGCTGTAAATGCGAAGAGAGATTTTGAAGCAATTAAATCTGCCTATCTTGAAGCAATGGAGCTTCATGCGCCCATTGATTATTGGAAGAAGAAGGCAGAAAATCATGAGAGACGTCAAAAGAGGATGACTTTATCTCTTGCGAGTGCTGCAATTTGTGTCATAGCACTCCCAGTTGCGGCTTTATGGGCTGTATCTTACGGTTGGATCCCTACGACTACGTTGCCGGCGGGCAGTCCGGACTGGGCTGTTATACTTGGTCCGGCAAAAGGATTGGTTGCTGCTATTCTGACGTCAGCCGTAAGTATTTGGGCTCTCAGGATAATATCTAAAATATATCTTTCTGAGCGGCATTTAGCCCAAGATGCCCGAGAGCGCGTGACAATGATAACAACCTACTTGGCTTTGATAAAAGAGCGAGCTGCCAGTGATGCTGATCGGGGTATAATTCTTCAAGCTCTCTTCAGAACGACATCGGACGGGATCGTTAAGGATGATGGCGGTATCGATCCGTCTGCGCTTGGCCTGCTTTCCAAGCTCTTGGAGCGAAGGCCCTAGTTTCACAGGCAACTCTGTCTTTCTATAACCTCGTCAACCCGCGACTGCCGCAAAATCGCGCGCCCTTTGCCCCGCTACCATGCACCCCACGCACATTAGCCCCGTGACTCACGCGCGGCCTGCCCCTAACATCTCGTCTTTCGGGCGCCCCTCTGCGCCTGTCAGGGAGGTATCAATCCATGAAAGCGCGTGTTTTCGGCGTTGCGGCCGCTGTGCTGGGAGTTTCGCTGCTGGCGCTGGGCGCCGCGCAGGCCAGGCCGCTGAAATGGGCCGCTGCTGGCGATGCCCTGACGATCGATCCCCATGCCCAGAACGAGGGGCCGACGACCTCGCTCAACCAGAACATCTATGAGAGCCTGACCGAGCGCGACCATGCCGGCAAACTCCTGCCGCTGCTCGCCTCCTCCTGGCGCGTGCTGCCCGATGACCCCACCACCTGGGAATTCAAGCTCGAAGCGAACGTCAAATTCCATGACGGCAGCGCCTTCAGCGCCGATGACGTGGTGTTCTCCTATGAGCGCGCCATGCAGCCGACCTCGGATTTCAAGGGCTATCTCACCTCGGTCGAGAAGGTCTCGAAGGTCGACGACCTGACGGTGCGCATCAAGACCAAGGGGCCCAACCCGCTTCTGGTCAACAACACCTCCTCGATTCGCATCATGAGCAAAGCCTGGGCGGAGAAGAACAACGCCACCAAGGCGCAGGACTTCAAGAACAAGGAAGAGAACTTCGCCGTCCGCAATGCCAACGGCACCGGCCCCTTCGTGCTGGTCTCGCGCGAGGCCGACGTGAAGACCGTGATGAAGCGCAACGATGCCTACTGGGCCAAGGCCAAGGTGCCGCTCGAGATCACCGAGCTGACGCTGGTCCCGATCAAGCAGGACGCCACCCGCGTCGCGGCGCTGCTCTCCGGCGAGGTCGATTTCGTTCAGGACGTGCCGGTGCAGGACATCGCCCGCCTCAAGACGCAGCCCAAGCTGCGGGTCAATTCGGGCGCCGAGAACCGCACCATCTTCTTCGGCATGGATGTCGCCTCGGCCGATCTGAAGGGTGACAATGTCGAGGGCAAGAACCCCTTCGCCGACAAGAAGGTGCGCCAGGCGCTCAACATGGCGATCAACCGCCCGGCAATCCAGCGCGTCGTCATGCGCGGCGAGTCGGTGCCGACCGGGGTGATCATGCCGCCCTTCGTCAATGGCTGGACCAAGGAACTGGACGCCGCCCCTCCGACCGACGCCGCCAAGGCCAAGGCGCTGCTGGCGGAAGCCGGCTACCCCAACGGCTTCTCGACGACCCTGCACTGCCCCAATGATCGCTACGTCAATGACGAGGGCATCTGCCAGGCGGCGGTGGGCATGTTCGGCCAAATCGGCATCAAGGTGAACCTGGTCTCGCAGTCGAAGTCGATCCACTTTAACCTGATCCAGAGAAACCCGCCCGAAACCGAGTTCTACCTCGTCGGCTGGGGCGTCCCGACCTATGATTCCGACTATATCTTCTCCTACATGTACCACTCGCGCACGGGCTCGCAGGGCTCCTGGAACGCCACCGGCTACAAGAATGCCGAGGTCGATGCGATGATCCAGTCGCTCTCGAAGGAGGTCGATCTTCCCAAGCGCGATGCGACCATCGCCAAGCTCTGGACCAGGCTGAAGGACGAGACGATCTACCTGCCGATCCACAACCAGTCGCTGAGCTATGCGATGGGCACCTCGCTCGACATCCCCGTCGACGTCGCCAACAACCCGAAGCTCAAGATGGTGAGCTTCAAGGGGTCGTAGGTCGCGCAGTCTCCGCGTGAGCCTCAACCGTCATGCTCGCCCTTGTGGCGAGCATCCACGTCTTGGTCACAGCGCTCAACGGGCGAAGACGTGGATGGTCGGGACAAGCCCGACCATGACGGAGAGGCTGCGTATGTTTGACAGGATGACGAGGTAACCCCGCAATGCTGGCCTATATCCTGCGCTCGCTGATGCAGGGCATCATCGTGATGCTGGCGGTCGCCTTCATCGCCTTTTCGATGTTTCGCTTCGTCGGCGATCCCGTCGTCAACATGCTCGGCCAGGAGGCGACGCTGCAGGATCGCGCCGAATTGACGGAGCGGCTCGGCCTCAACGATCCCGTGCCGCTGCAATTCGCCCGCTTCGTGGCAGATGCCGCGCAAGGCGATTTCGGCATTTCCTACCGGCAGGGTCGCAAGGTTTCGTCGCTGATCCTCGAACGGCTCCCGGCGACCGTGGAACTCGCGGTGCTCTCGGCCATCTTCGCCTTCGTCACCGGCATCGCGCTCGGCGTCTATGCCGCGATCCGGCGCGACGGCTGGATCGCCAATCTGGTAATGGCGCTCTCGCTGATCGGCGTCAGCCTGCCAACCTTCCTGATCGGCATCGGGCTGATCTACATCTTCGCCGTCGAGCTGCGCTGGCTGCCCTCCTTCGGTCGTGGCGACACGGTAGCGCTCGGCTGGTGGACGACCGGGCTGCTCACGACGAGTGGGCTGAAATCGCTGGTCATGCCGGTGCTGACGCTCGGTTTCCTGCAACTCACCTTGATCATGCGCCTCGTCCGCTCCGAGATGCTGGAGGTGATGCGGGCCGATTTCATCCGCTTCGCCCGCGCCCGCGGCATCCCCGAGCGGCGCATCGAGTTCCGCCACGCCCTGCGCAACACGCTGATCCCGGTCATTACCATCGCCGGCGTCCAGCTCGGAGGCGTCGTCGCCTTCGCCATCGTCACCGAGACGGTGTTCCAGTGGCCGGGGCTGGGCGCGCTCTTCGTCAACGCAGTGCAGTTCGTCGATGTGCCGGTGATGTCGGCCTATCTGCTCTTCGTCGCCTTCGTCTTCGTGCTGACCTCGCTGATCGTCGATCTCGTCTATATCGGGCTCGATCCGCGCCTGCGGACAGGCAACCCGGCCATGGCCAAGTGAGGCCGCGATGAGCAGCACGCCCCTCCCGACGCCGCGCTCGCAAGGCCGTCTCGCGCGCCTCTGGGATTCCGATCTCGCCTTCTCCTTCCGCTCCTCGCCGGTGACGGTCGCCGCGACGCTGCTGGCGCTGCTGCTCGTGCTGGCTGCGGTCGCGGCTCCGCTGATCGCACCCTACGACCCCTTCGATCCCGCCTCGCTCGATCTCTCGGACGGGTTCTCGCGGCCGATGGAGCCCAATGAGATCACCGGCAAGGTCTTCTGGCTCGGCTCGGACGCGCAGGGGCGCGACATCTTTTCGGCCATCCTCTACGGCTCGCGCGTCTCGCTGCTGGTCGGCGCGGCCTCCGTGCTGTTCTCGCTCGTGATTGGAGTCGGGCTGGGGCTCGTCGCCGGCTATGTCGGCGGTCGCACCGAGGCGCTGATCATGCGCGTGGCGGATGTGCAGCTCTCCTTCCCGGCGATTCTGGTAGCGCTTCTCGTCTTCGGCGTCGCGCGCGGGCTGATCCCGCCGGCACTTCAGGAGCAGATGACGCTGCTGGTGCTCGTCGTCGCCATCGGCCTGTCGAACTGGGCGCAATATGCCCGGACCGTGCGCGGCTCGACGCTGGTCGAGAAGAACAAGGTCTATGTCGATGCAGCCCGCCTGATCGGCCTCAAGGCCTGGCCGGTGATGCTCAAGCACGTCCTGCCAAATGTCGCCGGCCCCGTGCTGGTCATCGCCACGATCAATCTGGCGCTGGCCGTCATCGAGGAGGCGACGCTGTCCTTCCTCGGCGTCGGCATGCCGCCGACCCAGCCTTCGCTCGGCACGCTGATCCGCTTCGGCCAGCAATATCTGTTCTCGGGCGAGTGGTGGATCCTGCTCTTTCCCTCGCTTGTGCTGGTGCTGCTCGCCTTGTCGATCAACCTGTTCGGCGACTGGCTGCGCGATGCGCTCAACCCGAAATTGAGGTGAGGGCGATGACTGTTAAGGAAGCCGTCCCCGTCCTGTCCGTCCGCGATCTCACCGTCGAGTTCGTCACGCGACGCGCCACCCTGCGTGCGCTCGATCGCGTCTCCTTCGACGTGGCCCGTGGCGAGGTGCTCGGTGTCGTCGGCGAGTCGGGGGCCGGCAAATCGGTGACGGGTTCGGCGATCATCGGCCTGATCGATCCGCCCGGCCGCATCGCGGGTGGCGAGGTGCTGCTTTCGGGAGCGCGCATCGACGACCTGCCGCAAGAGGCGATGCGCAAGGTGCGCGGCAAGCGCATCGGCATGATCTTCCAGGACCCGCTGACCAGCCTGAACCCGCTCTATCGCATCAGCGAGCAGTTGATCGAGACGATCCGCGTCCATACCGATCTCGACGCTGCTCAGGCCCGCGCCCGCGCCATCGCCCTGCTCGATGAGGTCGGCATCCCGGCGCCGGAGCGTCGCATCGACTCCTATCCGCACGAGTTTTCCGGCGGCATGCGCCAGCGCGTCGTGATCGCGCTCGCGCTCTGCGCCGAGCCGGAGTTTATCATCGCCGACGAGCCGACCACCGCGCTCGACGTTTCCGTTCAGGCGCAGATCATCGCGCTGATCAAGCGGCTCTGCAAAGAGCGCGGCACCTCGGTCATGCTCGTCACCCACGATATGGGCGTGATCGCCGAGACGGCCGACCGCGTCGCGGTGATGTATGCCGGCCGCATTGCCGAGATCGGCCCAGTGCGCGAGGTGGTGAAGCAGCCGCTCCACCCCTATGCGAAGGGCCTGATGGGCGCGATCCCCTCGCTGGAGGGCGAGGCAAAACGGCTCGTCCAGATCCCCGGCACGATGCCGCGTCTCTCTGCGATCCCGCCCGGCTGTGCCTTCAACCCGCGCTGCTCGCAGGCCTTCTCGCGCTGCCATGTCGAGCGCCCGGAATTGATCGCGGTCGGGGACCGCAAGGTCGCATGCCATCTCTACGACGAGAGCAACGCGGAGATCGCAGCGTGAGTGAAGCGCCCTTCGTCGAGGTCCGCGACCTGCGCCGCGTCTTCGACGTGTCGAAACCCTGGCTCAACCGCGTTCTGGAGAACGCGCCGCGGCAATATCTGAAAGCGGTCGATGGCGTCTCCTTCGACATCGCCAGGGGCGAGACCTTCGCGCTCGTCGGCGAATCCGGCTCCGGTAAATCGACCGTGGCGCGCATGGTCGTCGGCCTGCTACCGCCCTCGGACGGCACGGTCGCGATCGCCGGGGTCTCGATGAACGATGTCGATGTCGCGCAGGAGCGTCAGCGCCTGCGTCGTCGCATCCAGATGATCTTCCAGGACCCCTACGCCTCGCTCAATCCGCGCTGGCGCGTCGGGCGGATCATCGCCGAACCGATCCGCGCCTTCCAGATCGTCGAAGGCGAGGCCGCGATCAACAATCGGGTCGGTGAATTGCTGACGCTGGTCGGCCTGCACCCGGACGATCGCTCAAAGTTCCCGCACGAATTCTCCGGCGGCCAGCGCCAGCGCATCGCGATCGCCCGCGCGCTCGCCTCGAATGCCGAGTTCATCGTCTGCGACGAGCCGACCTCGGCGCTCGACGTCTCGGTCCAGGCCCAGATCCTCAACCTGATGCGCGATCTGCAGGAGCGACTCGGGCTGACCTATCTCTTCATCTCGCACAACCTCGCCGTGGTCCGGCACATGGCGACGCGCATCGGCGTGATGTATCTCGGCCGCCTCGTCGAGATTTCGGACGGCAAACAGCTTTTTTCTAACCCGCGTCATCCCTACACCCGCATGCTGCTCGACGCGGTGCCCGATCTCGCCATGACGGGAAAGGCGCGCGACGGCGTCAAGGGAGAGATCCCCAACCCGATCTCGCCACCCTGCGGCTGCACCTTCCACCCGCGCTGCCCGCTGGTCTTCGACCGCTGCCGCATCGAGACCCCGCCGGTCATCGACGGCGTTGCCTGTCATGCCGTGAACGAGGGACGTGTCGCGGCGGCCTGATACGGGATCGTCAGGCGAGTCCACCGGCCTTCGGACGACTGGTGCCGGCGCCCTTCAGCGGCAGCGGCGCCACGGGGCGGTCGGTCCGGTACTGCCCGCGCGCGATGGCGCCGAACATCAGTACGACCGCCGTCAGCGTCATCAACCACCAGGGCTGCAGCGTTGCGAAGCCGAGCGCGCTCAGCGCAAACGCGGTGGTGAACGCGGCCACGCCGCCGGCCGCCAGCGCGCCCGGCATGCGGCCTGCCGCGCGGACCGCAAAATACAGGCAGGTCGAGGCCGCAGCGGCACCGACGAGACCGAGTTCGTACCAGATCTCGAAGAGCAGTGTGGTCGGCGCAGATTGCGACAGGGCGCCCATCAGGCGGCCGCGCAACACAGTGTCGAGCCCATGACCCGTGATGAGCCGGACCGGCTCGCGGCTGACGACATCGGCCCAAACCGCCAGCGACTGGGCGAAATCGCCCGCACCCTGTGGAAACAGCGAGACGATCGGTATCAGCAGGAAGGGCAGCAGGGGCGCGATCAGGATCAGCCCGGCGATGCCTGCGGCGATGAGGCTAGAAGCCGTTTCACGATTGGCGGTAACGGCCCCGAACGCGACGGCCCCGCAGATCATCGCTACGGCCTCGCCATCCTCGAAGCGTGTCAGCGCGAGCAGGCCGACGACAAGCGCGAGACCGACGGCGCTCAGACCCCGCTCGCGCGAAAGCAGCCAGGCCAAGGCCGGCCAGGCCATGATCAGGATGACGCTGATCCCGCGCTCGACGCCAGCATCGGTCTCCGCATGCCGCAGCGCTGCGACCACAATCAGCGCCAGTGCGAAGGCGGCGGCAATGCCGGTGCCCAGCGCCGCAAGGTTGAGGTTCGAGGCGCGCATCCGCTCCGGCAGCGCGGCATTCCCGCAAAAGCCGAGCACGACGGCCAGCACGAGGTTGCCGACTTTTTCGGTGGCGGACGAGGTGAAGGGGCTCCAGACGAGGGACAGGACCGCCCAGGCGACGAGACCGATCAGGATCATGCCCGGCAGGCTCAGCACCGAGCGCTTCAGTATCGCGACGAACCCGCTTGGGTCCTCGATCAGCGCCGCGATGATCAGCAGGACGACCCCGATCGGCGCCAGCACGACGGCGGCCCGGCGCGAGACCAGTGATGCGATCGGCAACACGAGCGCAAGCGTGCCGAAGCCGATGCGGCGCAGAAGCAGGGCCGCGTCTGCGGCAGGGTCTATCGGGGCCGGGGCGCGGTGAGGAGACATGGATGAAAACAACCGGACAGAAGCTCTCCGCGAAATGCGCGCCGGAGATGGAACCGATGGACCGTAACTTGCCCATGCGGGCGCGACTGTAGGGCGCGCGCAACACTTGACGGGCATCTCGTCGGCAGCGGTCGCCTCCTCCTGCGACGAAACAGCCCCAGTCGCAGTAGCGCTTTCGTGGCGAGCCATTTCATGGGATGAGGTGGTCATGACGCTGCTGGCCGCCATCCCCTATTCCTCCGGATTCCAGATCGACGGCTTCATGACCGGCCTTGCGCTGCGCCTGAAGGCGCGGGGGCTTCGGCTGGGCGGCGTCGTGCAGCACAATGACGGAACCTGCGAAGAGGGCTGCCTGTCGATGGCGTTGGAGGACCTCGCCAGCGGGGTCCGCTTTCCGATCAGCGAGAACCGTGGCGCGGCGTCCGCCGGATGCAGGCTCGACGCGCGCGGCCTTGCCGCGGCCGGTGGCGCGCTGACCGCTGTCCTGGACGGCGCGACCGATCTCGTCATCGTCAACAAGTTCGGCCGCCAGGAAATGCTTGGCCGGGGACTGCGCGAGGAAATCGCCGCGGCGCTGATGGCGGGCGTGCCGCTGCTGATCGCCGTGCGGCAGGATTTTCTGGTCGCCTGGCGTGATTTCGCCGGCGAGGACTGGATCGAACTTCCCCGCGAGGAAGAGGCCATCGAGGCCTGGGCGCTGTCGCTGGCGCGCGTTCCAGCCTGATCGTCGCCCTCGGGAGCAGCCATCATGGCGCAGGATATGAGCTTTCTCGACGACTACCTCGTCCGCCCCGATCCGCAAGCGGCGCGGCTGGGCGCGACCGTCTCCGGCATCGACCAGACCGGTGCGACGGTCGAGACCCGCGTCGTCACCGAGCGCGCGCTGACGCTCTATCTCAACGCGCAGGAAATCGTCACGATGATGACGATCGGCGACCATCCGGACACGCTGGCGCTCGGCTATCTCCTCAACCAGAACATGCTCAAGCGCGGCGATGTCGTGGATGCCGTCGACTATGACGAGGAGCTCGAGGTCGTGGTCGTGCGCACACCGGAGCGCACGAATTTCGAGGAGAAGCTGAAAAAGAAGACGCTGACCTCCGGCTGCGCGCAAGGGACCGCTTTCGGCGACCTGATGGAGGCGATCGACGAGATCGAGCTGCCCAAGGCGGAACTCCGCACGAGCTGGCTCTATGCCCTGACGAAGAAGATCAACACCACCCCCTCGCTCTATCTGGAAGCCGGTGCGATCCATGGCTGCGTGCTCTGCGAAGGCGACAGGCCGCTGGTCTATATGGAGGATGTCGGCCGCCACAACGCCGTCGACAAGGTCGCGGGCTGGATGTTCCGCCACGATGTCGATCCCGCAAAGATGATCTTTTACACCACCGGCAGGCTGACCTCCGAGATGGTGATCAAGACCGTGCGCATGGGCATCCCCGTGCTGGTTTCGCGCTCAGGCTTCACCGAGTGGGGCGTCGAACTGGCGCGCAAAGCGGGCCTCACCCTGATCGGCCGGGCGCGTGGCAAGCGCTTCGTCGCACTGGCGGGGCAAGCCAACATCGTCTTCGACCAGGATCCCGACACGGTCGAGGAGGAGGGCGGCAAGAGCCGGCGCAAGGGAGCGGGGGATGACTGATACCCCCACCCTCGGCCTGCTCCTCGCCGGCGGTCTCGCGCGCCGCATGGGCGGTGGTGACAAGCCGCTGCGGATGATCGCGGGGCGCACCATCCTCGCCCATGTGATCGAACGCCTCGCGCCGCAATGCGAGAGCCTGCTGATCAACGCCAATGGCGATCCCTCCCGCTTTGCCGATTACGGCCTGCCGGTCGTCGCCGACAGCGTGCCGGATTTCGCAGGGCCACTCGCCGGCATTCTCGCCGGGCTCGACTGGTTGGCGGCGAACCGGCCTGAGCTGGACTGGCTCGTCAGTGTCGCCACTGATACGCCCTTCATCCCGCGCGATCTCGTCGCCCGCCTGCATGGCGCGCGGGAGGCCGACAGCGTCCCGCTCGCCTGCGCCGCATCGGGCGGCTGGACCCACCCCGTCATCGGACTCTGGCCGGTGTCATTGCGCGAAGAACTGCGCCACGCCTTGACGGTCCAGGACGAGCGCAAGATCGACCGCTGGACGGCCCGTTACGGCTGTGCCAGCGCGGAATGGCCGGTGATGCCGGTCGATCCCTTCTTCAATGCCAACCAGCCCGACGATCTGGCCGAAGCCGAGCGGCTTTTCGCCTCTCTGCCTTTAACTTGAAGCCAACGCGTTGCGCCGCTATCTGTCGTCTCAAGAGCGGCTGATCGCTGCCGTGCTCACCGGGGGAAGATCATGAAGTCATTCGTCGCCGCCGTCGCCGTTGCCGCCATTCTGGCATTCGGTGCCAGCCTCGTGCTGAACGACTATTTCCAGAAGCCGGTCGAGGTCGCCTTCACGACGAGCGGCGTCAGGCTCTGACGGCGCTGAAGAGGCATCCTACCAAGGCGTCATGCTCGGGCTTGACCCGAGCATCTCATGCCGCAGCAAGCTTGGCGCTTTACCGCCCTGAGATTCTCGGGTTTGCGCTTCGCTACGCCCGAGAATGACGTAGACGTCGTGCCAGCGGGCGCCCCCCTCACTCGATGACGATGCGCGGCGCGGCCCTGACCGTCCCGCCGGCCATCGACGCCATCACTTGGCGCGCGATCGCGACATAGGCCTTGGCGTGGGCCGAGTCCGGATCGCTCGCGACGATCGGCCGCCCCGAATCCGAGGTCTCGCGGATCGGCATGGCGAGCGGCACTTCGCCCAGGAACGGCACACCCAGCCGCTCCGCCTCGTGTCGCGCGCCGCCATGGGCGAAAATGTCCGAGCGCGTGCCGCATTCCGGGCAGATGAAATAGCTCATGTTCTCGACGATGCCGAGGATCGGCACCTCAACTTTTTTGAACATGGCAACGCCGCGCCTGGCATCGAGCAGCGCCAGATCCTGCGGCGTCGAGACGATCACGGCGCCCGCCAGCGGCGTCTGCTGCGCCATGGTGAGCTGCGCGTCGCCGGTGCCGGGCGGCATGTCGACCACGAGCACGTCGAGTTCACCCCAGGCGACCTCGCGCAGCATCTGGGTGATCGCCGAGATCACCATGGGCCCGCGCCAGATCATCGGCGTCTCCTCGTCGATCAGGAAGCCGATCGACATGATCTTCAGCCCATAGGCCTCCATCGGTGCCAGCGTCCGGCCCGATACCAGGCGGGGCTTGCCGGTGATGCCGAAGATTTTGGGGACGGAGGGGCCGTAAATGTCGGCGTCGAGCACGCCGACCTTGAGGCCCAGCGTTGCCAGCGCCACCGCGAGATTGGCGGTGGTGGTCGATTTGCCGACGCCGCCCTTGTCCGATGCGACCGCGATGATCTGCTTAACGCCGGGCACGCCGGCCGCCTTTGGCGTCGGGCCGCCAGGACCTGCCGCAGGTCGCTGCGCCTGCTGGCGCGCCTGCATCCCGGCTGAGGGAGAGGCTTTGTCGGCGGTCAGTCCGACGAGAACCTGGCTCACGCCTGGCAGCCCGGATACGGCACTTTCGGCTGCCTTTCGCACCGGCTCCATCGCGGCGGCCTCGGTCGCGTCGATGCCGATGGCGAAAATCACCTTGCCGCCATCGATCAGGATATCCGCGATCCGGCCCGATGCGGCGAGCGATTGCCCGCTGGCGGGCAGCTTCACCAGTTCGAGCGCGCGCAGGATGTCGGCTTGGGTCAGGGCCATGATGGGCCTCCGTGGCTGCGGCTCAGGCCGTAGCTGCTTGCTGGGTGGCCTTGCGGATGTGGAAGACGAGCAGCTCGCCCTCCTGGCCGTGATGTTCGATCGCGTCGCCGGTCTCGCGCGTCAGGTTGGGAATGTCGATCGCCGCCATCGGATCGGTGCATTCGACCAGGAATAGCGTCCCCGGCACAGCGCCTTTCAGCGCCTTGCGGACGCGCAGCGCGGGCAGGGGGCATTTCAGGCCGCGAAGGTTGAGGGGGATGGCGGTCATGTTCGGGAACCGGTTGCTGTGACGGCGCTTCTTAGGATGCGATGTTGGGGCGGGGCAACTGGCCGCTTTGTCACGGCGCCCGCGCCGATCCATGATGGAGACCATGCGAAACATCTTCCTGTCGCTCGCGCTGCTCGCGACGCTCGGCTCCCCTATCATGTCCCAGGAACTGCGCGGTCATGGCGGACCGGTCCGGGCGATCGCGGTTTCGCCCGACGGCCTGACGGCCATGACGGGCTCCTTCGACCAGTCGGCGATCCTCTGGAATCTGTCGGCCGGGACGGCCGAGGCGGTGCTTCGTTTTCATCAAGGCGCGGTCAATGCGGTGATCGCGGTTCCGGGGCTGGGTTTCGCCACCGGCGCCGAGGATGGCCGCATCGCTTTGTGGCGCGCGGATGCGGCCGCCCCCGCGCAGGTCATCGAGGGGCATAAGGGGCCCGTGGCCGCGCTCTCCGTCTCGCCCGATGGCGGCCGCATCGCCTCTGCCTCCTGGGACGAGACCGTGCGCGTGACCTCACTCACCGACGGCAAGACGCGCGTGCTGGAAGGCCATAAGGGTCCGGTCAATGGCGTCGCCTTCCTGCCCGGCGGCGGCATCGTCAGTGCCGGCTATGACGCGACGCTGCGGATATGGCCTGCCGATTCGGGTGTCGAGCGCATCGTGACCCTGCCGGCGCCGCTCAACGGCGTCGTAGTCGCGCCCGATGGCGAGATCGCGGTCGCTGCCGCCGATGGCCGGCTGCGGCTGTTTGGGCCGGACGGCGAGGCGCGGGGCGATATCCCGATCGGCGAGACACCGCTGATCGCGCTGGCCCTCTCCGCCGATGGTGCGACCCTTGCTGCCGGCGGCTTGCGCGGCCAGGTGGCTCTGCTCGATCGCAAGGCGCGCAGCATCCGCGCGACGCTGGTCGGGCCGGGCCTGCCGGTTTGGTCGCTGGCCTTCCTGCCCGATGGCAAGCAGCTTCTCTCCGGCGGGGCCGACCGGGTTGTCCGGCGCTGGAACGCTGTCACCGGCGAGCATATCGGCACGGTCGTTCCGCGTGCGGGCGTCGATGTGCTGGCAGCCTTCAACGGCGAGCGCGGCGCCCAGGTCTTCCGGGCCTGCGCCGCCTGCCACACCCTGACACCCTCCGACGGCAACCGCGCCGGCCCGACGCTGCACGGGATTTTCGGCCGCAGGATCGCCAGCGCCCCCGGATACACGTATTCAGACGCCTTCAGGACGATGGACATCGTCTGGACCAAGGAGACGGTCGCGAAGCTGTTCGAGGTCGGGCCCCACGCCTACACGCCCGGCACCAAGATGCCGGAACAGACGATCGGCAGCGCGGAGGACCGGCAGGCGCTGGTCGATTGGCTGGAGAAGGTGACGGTTGCAAAGTGAGCGCCACCTGATCCGAACCACCCAGTCCTACCGGACAAGCGGCGCATCCGGGCCGTTCCGGAATCCATCACAGAGCTCTGTCGCCACCCTATGATGGATCCCGGAGCTCTGTTTCGCTGCGTCCGGGATGACGCGGCGGCGGCGGCAAACGACGCGTTCCTACTGCAACGGGTCTTCCCCGCGCTCCGCACGCTCGCGCAGATAATCGTCGGTCGTGCGCACGTTCGGGCGCTGCGGCGACAGATGCGGATCGAAGCTCTCGTTGACGACGACCTCGACGCGGCAATCCTCGCACATCTTGATCACCGAGATGCGCTTGGCGGCGCTCCCTGAGAACATCCAGTGCTTGTTTTCGAGCTTGGCGGCGATCTTTTCAATCGTGCTGCGTACGCCGAATGGCTTGGCGCAAGCGATGCAGTGAAACGGCTCCTCCTGCTTCAGCACGCGCCGCCCACCGCGCCAGGCCTCGAAATCGAGACGCGGTTCGAGCGTAATGACCTTCTCCGGGCAGGTCGCCTCGCACAGCCCGCACTGCACGCAGAGATCCTCCTGGAAGGTCAGCGTCGGCCGCTCCGGATCGTCCGATAGCGCCTGGACCGGGCAGGCGGAGACGCAGGCGAGGCACAGCGTGCAACCCTCGGTTTCGACATGGACAGTGCCGAAAGGCGCCCGATCCGGCAGTACGACGGATGCAACGGGGGCGGGCGCGGCGGCATGGAGTTCGCTGAGTGTCTGGCGCAGCAGCGGCCGTCCGTCGCCCATCGGCCGGAAGCGGGCCGGCGTGGGCGAGACGATGCCGGGCTCGAGACGGGCGAGCGCGGCCGCCAACTGGTCGGGATCATCGGTCTCGATCAGCCCGGTGCTGGCCGGGCTGAAGCCGAGAGCCGCTGCGAGCGTGTTGGCATAGGCGAGATTGCGCTGCAGCCCCGAGAGATCATGCTTCGGCCGGGCGCGGCCGAGCACGCGCACCGCGCTGGCCCCAAACGACAGCGCCGCCGCAAAGGTCTCGAGCCCGATCTGCGTGACCTCGTTGATCCGTAGCGGCAGCACGCGTGCCGGCAGGCCGTCGCCGAAGCGCGCGAGCGCGTCGATCAGCGCCTCGCCATGCTCGCCATCATGCAGCAGCACGACCGGCTCGCGTCCGCCGGCCTCGGCATAGGTGGTGAGCAGGGTGCGCAGGCGGCGCAGCAGCGCGTCGGTCGGCGGCAGGGCATAGGTCACGGCGCCGGTCGGGCAAACCGCAGCGCAGGCGCCGCAGCCGGCGCAGATTTCAGCCGAGATCGCGACATGGTCGCCGTTGGGCGTAATCGCGCCCGTCGGGCAGAGTTCGAGGCAGCGCGTGCAGCCGGTCTTTCGGGAACGCGAATGGGCGCAGAGG
>QBLV01000060.1:0-28657 GCA_003241815.1 Hyphomicrobiales bacterium | reverse complement strand
GGTCTTCGTTCAGCCGGACATAGGTCGGCTTGTCGAACTCGCCGACGAGATGGCCGGCCTCCGCGACGAGCTTTTCAATGGCCGCCGGGCTGCCCGGGTCGGCGCGCAGATAGCCGGCCCGCATCTCGCCCGCCGGAAACAGCGGCGTCCCGCCCGAGACGTCGATGACGATGTCGCAATGCGAGGTCGCGCCGTTGCGCGGCTCGCCAAAGATGAGCTTCGCGCGGGAAGACGGGGCCGGCGCGGCATAATCGTCGATCCGCAGTTCGAAGGCGCCGAGCCAGCCCGTCGCGCCCGTGATCGTGCCCTTCAATACGGGCGTATCGTCCACGCGCGGCGGCGTGATCTCGCCCGGACGGCTCAGAAGGATGGTGACGTCGAGATGCTCGGCCAGCCGCTGGCCGACGGACAAGGCGACCTCGTCGCGTCCATAAATCAGGGCGACGCCCTTGCTGGTCAGGGTGCTGAAGGAGACCGGCGGCATCGGCTCGGCGGCGGCGGCGAGCAGTGCCGCCATCTTCGGGCCCGTCGCCTTCGCTTCGCGCGCCCAGCCGGCGGTCTCGCGGATATTGGCGAAGACGAGGTCGCCGGCATAATCGAGATCGGCCGCGATCTCCTCGAACAGCGGCGCCTCCTGCGTGCAGCCGACAGTGATGCTGGTGCTTTCACCGAGGGCGCGCGTGAACAGCTCGGTCTGCGTCCGGCAGAGCTGCCTGACGCTGCGGATGTCGGCGCCCTTGCAGCCGCGCGCCAGCGCGCCCACGTCGAGCGGCATGGTATCCTCGCACGAGCAGACCATCAGCGTGCGGGTGGCTGGCATCATCGGGCGAACAATCCTTGAGCCTGAGCGAAAGAGCGTCTTTTCGTCTCTCTTGCGGGTTTCTACGCTTATATGGAATTGGAGTGGTTCAAAAGAAACGAACGATGAGCATTTCGTCGCGCCCTTGCATTTCGTCGCGTCGTTGGAGGTTATTGCGAACATGGCGGTGAGCGCCCAGCGCCCGGACGACCTGCGCCGCGAGCCCGTGCTGCCGCCGGGCTTCTCACTCGTGCCCTTGCGCGAATCGGGCGACGCTTTCGCCCATGCCTGCGCCAGGGCCTCGGAAGCCGGCGCCGCGACGCTGGTCTGGACGCGGCGATTCGACGGCATCGAGTTCGCTGTGGTGCTGGAGCCCGACAATCCGCTTCGCGAGGCGAGGCTCGCCCATTATCTCGCGATGAACGCGCTCGCCGATGCGCTGGCGGTGTACAGCCCGCCCGAGCGGCCGATCCTGTTCCGCTGGCCCGATGCGCTGATCTACGATCTCGGCCTGATCGGCGGCGGCAGGCTCGCCTGGCCTGAAGGTTGCGGCGAGGACCAAGTGCCGGAGTGGCTGGTTTTCGGCGCGATGCTGCGCGCGACCACGATGACGCCCTTCGCAGCCGGTGACGTCGGGGTCGGCATGGCCGAGGAGGGTTTCGAGGAGGTCGACGCCGTCGATCTGATCGAGGCCTTTGCCCGGCACCTGATGCTCGGCGTCACGCGCTGGCAGAGCGCCGGCCCCAAGGCGGCGGCCCTGCGCTGGCTCGACCGGCTCGACAANCCCCCGCCACGGCCTCGAGCCCAATGGCGATCTGGTGGCGACGACGCAAGCCGGCACGCAGCGCCGCAGCCTGGTCGAGGCGCTGGCCCGCGTCGAGTGGCTTGATCGCGACAGCGGCGGGCCGAAGCTGTGAGCGGGCTGAAACTGCCCCGCGCCATCCGGCTCGACCCGTCCGATACCTTCGTCTTCCGGCGGGCGGCCGAGCCGGGCGAGTGGCTGGTCACGGGCTCCTTTCTGTTCGGCCAGGCCGATCTCGCCGGGCTCGACGCCAAGGCGCGCACGGCCTTCCGCTCCGGCTTTCTCGGTGTCGCGAGCTTCGGCTGGAGCACGCTGGCGGTGGTGACGGAAGCGACGGAAGCCGAGCGCGAGGCCGCGATCGCCCAGCTCGCCGGCCAACTCGTCGAGAAGCTTGGCGCGCCCGATCTCGCGACGGCCCGCGTCGCGGCTGCCGAGGAGATCGCCTTCGCCGCCTCGCTCTGCGATCATCCGGCGCAGACGCTGCTGGCCCTTCACCGGACGCAGGAGGACGGCGAAATCCGCGAGCGCTTCCGCACCCTGACGCCGCGCGATGCCAGCCAGAGCGAGGGCTTCCGCGCCTTCGAATTCTTGGAGGTAGCGGGTGAGGATGACGGGCCGGTCGAACAGGTCGATCTTCTGAAGCTCGGCAGAACCGCATGATTCTCGGAAAGTCCCTGTTGCCATGACGCATTTCTGGGCCACCTCGGGCCATCTGCTCCTGGACCGCGAGCCGGGCGGCGGGCTGAAGGTCACGGACGATTTCCTCAAGGCCTATCTGGCCCGGCCCGAACTGCTGCCGCCCGACGAGGCCTGCACCGCCGAACGCGCCTTGCACGCCAAGCTGATGGCATCGCCGCAGGCCGAGATCGCGCCCGCCGAGCTCGCCGCGATTCTCGACGGGGATGCCCGCGACAACTGGCGCTTCATGCTGGGCTGGCGCGAGCGGCTGCTGGCTGCACCGACGCTGGAAGCCGCCTATGCCAGCATCATCCGGGAGGGCGTCAGCGATATCCCGCCGCTGTTTCTCGACCAGTTGGTCCATGTCATCCTGCGCGCCGCGCTCGATGATCTCGACGATCCCTATGTGACCCGTGCCGCCGAATGCCTGTTCCGGCCGCAGCGCGTGACCCATCACGAAAACACCATCCTGCTGGCGGATGCGGACATCATCGAGGGTCATGAGGCCGACCGGCACGCCTCGCCGCTGCTGGCCATGCTCGGCGGTCCGGCCGCCACCTCGCTCGACATCCTCAAGCCCGCCAATGCGGACCAGTACTGGCAGCGCTCGGACGGGTTCGACATGGTGCTCGATCTCGGTGGGGCGCCGTCAGGCCGCGCCGCGCTCGGACAGGCGCTGCGCCATTGGGTCCGGCAGATCCATGGTTTCGACGTCGCGGTCGAGCCGCTGGAGACGGTCAAGGATGCCGATTGGCGCTGGTTCGTCGGCCTCGACGCGCAGGCGACGAGCATCGGCAACGCGCTCTGGACAGGCGAGACGGTCAGCGACGAGGCGCTATCGCGCGTGCTCGCGCTCTATACAATGACCCTGCCGGTAGACGTTCCGGTCTTGCCTGCGGCGAAGGGTCGACCGATCTATCTGGTCATGGCGATGTCGCCGGATCGAATGCTGCGGCTCAAGCCGCAAAATCTCGTCACCGGTCTGCCGCTCGCCGTCCGAGAGATGGCACATTGAGGAGGCGGCGATGAGCCAGCAGCACATCGAGGTCGGCATCGTCGTCGAGCGGCGCGCGGTCGATTCCCCCTGGATCGACCATGCCTGGACGCCGCTCGCCGTGCTGCCCGAGCCGCCCCCGCTCGCGCCCTGGACGCAATTGCCGGGCACGCCCGATCGGCGCAGCTTCTATCTCGGCCCCGCGACCCTGACGCTGCACTCGGTCGACACCGCCCATTTCCGGGAGAATTTCCAGGCCGGGCGCGCGAAGCTCTGGGTTGCAATCCGGCCGACCGGCATCGATCCGGAGATCGAATTCGTCGGCGTCACGGCCGACCCGTTCGAGGGCGAGGTCTATGCCGAGAACGTCGGAGACATCGTCGAAGCGCTGCCGATGCCGCAAGCGGTCGCCGAGCAGGTACTGGCCTTCTTCGAGACGCACCATGTCGAGCGCGAATTCATCAAGCGCAAGCGCCATGAGTATGATCCCCGCAAGGGCGGCGGGCCGCGCCCCGAACCCGGCACGCGCCGAGGCGAGGGCGAAGCATGAGCGCCGGAACACCCGAGGACGAGGGCTTCCTGAGCCGCTGGTCGCGCCGCAAGCGTGATTTGGCGGAGGCCAAGGCTTCGCCGGCGTCGCCGGCGCCTGGGGCAGAGTTGCCTACAGAGGCGACGGAAACCGAAACCGCCGCGACTGAAGTCGTCGAACCCGAAATGGTCGAGCCGCCTTCGCTCGACCTGATCGACAAGGATTTCAACGTCGCTCACTGGCTCAAGCAGAACGTTCCCGAGAGCTGGAAGCTCGCCGCCATGCGGCGCGCCTGGGAGAGCGATCCGGCGATCGCCGGATTCGAGAACCCGGCCCGCGATTATGCGCTCGACTGGAACACGCCTGGCGGTGCTCCGGGCTACGGTCCCCTGACGGAATCGGACGACGTCGGAGCGATGGTGCGGGGCATCTTCGGCGAGACGCCGGAGCCCGAAACGCCGGCCATCGCGGTTGACGACGCGGCAGGCGACGCGATGTCGCATGAACTTTCGTCGTATGACGAAAGCGTGACGTCCGATGCTGCAGTGCAAGAAAGCGGCGCTTCGAAGGCGCAGCTTGCGGCCGTCCGCTTGAGTAGCGATAGCGCGGCCCCTGAGAATACGGGCTCAATCGGGCAGGAATCGGCTCCGCCGGTTTATGCTGCTGTGCAAAATAGCCCGGAGGTCAGGGACGCTTCTGTGCGGATTCGCAAGCGTGGAGGTGGCGCAATTCCAGTCTGAGTTCAGATTGGAATAATTGTATTTTTGAGCGATAAGCAGGCATTATCACTGCCCAAGGATTGGTCGGCTGTTCCGCCGCCCGCCTTCAAGGATGATGGCCTCATAGTGATGCGCGACCCGGTACTCGAAAAGGCGATCGGCAGCGTGGGCGGCGTCAGGGCGCTGGCACGCAGCCTCGGCATTTCGCAGCCGGCGATATCGAGCTGGAAGCGCGTCCCGGCAGACCGCGTCCTGTCCGTCGAAGCGACGACCGGCATTTCCCGCAGCGACCTGCGTCCCGATATCTACCCCCAGCCCGATCCCTTGGCGCTGGCCGGCAATCCGGATCTCGACGAGATCGACGAGGCGCGGGCCCGCGAATGCGAACTGGTCGGTGCCCTGCTCTGGCGCGCGCCGACCGCAGCGACGCTGGACGCGCTGCGCGGCCTTCACGGCGATGCCTCGCCGTTGGGCATGGCGCATCTGGCCTTGGCCGAAGCGGCCGACGAAGCGACGCCAGAAAGCCTGCGCGACGAGTTTTTCGAGCTCTTCATCGGCGTGGGTCGTGGCGAATTGCTGCCCTACGCCTCCTATTATCTCACCGGCTTCCTGCATGAGCGGCCGTTGGCGCTGGTCCGCGAGGACATGGGCGCGCTCGGCCTGGCGCGCGACGAACGCGCCGGCGAGCCCGAAGATCACATCGCGGTCCTGCTCGACATCATGGCGAAGCTGATCCGCGGCGAAGTGGCGGGCTCCGGAATCGATGCCGACGGCTTCTTTGCCCGGCATATCGAACCCTGGGGCGAGCGTTTCTTCGCGGATCTCGAGGTTGCGAAGGCCGCAAAGTTCTACAAGGCCGTCGGCCGGCTCGGCAGCCTGTTCCTGTCCATCGAGACGCAAGCCGCGAGGCTACCGGCATGATCACGGTTACAAAAGACGTTACGCGGGAGACGACGATGTCAAAAACGACAAGCGAGCCGGCCGTCAACCGCCGCAGTTTCTTCAAGGCGCTGGGCGCCGGTGCGACGCTGGCAGCGACGCCGGCGATGATCACGCCTGCCGCCGCCGTCGATCCCGGTAAGGAGGAGTCCAAGGCACGCTACCGCGAGTCGGAGCACGTCAAGGATTTCTATCGGGTTAACCGTTACTGAGAGGCCGGCAACCATGCTGATCAAGCGCAAAACCGCCGATGTCCAGCGCGGCAGGCTCCAAACGGCGATCGCCGGCCTGTCCTCTGGCGTCATGGACCGCCGTGCATTCCTTCGCCGTTCAGGGCTGGTCGCGGGCGGCATCGCCGCCGCCGGCGCCCTGCAGATCGGCTCCGTCCGCAAGGCGGAGGCCGCCGGCCTCGGCCCCGCGACGGGCACCAAGATCATCAAGAACATCTGCACCCACTGCTCGGTGGGCTGCACGGTCAAGGCCGAGGTCGCCAACGGCGTCTGGGTCGGCCAGGAGCCGGCCTGGGAGAGCCCGATCAACCGTGGTTCGCATTGCGCCAAGGGCGCCTCGGTGCGCGAACTCGTCCATGGCGACCGCCGCATCAAATATCCGATGAAGCTGGTCGACGGCCAGTGGCAGCGCATCTCCTGGGACGTCGCGATCAACGAGATTGGCGACAAGATGAACGAGATCCGGGCCAAATCGGGCGCCGACTCGGTCTATCTCCTCGGCTCGGCCAAGTTCTCCAATGAGGGCGCCTATCTGTTCCGCAAATTCGCGGCTTTCTGGGGCACCAACAACGTCGATCACCAGGCGCGCATCTGCCATTCCACCACGGTCGCGGGTGTTGCCAACACCTGGGGCTACGGCGCGATGACGAACTCCTACAACGACATCCGCAATTCCAAGACGATCCTGTTCATGGGGTCGAATGCCGCGGAAGCGCATCCGGTTTCGATGCAGCACATCCTGGTCGGCAAGGAGCAGAACCGCGCCAACGTCATCGTCTTCGATCCGCGCCTGACCCGGACCGCGGCGCATGCCACCGATTACATCCGTATCCGCTCCGGCACCGATATCGCAGTGATCTGGGGCATGATGTGGCACATCTTCAAGAATGGCTGGGAGGACAAGGACTTCCAAGCCGCCCGCGTCTACGGCATGGACGATGTCCGCAAGGAGGTCGAGAAATACGACCCCAAGACGGTCGAGGATATCACCGGCGTTCCCGAGGCGCAGATGAAGCGTGCCGCCGAGACCTTCGCCAAGGTCAAGCCCGCGACCTTCATCTGGTGCATGGGCGTGACCCAGCACTCGGTCGGCACCGCGAATGTCCGCGCCATCTGCAACCTCTTGCTCGCCACCGGCAATGTCGGCGGCATGGGCAATGGCGCCAACATCTTCCGCGGCCACTGCAACGTTCAGGGCGCGACTGATTTCGGCCTCGATATCGCGAATCTGCCTTGCTATTACGGCCTGGTCGAGGGCGCCTGGCGCCACTGGGCCCGCGTCTGGGACGTGCCTTACGATTACTTCGTCACCCGCTTCGACGAGGTTCCGGCCAAGGGCGGCCGCCCGGCGCGCACGCGCAAGGCCAATATGGAGACCTCGGGTCACACCTCGACCCGCTGGTTCGACGCCGCCAATCTGCCGACCGAACAGGTCGACCAGAAGGACAATCTCAAGGCCATGTTCGTCATGGGCCATGGCGGCAACACCATCCCGCGCATGCCCGACGCTGTGAAGGGGCTGGAAAAGCTCGAACTGCTGGTCGTCGCCGATCCGCACCCGACCAACTTCGTCTCGCTCGGCGGCCGCAAGAACGGCACTTATCTGCTGCCGATCGGCACGCAGTTCGAATGCTCGGGCTCGCGCACCTGCTCGAACCGCTCTGTGCAATGGGGCGAGAAGATCGTCGAACCGATCTTCGAGGCCGCCAGCGATTATTTCGTCATTTACAAGCTGGCCCAGAAGCTCGGCTTCGCTGATCCGATGCACAAGAACTTCGAGATGATCCAGGGCAAGTACGGCCCCGAGCCGTCTGCCGAATCGATCCTCAGGGAAATCAACAAGGGCGGCTGGTCGACGGGCTATACGGGTCAGTCCCCGGAACGTCTCAAGCTCCACATGGAGCACCAGGACAAGTTCGATCTCGTCAGCCTGCGTGGCGCCGTCGGTTCGCCGGTCGAGAACGATTTCTACGGCCTGCCCTGGCCATGCTGGGGCACGCCGGAGCTCAAGCATCCCGGCACCCACATTCTCTACAACACCTCGCTGGCGGCCAATAATGGCGGCGGCACCTTCCGCCCGCGCTTCGGCCTGACCCGCGAGCGCACGCTTGCCGACGGCAGCAAGGTCAACGACACGCTGCTCGCCGAGAACGGCTCCTACTCGCTGAATTCGGAGATCAAGGACGGCTACCCCGAATTCACCATGGGCGTGCTCAAGAAGCTCGGCTGGGATGCGGATCTGACGCCGAAGGAGCTCGAGACCATCACCTGGATCGGCGGCAACGCCATCGATGCGGTGAACTGGGCCAACGATCTCTCGGGCGGCATCCAGCGCGTCGCGCTGGCCCATGGCTGCGTGCCCTATGGCAACGGCAAGGCCCGCGCCAACGCCTGGAACCTGCCCGATCCGGTGCCGACCCATCGCGAGCCGATCTACTCGCCGCGCGTCGATCTCGTCGCCAAATGGCCGGCGCGTCCCGACGAGCGCACCCTGCGCATCCCAAATTTGCACACCTCGGTCCAGAAGGCCGCGGTCGAGAAGGGGATCGCCAAGTCCTTCCCGATCATCCTGACCTCGGGCCGCCTCGTCGAATACGAGGGCGGCGGCGAGGAGACCCGGTCGAACCGCTGGCTGGCCGAACTCCAGCAGGACATGTTCGTCGAGATCAACCCGGCCGACGCCACGGCGCGTGGCATCAGGGACGGCGCCTTCGTCTGGGTCTCCGGCCCCGAGAACAACTCGAAGGCGCGGGTCAAGGCGCTGGTGACGGAGCGTGTCGGCAAGGGCGTAGCCTTCATGCCCTTCCACTTCGGCGGCTTCTATCAGGGTCAGGACCAGCGCGGGAATTACCCGAAGGGGACGGACCCGATCGTGCTCGGCGAATCCGTCAACGTTGTCACCACCTATGGCTACGACCCGGTGACGGCGATGCACGAGGGCAAGGTGACGCTCTGCCAGATCGCGGCGGCGTGAGGAGGAACTGACATCATGGCCCGAATGAAATTCCTCTGCGACGCCGACCGCTGCATCGAATGCAACGCCTGCGTCACCGCCTGCAAGAACGAGAACGAGGTGCCTTGGGGCATCAACCGGCGCCGTGTCGTCACGATCAATGACGGCAAGCCCGGCGAGCGCTCGATCTCGATGGCCTGCATGCACTGCACGGACGCGCCCTGCGCCGCGGTCTGCCCGGTCGATTGCTTCTACACCACGGCAGACGCCGTGGTGCTGCACAGCAAGGACCTCTGCATCGGCTGCGGCTACTGCTTCTACGCCTGCCCCTTCGGCGCACCGCAATATCCCAAGGTCGGCAATTTCGGTTCGCGCGGCAAGATGGACAAGTGCACCTATTGCTCGGGCGGGCCCGAGGTCGATCTCTCGCCGGTCGAGTTCCAGAAATACGGCTCGAACCGTCTGGCCGAGGGCAAGCTGCCGCTTTGCGCGGAGATGTGTTCGACCAAGTCCCTGCTCGCCGGCGACGGTGAGATCATCGCCCAGATCTACAAGGAGCGGGTGGTGAAGCGCGGCTACGGCTCGGGGGCCTGGGGCTGGCAGACGGCCTACAAGGAAACGATCGCGATCTAGGACGCTGCGTGGAAGCTCAGCCCTCATCCTGAGGAGCCGCGCAGCGGCGTCTCGAAATATGCTCCGGAGATCGCTGGAGCATCCTTCGAGACGCCCTTTCAAGATAAAATGGCTCCTCAGGATGAGGGCTGAGAACAAGGATCATGGCCATGCGTTTCGGCGCCCATTTCCGCCTTCTGGTGACCGGCCTGCTGCTGAGCTTCGCGGTCGCCTTTGCCGCTCCGGGCTCAGCCCAGCAGGTCAACCCGACCGCCGACGCGGTCAAGGAACAGCAGTTCCTCGACGCCCTGAAGGGCAATCCGTCAGCCGAGCTTCAGGGCCGCATCACCATTCCCGACCAAAAGGCGGCGACGCTGGAACGGCCTGCGGGTCGCGAATGGCGTGAGTTCCACCAGGGCACGATGCTGCGCATCGGCGCCATCGCGGTCCTCGGGACGCTGATCGCGCTGCTGGCATTCTACCTCATTCGCGGTCGCGTCCGCACGGAAGCCGGGCCGGCGGGGCGCACCCTCACGCGTTTCAATGCCTTCGAGCGCTTCATGCACTGGCTGACGGCGGCCTGCTTCATCGTGCTGGCGCTGTCGGGCCTCAACGTCACATTCGGCAAGCTGGTCCTGCTGCCGCTGATCGGCCCCCAGGCTTTCACCAACCTCTCGGTTGCGGCGAAATGGGCGCATAACTACCTCGCCTGGCCCTTCATGGTGGGCATCGCGCTGATGTTCGTGGTCTGGATCAAGGACAATATCCCGAACATGATCGACCTGCGCTGGTTTGCTGCGGGGGGCGGCATCGTCGGCAAGGAGCACCCTCCGGCCAGGCGCTTCAACGGTGGCCAGAAGGTCGTGTTCTGGAGCGTCGTCCTGGGCGGCGCGGCGCTTTCGGTCTCCGGCTTTTACCTGCTGTTTCCCTTCTATGCGGGCGGCGTGCTCAACCTTCAGTTCTGGAACGTCGTTCACGGCATCGTCTCGGTGCTGATGGTCGCCCTGATCCTTGGGCACATCTATATCGGCTCGATCGGCATGGAAGGCGCCTTCGACGCCATGGGTTCCGGGGAGGTCGATCTCAATTGGGCGCGGACGCACCATTCGCTCTGGGTCGAGGAGGAGATGAGCAAGGGGCATGTCGGCGGCGGTCCGAGGCTCCAGCCGGCGGAGTGAGACCCAACGCCTGCTGTCGCGACGACAAGTAGGCTTGACCGCACCCGCCAATCCGAAAGATGACAGCCGGGCGCTTTCGCGCCCGGTTTCTTTTTGACCGGTCTTGTTTGGGACAAAGGCTTTCGATGCGCGTGATCGGTCTGGCGGGGTGGAGCGGCGCGGGCAAGACCACCCTGTTGACGCGCCTCATTCCCGAACTGGCAAGGCGCGGTGTCTCGGTTTCGACGCTCAAGCACGCACATCATGCCTTCGATCTCGATACCCCTGGCAAGGACTCCCATGCCCATCGCGAAGCCGGCGCGCGCGAGGTTCTGATCTCGTCGGAGCGCCGCTGGGCCCTGATGCGCGAATTGCGGGGAGAGCCCGAAGCGTCGCTGCCGGAACTGCTGGCCCACCTGTCGCCGGTGGATCTGGTCATCATCGAGGGCTTCAAGCGCGAGCCGCACGCCAAGATCGAAATCCATCGTGCCGTCAACGGCAAGCCGCCCTTGCATCCCGGAGACGAGACGATCGTCGCCGTCGCCAGCGACAGCGCTTTCCCGGAAGCAGGCCGCCCTGTCGTCGGGATCGACGACATCGCCGCCATTGCCGACATCATGCTGGCGCGGGCCGAGCCGCTCGTTGCCGTACTGGCGCGCGGCGGTTTGCAGGAGTGACCACGCCATGGCGCAACTGAGCCGGGACAGCGAGGCCTTCGGCGGCGCTTTGATGACGTTGGAACAAGCCGGCGAGCGCGTTGCGGCTCTGGTCGCCCCTGTTGCCGGTGTGGAGATCGTGGCGCTGGCGCAGGCCGACGGCCGCGTCCTGGCGCAGGACGTCGTCGCTGGGCTCGATCTGCCGCCCTTCGCCAATTCGGCGGTCGATGGCTATGCCGTGCGCTTTGCCGATCTCCCCGCTGCCGGCGAAACCCGGCTGCCGGTTGCTGGCCGGGTCGCCGCCGGTGCCGATGCGGGCGGGGTCACGACGCAGGGCGTTGCGGTGCGCGTGTTTACCGGGGCACCGATGCCGCCGGGCGCCGACACGGTCTTCATGCAGGAGGATGTCGTGCTTGACGCTGCCGTCGCCGTGCTGCCGCGCGGGCTGACGCGCGGCGCCAATGCCAGGCCGGCGGGAGAAGACATCGCGNGTCGCCGACTGCGCCCGCAGGACCTCGCCTTGCTCGCAGCGCTGGGTTTGACCGAGGTCACCCTGCGCCGCCGGCCGCGCGTCGCTATCTTCTCGACCGGCGACGAATTGGCCGAACCGGGGACGCCGCTGCCGCCGGCTGCGATCTACGATGCCAACCGGGCTCTGCTTCGATCAATGGTCGCCCGCGCTGGGGCCGAGGTCATCGATCTCGGCATCCTGCGCGACGAGCGCGACGGTCTGGCGGAGAGCCTGGCGCAGGCCGCCGGCGACTGCGATCTCATCCTGACCTCGGGCGGCGTTTCGACCGGCGAGGAAGACCACGTCAAGGCGGCCGTCGAACGGGTTGGAGAGCTCGCCTTTTGGCGCATCGGCATCAAGCCCGGCCGGCCGGTGGCGCTCGGCCGCATCGGCGCAACCCCTTTCATTGGGTTGCCGGGAAACCCGGTCGCGGTGTTCGTCACCTTCGCCTTCGTGGCAAGGGCGATGATCGCGCGGCTGGCCGGCACACAGCCGTCGCGGCCCCTGGCATTGCCGGTGCGGCTCGGCTTCCCCTACCGGAAGAAAGAGGGGCGGCGCGAATTTGTCCGCGTTTCCCTCGAGCCCGCCGCCGATGGCGTCATGATCGCGCACAAGCATCCGCAGGACGGAGCCGGCGTGCTGACCTCGCTGACGCGGACCGACGGTCTCGTCGAACTCGCCGAGGATCTTACGGTCATCGCGGAGGGTACGATCATACCGTTTTTGGCCTATCAGTTGCTCGTCGGCTGAGACGGGAGGCTCTTAGTCCCGCCGGAACACGACGCTGGCGAGCCAGCCCAGCAGAAGAGCCAGCAGAACCGTGACAAGGCCATAGAGCAGCGGCAGATCATGGGCGCCTGACGCGAGGCTCTGTTCCATGCCGCTTTTGACCACCTCGAAATTGGTGGTCTGGCGTGCGAGCGGCACGCCACCGGCATAGAGCACGATATCGATCGCGTAGGAGCCAGTCGGCGCCGTCGCGGGCACATCGACCGGCGCGCTGAACACGGTGCTGGACAGGAAGGTGACGCCGCGCTCCTCGGCCGAATAGAGCCCCTTCTCGGAAAGAATCCGGATCAGGCCCTCCTGGAAACGCGTCGTCGTCACATCGAGATCGAGACTGGAATCCTTCGCCCTCTGGGCGTGCTCGAGCCCAATGCGCTCGCGCCGAGCCGTTTCCGGGCTCAGGATCTCGCTGAGCGGCCGGTTGCTTGCCACCGCCAGGAAAAGCGAGCTGTCGGGGAAGCGCCGCTGCGTGCGGTTGATCCAGATCGGGCCGAGCCTTTCCTTCTCCCGCACCAGCAGCATGCGCGGGGGGCCGCGAACGGTCACGACGATGTCGTAAGGATCGGCGCGGGCGACCGTTCGCCCGTCGCGCTCGACCACGCCGAAAACGGTGAGCTGGCTGCCGGTATAGTTCGAGGTGATCTGGATCTGGTGGCTCGACATTGCCGCGATCAGGGTCTCGGCCCGCGCGGAGGCGGACGCGCCGGTCATGAGCGCGAGCATCGCGACGAGGCGCAGCCCCCATCTCATCGCGAGCCCTCCGTCAGCACGACCGAGAATGGCTCGCTGGGTGCGATGAACAGCTCGATCGCGAAACGCAGGCCCACGGAGAGGATCAGCAATGCCAGCAGCAGCCTGAAGGATTCGACGTTGAGATTGCGTGCCGCGCGGCCGCCGAACTGGGCGCCGATGACGCCCCCCAGCAGGAGCAGCACGGCCAGGACGATATCGACCGACTGATTGGTCAGCGCGTGGAGGAGGGTGGCGCCGGTCATCGTCATCAGGATCTGGAACAGGGACGTTCCGACCACGACGGCTGTGGGAATCCGGAAGAAATAGATCAGCGCGGGCACGAGAATGAAGCCGCCGCCGACACCGAGCACCGCCCCGATGAAGCCGATCACGACCGCCAGCAGCGCGATCGGAATGACGCTGCAGTAAAGCCCCGAGTGCGGAAAGCGCATTCGCAAAGGCAGGCCCATCCACCACGGATGCGTGCCGCCACGACGCTTCAGCCGAGCCGGCTTGCCGGCCCTCACCCTCAGCATAGCGCGCAACGCGTCATAGAGCATCAGCCCGCCGATGATCGTGAACAGCGTGACATAGGACACGGTGATGACGAGTTCGAGCTGGCCGAGGCGCCGCATCGAGTTGAAGAACAGCACGCCCAGCAGCGTGCCGATAATGCCGCCCGCAACGAGGATGCCGCCGAGCTTGAAGTCGAGCGCCCGCCTGCGCCAATAGGTCAGCACGCCGGTGGTCGAGGAACCCGCGACCTGCGCCGCGACGGTCGCGACGGCCACCGCCGGGGAAATGTCGAGGAAGATCAGGAGAGGCGTCAGCAGGAAACCGCCGCCGACGCCGAAAAGGCCCGAGATGAAACCGACCGCGCCGCTGAGGCCCAGCACCGTGAGGATGCTGATCGGCAGTTCGGCGATCGGTAGGTAGATCTGCACCTCAGTTCCTCATGCGCCGCGGCGTCGGTCGACGCGCTGACGTCGGCTTGTCCGACTATGCATCAATTCGGTTAAGGCAAGATGCCGAGACGGGAAGGGTATCGAGACCCGGCCGGCTCGCTTGTCCTGATGGCGCGCCAACGCGTCGAAACCATGACGGGCTCGCCTGTCGCGAGCTTGCGCGGAGAACGCGCCGGCTCGCCCCTGCGCCTCAGGTCCGGGCCGGCTTGGCCGGCTTCTTCGCGGCTGCGGTCGGCGTATCGTCCCAGCCCTTGGCGGGTGCGGTGACCTCGTTTGCGGCATTGTCGGTCGGCTTCGGCTTCCAGGCCGCGGCCTCGGCCTTGGCGGCGGCGAGGTCGGTGGCGCCGAGCCGCTGGGCGACCTCGTCGCGCTTGCGGCCGGCGTCGTCGTCGCCCTGGCCCGCGGCCACGGAGAACCAGAGATAGGACTGAGAGAGATCGACGGCTGAGCCGAGCCCGCGTCCGAGCAGGACCGCCAGGTTGTACTGGCTGTCGCGGACGCCGAACTCGGCGGCGCGGCGGAACCATTCGGTCGCCATCGCATAATCGGGCTTGCCGGAGATACCCTCGGCATGCAGTACGGCGAGGTTGTGCATCGCCTTGGCGTTGCCGCGCTCGGCGGCGCGCGTGTACCAGATCCTGGCGAGCGAGAGATCGCGGGTGGTGCCGATGCCCTTCTCGAACATGTTGCCGAGACGGAACTGCGCAGGGGCGAGGCCCGCGACCCCGGCGCGCTCGAACAGGCGCAAGGCGAGCTTGGGGTCGCGCGAGGCGGCCGGGCCGTCGGCGGCGCGGCTGGCGAGTTCGTAGACGGCACGCGCATCGCCATCGAGCGCGGCCTTGCGCAAGCCCGGGCTGCCGAGCCCGGCCGGAAGCTCGCCCAGGCCGGTCACGGCCTGCACGGGCTCGGGCACGGCGATGGTGGGTGCAGCAGGCGGCAGCGGCAGGGTGGTCGAGCCGGTGATGTCCGCGGCCGGCGCCGCAGCGGCAGGGGAGGCTTGCAGCGCCGACGTCTGATCCTTGGCCGGCGTCTCGGCGGGGGCCTCCTCCCTGGGCAGGATCGGGTTTTGCACGGCTTCGCCGGTCGCCGCCATGCGCGGGCCCTGCAGCCCGCCGGTGACGAGATGAGCCGTGCCCAATGCGAGCACGAGGGCAGCCAGGCCAAGCAGCAGCGGCCGCTTCCGTTTCTCCATGATCTCCCTGAGCCGGCCGCCACCGCTCTTGGCGGCTTCCGGAGCCGCGGCAGGCGTGGCCGAGGCCGCGTCGGTGGCAGCCTTGGCGGAACGCCTGGCGGCCGCGATCAGGTTCTGGCGGATCGACTGCTGGTCGTGCCCGCCGGCCAGGGCGGACTCGGCGCGCGGCCGACCCGAGCCGGGCTCGAGCGGCAAGTCCAGAGCTGCGTTGATCTCCATGGCGCCGGCGTTGGTTGCGGGCGCCCCGGCCTTGGCGGCCGTCGCGTGTTCGGGGGCCGCAATGCGGTCTTCCATCGCCAGGCTCATGGCGGCAGGCATGGTCGGCGCCTTGCCGACGGCGCGCTCGGTGGCTGCGGCCGCCCGGGGCGGCATAGGCGTCCGGGCTGGGGCGACAGCGGCAGCATTCTGCCGATCCGAGACCAGTTCGGCCTCCAGGCTGGAGAGCCGCGAGATGATGGTCTCGAGCGTCTGGTGGACGGCGCCGATGGCGTCCTGAGTCTCGCGGCCGGTCGAGGTATGGCTCTCATGCAGGCCCGAAACCAGCGTGCTGAGTTCGGCGATGCCGCTCGCAGGCTGTGCTGCCTTGCCGAGATGGTCCGACAGGGCGGCCCGGGCCGCCCGTTCGGCGGTCTCGGCCGTCTCCTCGCGCAGTGAGCGCAGGTGGACGACGAGATCCTGCAGCGTCCGCTCCATGCCGGTCTCGGCGGAACGGGTCGCCGCAGCGGCGTCAAGCCGTTGGGCGAGGCCGGAAATCTGCTGTTCGAGCGCATCGAACGCGCCCGAATCCGCGCCGGGGCTGCCGGCCTCGTCGATTTTGCTTGCGAGGTTGCGCAGCATCTCCTCGACCGGGCGCAGATCAACATGCGCGACCGGGACGGCCTGGCCGTCGCTGACGAGGTGGGCGAGGCTGCTCGAAGCCGCGAGGTTCTCGATGCGCCCCGCTAGCGCCTCGATCTGGCGCGTCACGGCTGCCGGCCCCTTCTCGGCCAAGGCCTCGATGCGCTCCTGCAGAGCGTCGATCCTGTCCTCGATCTGGTTGTTGGGCCTCGTGTCGATCTTGCTCGCCAGGCTTTCGATCTGCAGCGAGAGGGCAGCCAGCGGTTCGAGATCGGCAAGGCGCTCCTGTCCGCGATCGGCAAGGATCGATTCACGGATCTCGTCGACGGCTTCGGTCAATCTGCGCATCTCGCGCCCGTCCGGCTGCGTGTCGCGCAGCCGGTTGATCTCGAAGGAGAGGGCCGAGACCTGCTGCGACAATTCGCCAAGCCGCTGGTCGCCGGCGCTCGATGCCAGCATGTCGCGCAACTCGGCGATGTCGCGCAGCACCGGTGCGAGGGTCGTGCGGTCGCCGCCGCGCGCGACCAGCGCATCGACCTTGGCCGCCAGATGCGAGATCTCGAGTTCGAAGCGCTGATAGCTCTCAGCCGAGCGGTCCTGCGAAAGCCGCGACACCTCCGATTCGATCCGCGCCAGTGGCTTGAGGATGGGCTCCATGCGGTCGCGGCTGTCGAGGCGGTCGAAGCGTCCGCCGAGATCGGCGAGCATCGCCTCGATCTGGCGGAGTTGCGGCTCATGCATGACAGGAGCAGGGGGCACCGGCGCCGCCGGCCGTTCGGCCCGGGGGGCGATCGGCGCGATGCGGGCACTGAGCTGACGCAGATCGTCCCGCAGCGCCGAGATGCGGCTCTCGGCCATCGCAGGTCGGGGCGTGGGAGCGGCCTCCTCGTCGTCGAGCATGCGCTGGCGGGTGCGGATATCCGTCACGGCGGCGGCAAGGCCATCGCGGCTGAAGGCAAGGCGCGGCGCCTGCTCGATCCGCGCCGGTGGGCGCTGCGCCTCGCTCGACTTGCGCTCGATATCAGTCAGACGTTCGCCCATCGTCTTGATCGCGTCGACGATGACGCTGGTCGCCCGCTCCTGGCGTTCCGCCGCTGCCCGTTCGCCGGAACTCATCCGGTTTTCGGCGTTCTCGATCCAGCGTGCGATCGAATCGAGCGCGCCTGCGGTCTTGGCACTGGAGTCGCGTGTCAGTCTCTCGATGCTGGCGGCCTGGGCGAGGACGGCGTCAATCTCGCCGCGCGAGGGCAGGGGTGCGCTCGGGGGGGCGCTGAGCGCCTGCTGCGGCGCTGTGTCCATCTGGCCCTGCGAAAGCCTGGCGAGGCGTTCCGACAGGGCGGCGATGTCGAGTTGTTCGGGTGGCGCGGCCTCGGATGCCTCCTCATCGCGCAGCTTGTGAGCGAGCCATTCGCCCAGCGTCATCCCGGCGCGCCTTGCGGCGGCCTTCGCGGCGTCACGGGTGCGGGGATCGACGCCCTTGACGCTCCAGGGCAAGCTAGTGGCCATGTTGACGCTCGCCTATGGGGCTTGTCCTTGGCTGGAAGGCGCATGCCCCTGAACGCGCTGCCTTCCCTGCGGCTCGTCAACGCCTGAAAATAGCGTTGCCATGGTGACGTTGCCGATCCGCAAGCCCGACTTTTTGGCTGGCGTGGTAAACAGCCGGTTAAGATCGAGCGGGCGTCCGTTAATTTTCTGCGAACGCTCGGCCGTGCCGGCCGCGTCTGTGGCCGGGTAACAGTAACTTACCTGTGGGAAGCGTCACATTACCTGACGCTAGGACAGGCTCCGGACTATCTCGCCGGCAAGCCAATTCTCGCCGCCAGCGTTGCCGGCGACCTCCATACATTCAAGGATTGAACCCGATGTCGCGCCAAAGCGTTGCTCTGGCGGCCGCTCCGAGTCATGACGGCCGTTCTTCACCCTCGTCCACGTCCGAATCGGATACGGCCGGCGGCTTCACCATCAGCGATCTCGCCCGGGATTTCGGCGTTACGCTGCGGACCCTGCGCTTCTATGAATCGCGCGGCCTGATCGCGCCGGCCCGGTCTGGCATGACCCGGATCTATTCCGGCCGCGACCGCGCCCGTCTCGCGCTGATCCTGAAGGGCAAGCAACTCGGCTTCACCCTGGTCGAGATCCGCGCCATGCTGGCCAACGAAGAAAAGAAGGGCGGCGCTGATGCCGGCTCGGCTTCCGTCGGCGGTTTGCAGCTTAGCCGGGAACAGGTGGTCGAGCAGCTCGAGCTTCTGCGGGCCCAGCGCACCGAGATCGACAGCGCCATTGCCGAACTCGAAGCCTCGGCGGCTCGCTTCGCCAAGGCCTGACGCTCGGCAAGACCTGAGGCGCCCTGGGCGGCAGGCCGATCGTCTCCGCCTTCATTTCGTATCCACGCCTCGGCCACCCGGCCGGGGCGTTTTGCTTTTGTCGGATGGGCGGGCGAATGTCGTGACCGTGCGGCCAAGCGAAAAAGCCGCCGGCCCCCTTTGCCAAATCGGCGAGGATAGTTTATATGTGAACTATTAGGGACTGCCCGATCCCAACGGGCGGCCGCGCGACGCAAGGAGAAACGCCATGCCGGTCTACAAGGCGCCCGTCGAAGACACGCTTTTCCTGCTGAACGACGTCTTCAACATCGAACGCTACAACAACCTTCCCGGCTTCGCGGACGCGACGCCGGACGTGGTCGAAGCCGTGCTCGGCGAAGGCGCGAAGCTCTGCGAGGAGGTCCTCCAACCCCTGAACCACTCGGGCGACCAGGAAGGCTGCACTCGCAACACCGATGGCAGCGTCACCACGCCCAAGGGCTTCAAGGCCGCGCACAAGGCCTATGCCGACGGTGGCTGGATCGGCCTCGCGATGGATCCCGAATATGGCGGGCAGGGCCTGCCCTACACGCTGGGCGCCGTGATGAACGAGTTCGCCTCCTCGGCGAACATGGCTTTTGCGATGTATCCGGGCCTGACCATGGGCGCGATCGCAGCGCTCAACGTCCATGGCTCGGACGAGCAGAAGCGCACCTATCTCCCCAAGATGATCGAGGGCGTCTGGTCGGGCACGATGAACCTGACCGAGCCGCATTGCGGCACCGATCTCGGCTTGATCAAGACGAAAGCCGTGCCCCAGGCAGACGGTTCCTACGCCCTCACCGGCACCAAAATCTTCATCTCGGCCGGCGAGCAGGACATCACCGAAAACATCATCCATCTCGTGCTCGCCCGGATCGAGGGCGCGCCGGCCGGCGTCAAGGGCATCTCGCTCTTCGTCGTGCCGCGCAACGTCGTCGGCGCGGACGGTTCGGTCGGCGAGAACAACCATGTCTCCTGCGGCTCGATCGAGCACAAGATGGGCATCCACGGCAATTCGACCTGCGTCATGAATTATGACGGTGCCAAGGGCTGGCTCATCGGCACGGAGAACAAGGGCCTCAACGCCATGTTCGTGATGATGAACGAGGCCAGGCTCGGCGTTGCGATCCAGGGACTGGCCCAATCCGAGGTCGCCTATCAGAACGCCGTCGCCTACGCGAAAGACCGCATCCAGGGCCGCTCGCTGACGGGCCCCAAGAGCCCCGACAAGGCTGCCGACCCGATCATCGTCCATCCGGATGTGCGTCGCACGCTGATGTCGATCAAGGCCTTCAACGAGGCGGCGCGCGCCTTCGTCATCTGGAACGCGTTGAAATCCGACATCGCCCATCGCTCTGCTGACGCTGCCGAGCGGCAGGCCGCCGACGATCAGCTCGGACTGATGACGCCGGTGCTCAAGGGCGTGCTCACCGATGTCGGCTTCGACAATGCGGTGAAGGCCCAGCAGATGTATGGCGGCCACGGCTATATCGCCGAATGGGGCATGGAGCAGTTCGTCCGCGATGCCCGCATCGCCATGATCTACGAGGGCGCCAATGGCGTGCAGGCGATGGATCTCGTCGGCCGCAAGCTCGGCCGCGATGGCGGTCGCGCCATCATGGCCTTCTTCAACGAGGTCGGCGGCTTCATTCAGGAAAACGGCGAGGACGAGACGCTGAAGCCTTTGCTCGCGCCGCTTGCCGCCTCGCTCGGCCATCTCCAGCAGGCGACGATGTGGTTCATGAACAACGCGATGGCCAAGCCCGACAATGCCGGCGCCGGCGCGACCGATTTCATGCACCTGCTTGGCCTCGTCTCGCTCGGCTATATGTGGGCGAAGATGGCCAAGGTCGCGCAGGACAAGCTCAAGGTCGGCGCCAATGGCGCCACCGAGCGCATGAACACCAAGCTGGTGACGGCGCGGTTCTTCATGGAGCGCTCGCTGCCGGAGACGGCCGCGCATCTGGCACGGATCACAAGCGGCGCGGATTCGACGATGGCGCTGAGCGCCGAGCAGTTCTGAACGCTCCTCGTCATTGCGAGGAGGCCGAAGGCCGACGAAGCAATCCAGAGGACGTAGAGCGAGACCTCTGGATTGCTTCGCTCCGCTCGCAATGACGGCTAGACACGACGTCAAGAAAACAAGCCCGGGAGGCCCCTGATGGCAGACGCCTACATCTACGACCATGTCCGCACGCCGCGCGGCAAGGGCAAGGCCGACGGCTCGCTGCATGAGGTGACGGCGATCGAACTCGGCACCACGACGCTGCGCGCGATCCGCGACCGCAACGATCTCGATACGAAGCTGGTCGAGGACGTCGTCTTCGGCTGTGTCGACCCGGTTGGAGAGGCCGGGGCCGACATCGCCCGCACCTGTGCCCTCAAGGCCGGCTACGGCCAGGAAGTGCCCGGCATCCAGATCAACCGCTTCTGCGCCTCGGGGCTGGATGCGGTGAATCTCGCAGCCGCGCAGGTGATGTCGGGCCAGAAGGAGATGGCGATCGGCGGCGGCGTCGAGAGCATGAGCCGCGTTGGCATGGGCGCCTCGGGCTTCGGCATCGCCTTCGACCCGTCAGTCGCCATCGACACCTGGTTCATGCCGCAGGGCATATCGGCCGATTTGATCGCGACGAAATACGGCTTCTCCCGCGACGATGTCGACGCCTTCGCCGTGCGCTCTCACAAGCGCGCCCATGCGGCCTGGGAGGCGGGCCGCTTCAAGAATTCGGTGATCCCGGTCACCGACGTCAACGGCCTGACCATTCTCGACCGCGACGAGACGATCCGGCCCGGCACCGACATGCAGGCGCTGGCCGCGCTGAAGGCCTCCTTCGTCCAGATGGGCGAGATGGGCGGCTTCGACGCGGTCGCCAGCGCCGCACATCCGGACGTCGAATTCGTCAACCACGTCCACCATGCCGGCAACTCGTCGGGCATCGTCGATGGCGCGGCGGCCGTGCTCGTCGGTTCGAAGAAGGGCGGCAAGGCAGCCGGGTTGAAGCCCCGCGCCCGCATCAAGGCCTTCGCCACCATCGGCTCGGACCTTGCGCTGATGCTGACCGGCCCGGTCGATGTGACCGAACTCGTGCTGCGCAAGGCCGGCATGACGACGAAGGACATCGATCTGTTCGAGCTGAATGAGGCCTTTTCCTCGGTGGTGCTGCGCTACCAGCAGGCCTTCGACATCGACGACGACATCCTGAACGTCAACGGCGGCGCCATCGCCATGGGCCATCCGCTGGGCGCCACCGGCGCGATGATCCTCGGCACCGTCCTCGACGAGCTGGAGCGCACGAACAAGAACACCGCGCTGGTGACCTTGTGTGTGGCGGCCGGAATGGGCGTCGCCACCATCATCGAACGGGTTTGAGGAGAACGATCATGAACCTCACCAATTTCCGTTTCGAGACCGATTCCGACGGCATCGCGACCGCGACCTGGGACATGCCGGGCCGGTCGATGAACGTCATCACGCCCGAGTTGATGGCCGAGATCGACCAGATCATCGACAAGGTCGCCTCCGATGAGGCGATCAAGGGCTGCGTCATCACCTCCGGCAAGGAAGCCTTTTCCGGCGGCGCCGACCTCACCATGCTCCAGGGCCTGCGCGATCTTTATGTCGGTCTGGCCAAGGAGAAGGGCGAGCAGGTCGCGATGCAGACCTTCTTCGACGAAAGCCGCAAGCTTTCGCTGCTCTATCGCAAGCTGGAGACCTGCGGAAAACCCTTCGCCGCTGCGATCCATGGCGTCTGCCTCGGCGGCGCCTTCGAACTGGCGCTGGCCTGCCAGTACCGCGTCGTCTCGGACGATGCCTCGACCCGCGTCGGCCTGCCCGAGATCAAGGTCGGCCTGTTTCCTGGCGCCGGCGGCACGCAGCGCGTCGCGCGGCTGATGCAGACTGGCGACGCGCTGCAGATGATGTTCAAGGGCGAGCAGGTGAAGGCGCTTCCCGCCCGCAACACCGGCCTCGTGCATGCCGTGGTAGCCCGCGCTGACATCGTCGCGAATGCCAAGGAGTGGCTCCAAGCCAACCCGACTGCGACCGCGCCCTGGGACCAGAAGGGCTTCAAGCTGCCCTCCAACAAGGTCTATTCGCCGGCCGGCATGCAGATCTGGCCGCCCGCCAACGCGATCTACCGTCGCGAGACCAACGACAACTACCCGGCCGCCCGTGCCATTCTCTCGGCGGTCTATGAGGGGCTGCAACTCCCGATCGACCTCGGCCTCAAGGTCGAGAGCCGCTATTTCGCAAAGATCCTGCGGACGAAGGAGGCGGCCTCGATGATCCGCTCGCTCTTCGTCTCGATGCAGGAGCTCAACAAGGGCGCCCGCCGCCCGGCCGATGTGCCCCCCTCGAAGCTCAAAAAGATCGGCGTCGTCGGCGCGGGCTTCATGGGCGCCGGCATCGCCTATGTCTCGGCGCTAGCCGGCCTTGAGGTGGTGCTGGTCGATCGTGATCAGGCGGCCGCCGACAAGGGCAAGGCCTATTCGCACAAGCTGGTCTCCGACCAGATCATGAAAGGCCGCGCCAAGACCGCCGACCGCGACGCGCTCCTCGGACGCATCACGGCCACGACCGACTACGCCGATCTCAAGGGCTGCGATCTCGTCGTCGAGGCGGTCTTCGAGGATCCCAAGGTCAAGGCCGAGGTCATCGCCAAGGTCGAGGCCGCCGTCGGCCCCAAGACCATCTTCGGCTCCAACACCTCGACGCTGCCGATCACAGGGCTGGCTGCGACGAGCGAGCGTCCGCAGAACTTCATCGGCATCCATTTCTTCTCGCCCGTGGAGAAGATGCTGCTGGTCGAGGTCATCATGGCCAAGAAGACCGGCAAGAAGGCGCTCGCCATGGCACTCGACTTCGTCCGGGCGATCAAGAAGACGCCGATCGTTGTGAATGACACGCGCGGCTTCTATGCCAATCGCTGCGTCGGCAACTATATCCGCGAGGGCCATCTCATGCTGATGGAGGGTGTGCCGCCGGCGATGATCGAGCAGGCGGGCAAGCAGGCCGGCATGCCGGTCGGCCCGCTCTCGCTCAACGACGAAGTCGCGGTCGATCTCGCCTTCAAGGTGCTGAAGGCCACCAAGGCCCAGCTTGGCGAGGGCGCCGTCGATCCGGCGCAGGAGACGCTGCTCTCAGACATGGTCGAGAAGCACGGACGCCTCGGCCGCAAGAACCGCAAGGGCTTCTACGACTATCCAGAAGCCGGCCCCAAACGCCGCTGGCCGGGGCTGGCCGACCTCGTCGGCAAGCGGCTGGCGCCCGAAAAGGTCGATATGGAAGAGCTGCAGCACCGCCTTCTGGTGACGCAGGCGCTGGAGGCGGCGCGCACCTATGAGGAAGGCGTCGTCACCGATCCGCGCGAGGCCGATGTCGGCTCGATCATCGGCTTCGGCTTCGCGCCCTATAGCGGCGGCACGCTCTCCTTCATCGACAACATGGGCGCGGCCGCCTTCGTCAAGCTCTGCGAGGCGCTGGCGAAAAAGCATGGCGAGCGATTCGAGCCCAACCGCCAGCTCAAGCGCATGGCGAAGACCGGCGAGAGCTATTACGGCGCGGCGGCAGCGAAGTCTGCCGCCTGAGCATGGCGATCCTGCCGATCGTCGCGTTCCCCGATCCGCGCCTGCGCGCGGTCGCGGAGCCGATCGAGCGCTTCGACGCCGATCTGCGGAGGCTGGCGGACGATCTGCTGGAGACGATGCGCGCCGCGCCGGGCGTCGGCATCACAGCGCCGCATGTCGGTGTGCTCCAGCGCCTCGTTGTGCTGGAGCTGACGCCGGGCGAGGTCCGGGTCTACGTCAATCCGAAGCTCGTCTGGTCGTCACCGGAGACGACCCGCGCGACCGAGGGCAGCGTCTCGATGCCGGGCGTCACCGAGGAGGTCGAGCGCGCGGCCAAGATCCGCGTGAGCTACCGCGATCTCAATGGAGCCGAACACACCGAGGAAGCCGACGGCTTCCTCGCGGTCTGCCACCAGCACGAGATCGACCAGCTCGACGGCATCTTCTGGCTGCAGCGCCTGTCGCGGTTGAAGCGCGAGCGGGTGGTGGCGCGCTATGGGAAGTTACGGCGGGGGTGAGCTTCAGCGACCAAAAGCGCGCTGTAGAATTGCGAGAAGCTCCGCACCCGACTCGCGGTCAAACTGGAGCGTCTGACTGGCCGCTCCAGGAACCTTCCGATCGAGAGATCCGAACGTGTCGATCTGCACGATTGGACCTCTCGCATCTTCTCCAAACGTTTTGACACGCGCATGCACTTCGCTGGGATGAACGCTGCCTTCAGCCGGCCCCAGTTCGATGCGCGTGACGCGTGCCATAGCTCGATTACCCCGCCACAGCCCGGATTACCCGGCGCGTCTTCTCCACGAGCTCGCCGATCTGCTCTTCCGTCACGATCAGGGGCGGCGTCAGGGCCAGCGTGTCGCCGGTGACGCGCAGCATCAGCCCCTCCTCGTGGAAGGCATGCTCCAGCGCGTCGTAGCCGCGCTTGCCGACGCCATCCGGACGCGAGGCGAGGTCGATGCCGGCGACCAGCCCGAGCGTGCGGATGTCGAGCACGTTGGGCTCTTCCTTGAGGTCCATCAGCGCATCGGCCCAGATCGGCTCCAGCGTTTTCGCCCGCTCGAACAGGCCCTCGTCGCGATAGATGTCGAGCGTCGCCAGCGAGGCGGCCGCCGCCAGCGGGTGGCCGGAATAGGTGTAGCCGTGGAACAGCTCGATGGCGTTGTCGGGGCCGTTCATGAAGGCGTCGTAGATGTGCTTGCGCACGATCACGCCGCCCATCGGCACGGTGCCCGAGGTCACGCCCTTGGCGAAGGTGATCATGTCGGGGATCACATCGTAGCGTTCGGCCGCGAATGCGCTGCCCAGCCGCCCGAAGCCGGTGATGACCTCGTCGAAGATCAGAAGGATGCCGTGCTTGGTGCAGATCTCGCGCAAGCGCTTGAGATAGCCCTTGGGCGGCGGCAGCACGCCGGTCGAGCCCGACATCGGCTCGATCATCACGGCGGCGATGGTCGAGGCGTCGTGCAGGGTGACGATGCGCTCGAGTTCGTCGGCGAAATGCGCGCCGTAATCCGGCTCGCCCTTGGTGAAGCGCTGCTTCTCGCGATCATAGGTCGCGGGCATGTGGTCGGAGCCCGCCAGCAGCGAGCCGAAGAACTTCCGGTTGGAGACGATGCCTCCGACCGAGATGCCGCCGAAGCCGACGCCGTGATAACCGCGCTCGCGGCCGATCAGCCGGGTCTTGGAGCCCTTGCCGAGCACGTTCCAGTGGGCGATCGCGATCTTCAGCGCCGTGTCGGCGGCTTCCGAGCCGGAGCCGGCGAAGAAGACGTGGTCGAGATCGCCCGGCGCCAGCGCCGCGATGCGGGCGGCGGCTGCGAAGACCTTGGGATGGCCGAACTGGAAGTTGGGCGCGAAGTCGAGTTCCTCGGCCTGGGCCTGGATCGCTTCGATGATCGGCCGGCGCTTGTGGCCGGCATTGCAGCACCACAGTCCGGCGGTGCCGTCCATGATCGGCTTGCCCTCGGGGGTATAATAATACATCCCGTCCGCCCGCGCGATCATGCGCGGCTTCTTCTTGAACGCCCGGTTCGCCGTGAACGGCATCCAGAAGGATTCGAGATCGTTGGGGCTGGCGATCGGGGACGGGGCTGAGGTCATCGGGCGATCCTGTGGATTAATCTTCCCTCAACCTAACAGGACGATGCGGGGTGTAAATCACCGGCGTGGCGCGGCATCCCTGCGCGCAACGGGCATCGGCGTCGCCGTGCTTGAGAAGGTGACGTAACGTCGGCCATGGCGTATCCTGTTCGAGGGGGCATAAACTGAACTGGACCCCGATGAACGAGCGTGACGCAGGTTCGGATCGGCCGGACGGCGAAACCTCCGCGATGATTCGCGAAGGCCTCGTGCGCATTCTCGCGTCCGATGCGTTTCGGGCTGCGCCGCAGCTGTCGGCCTTCCTCAGCTTCGTGGTCGAGCGCGTCATCGCCGGTCGCGGCTCAGAGCTGAAGGGTTATACGATCGCGGTCGAGGCGTTCGGCCGTCCGGCCGATTTCGATCCGCAGACGGACCCGATCGTGCGGGTCGAAGCCGGCCGCCTGCGCCGGGCGCTGGCGCAGTACTATGCCGGCGAGGGCGCCGGCGATCCCGTGCGGATCACGATGCCGGTCGGCGCCTATGTCCCCGCCTTCGATCGGGCAGAGCCGGTTCCATCCGCGACTGCCGCGTCCTCCTCTCTTAGCCCGCTCGCGAACAAGGAGTCCTCGCCCGCTCCCGTGGATGGGCCGAGCGGCCCGGCAGAGCCGGAAGCTTCGCGGGAGCCCTGGGCCGGGAAGCGTTGGCCGTTGCTGGCCGGCCTGGCGCTGTGCCTTGCGCTGATATCGCTGTCGGGCTGGCATCTGGGGTTCTTTCAGAGGGGGCCGGAGCCAGGGGCCGTCGTCGCGCCGGGGGCGCCCGCCCCGCTCGCGGCGCCGGGCGGCGGGCCGCTGGAAACGACGGTCGTGGCGATTTCGATCCCCGAGATGCCTGATGACCCGAAGGTTGCGGCGCTCGCACGCCGATTTTCCAGCTCTCTGGTCGATGCCCTGTCCCGTTTCGACGATCTCGTCACGATCAAGGTGCCGTCCGCCGGCCAGGCCCTTCCGCCCAATGTCGGGTATATTTTTGAAACGGCAGGCCAGATGGTCGATGGCAGGATGGAGAGCTTCGGCCGCCTGCGGTCGGTTCGCGACGACCGCATCGTCTGGTCGGCGTCGTCGACCCGGACGCTGGGCGTCGAAGACGGCGACCTGCCCGACGTCGCCCGCCGTCTCGCAAGCCGGCTGGCGGAGCCCTTCGGCATCATTCACGCCGACATCCGCCAGAACGTGACCACGGGGCCGATGCGTTGCATCTATCAGGCCATGGACGTCCGCCGCACGATGAAGCCCGAGGACCATCTCGCGGCCCGCGAATGCCTGCAGGACCTGATCGACCGGGACCCGACCTTCTATCCAGCCTGGATCCAGATGAGCTTCCTCAGCCTGGTCGAATACACTTCAGGCCTCAACCCACAGCCGGGCTCGCCGCTCGAGCGCGCGCTGCTGGCGGCCCTGACGGCGGTCCGGCTGGCGCCATCCAGCGGCAGGTCCCAGCAGGCCATGATGGATGCGCTTTTCGCGCGTGGCGCGACCGAGGAAGCGATCAAGGCGGGGCAGGAGGCACTGACCCGCAACCCCTATGATTCCGATATCATGTTCCGTCTCGGGGCCCGCTACATCCAGCTCAACCGCCCCGCCGAGGGATTGCCTCTGGTCGAGAAGGCGATCGAACTGACCGCGGGCCGCCCCCCGGCTTATGACTTCTTCGCTTTGCTTGGGGCGCATCTGCTGGGCGCACGGCAACTATCCCGCGGCCATGGCGAGTTTCTGGCCGCCGAAACCAGCCCCTACGCCCTGCTGGGTCGCGCCATTCAGGCCGTGCAGAAAGGCAGCGAGTCCGGCAAAGCCGATGCGCTCGCCGCCCTGCGCCGCCGTTCGAAGCTGTTTGTATCCGACCCGCATGTTTGGCTGATGCGTCGGGGCTTCGGCACTGAGGTCACGAACCGAATCCTCGCCGATCTCGGCATCCCGCAGCCCTGAGAGCGGCGGACCACCGGTTCGCGCTGTCATCGATCCCGACAAGGAGTGGCAGGTATCAGGAGCCGCGCGCATCGCTTGGGGCAAAAGCTCGCTTGCAGGCGGCCGTAAGGGTACTCTCGACGCAATGGTGTGATTCGCCGTCCCGTCCCGATCAACCCTTCGCGCGATCGCTGCCTTGGCCCCTCTCCGACGCAATGCCCTGCACCCTCTCGCCAGCGCCATCACCGGGCTGTCGGCGGGCGCCGTCGCGACGCTTCTGCTGCCTGCGCCGCTGAGTCTGGCGATCGGGCTGCTCCTTGCAGGGGCGGGCGGGCTAGGCTCGGCCTGGCTGTTCGAGCGACGCGGTTTGGCTCAGCGAGAGCAGGTGTTGGCCGCCATCGGCGAGGTCAAGGTCAGGCTTGCCACCAATGCGATCCGGCTCGATGCGCTCTCCAAGCGGGTCGAGAAGAGGCCGATGCGCGATGCCGATGCCGCCCCGGCGCGCGCCGCCATCAACGAACTCACCGCCGAGGTCGGGCTGTTGGGCGACCTCATCCATCAGGTTGCGACGACGCTGGCCGACCATGATGCTGCTCTGGCGGCGGTGCAGTCC
>QBLV01000005.1:74890-90550 GCA_003241815.1 Hyphomicrobiales bacterium | reverse complement strand
CACCTGGCCAGCGCGGCCGGCCTCGCCAATGCCCTCGGCCAGTGTCTTGCCCTCTTCGCGCGAGAGCAGGCGGCCAAGTTCCTCCTTGCGGGCGAAGACTTCATCCGAGGCCTTCTTCAGGATCTCGTAGCGCTCCTGCGGGCCCGAGCGGCTCCAGGCCGGAAAGGCGGCCTTGGCGGCCGCAACGGCGTTGTTCAGATCATCGACCGAGCCTTGCGCATACTCACCGACGACGTCGTTGGTGTCCGACGGGTTGATGTTGCGCGAGGCGTTGCCGGATCCGGCCCACTCGCCGGCGATCAGGTTCTTGAACATCTCGGTCATTGCTGGCCTCCCAAGGCGTTTTTTAAGCTCGTGGGGGGTTTAGCGTCTTTGGCGCGCGATGACCAATGCCGCGGCGGGATCGCTCAAGTCCGTCGGCGCATGGTGGATCGATGTTCAGAACTCGGCGTCCAGTTCCTCCATGTCGTCGGGCTCGGCCTTGGCGGCCTCGATCCAACGTTCGAGCGCAGGCCAAGCGGCGATCGTCTCGCAATAAGCCTGGCTCCGCGCATCGAGCGGAACGTCATAGGTCTTGAAGCGCAGACAGACCGGCGCGTACATCGCGTCGGCCATCGTCAGCGTCTTTCCGTAGAGATAGGGGCCGCCATGGCTGGCGAGGCATTCGCGCCAGATTTCGGTGACGCGGTCGATATCGGCCTGGGCGCCGGCCCAGACCTTGAAACCCGGGTAATGCGCCTTGAGGTTCATCGGCAGGGCCGAGCGGAGATTGGCAAAGCCAGAATGCATCTCGCCGCAGATCGCGCGGCAATGCGACCGTGCAGCGGCATCCTTCGGCAGCAGGCCGGCTTCGGGCCTGATCTCGTCGAGATAGGCGGCGATGGCCAGCGTATCCCAGACCTTGATGCCGTCATGGGTCAGGCAGGGAACGAGAAAGGACGGCGACAACAAAAGCAGCTCCGCACGAGCCGAAGGGTCGTCGACCGAGAGCATATGCTCCTCGACCTCCAGCCCCGCCAGCACGCAAAGCAGCCAGCCGCGCAGCGACCAGGAGGAATAGTTCCTGCTGCTGATGGTGAGGGTCGCGGCGGTCATGGGCGTCGTCCTCGGCGGATATGTCCCATCCTAGCAAGAGATGTTCCAAACAGCGCGGGATCATAGAAAGATTCTTGCGAAAATCTTGTTTTGCGGTGCAACATGCTCATGATGCAGGATTATCGCTGTCGGCATCCCTGTCCTTGCCCGCCCGAGGTCGCCTACTGATGCTCTATCTCGCTTATCAGGCCCAGTCCGACTTCATGAATCCGGCCAAGATGCTGGCGCAGGGAGCGCTGGCCGCGCTCGGCGCCCGGGCGATGGCGGGCCAGCCCGTCGATCTGCGCACGGCCTCGGCCGCCTACGAAATGGTGACGCGCGCGGGGCTGACCCATGAGTGCCCTCCTTACGCCATCGACAGCGTGCGCGACGGCAACCGCGACGTGCCGGTCACGGAAGAGGTCGTGTTAAGCCTGCCCTTCGGCAGCCTGTTGCGCTTCCGCAAGGACAGCGACATGCCCCAGGCGAAGGTCTTGGTGGTCGCGCCGATGTCGGGCCATTTTGCGACGCTGCTGCGTGGCACGGTCGCGACGCTGGCGCGCGACCACGACGTCTACATCACCGACTGGCACAATGCCCGCGACGTCAGCCTCGAACATGGACCCTTCGGCTATGACGACTATGTCGACACGCTGATCCGCTTCATCGAGACGCTGGGAGACCAGACCCACATCGTCGCCGTCTGCCAGCCCTGCGTGCAGGTGCTCACGGCGGCTGCCGTGATGGCGCAGGCCGGCAGCGCTTTCCAGCCGCGCAGCATGACGCTGATGGCCGGGCCGGTCGATACGCGCGTCAACCCGACGGCGGTCAACAAGCTCGCCATGGGCAAGCCGATCGAATGGTTCCGCAAAAACCTGATCGCGACCGTGCCGTCGCGCTACCCGGGAGGCGGCCGCAAGGTTTATCCGGGGTTCATCCAGCTCAGCGCCTTCCTTGCGATGAACATGCAGCGGCACATCAACGCCCATATCGACCTGTTCACCCATCTCGCCACGGGAGAGATCGAGGAGGCGCAGAAGATCAAGTCGTTCTACGACGAGTACTTCGCCGTGCTCGACCTCCCGGCCGAATTCTATCTCGAAACGGTCGAGTGGATCTTCCAGGAGGCCAGGCTGGCTGCGCGCACGCTGACCTATCGAGGCGAGATCGTCGATTGCAGGGCCATCCGCAAGACGGCGCTGCTCACGGTCGAGGGCGAGCGTGACGACATCTGCGCACTTGGCCAGACATCGGCGGCCCACGATCTCTGCTCGGGATTGAAGCCGTTCCGCAAGCGTCACCACATGCAGGCAGGCGTCGGACATTACGGCGTGTTTTCGGGCCGCAAATGGGACGGGCAGATTTATCCCATCGTTCGCAACATGATCCTCGCCAACAGCTGATAAGCAGCACGGACCAGGTCTGAACCGACTACTTCTCCTTGATCGACAGCCCGTTCTTGCCGACGGAGATCTCGACGCCCTCGGGCTGCTTCTTTTCCTGATAGAGCGCGTAGCCCGTGACGGCGAGGCCGGCAACGAGAACCACGACGATAGCGACGAGCAGATTGCGGGATGCGGGCATGAAATCGTCCATGTGAGGACCGCATGTGTTGCGGCGGGCTCTTAACTCATCATGCGCCGCAAGGTTCCCGCAGTGCAGCATCGATCATCGACGCCGATTCGAAATTGACACCCGGACAGGTAGCCACACTGATGGAGAGACCGAATGACCGGTCGCTCCGATCTGAACCGCCGCGATCATCGCATCAGGAGCCTGCCATGTCTGATACCGAACTCCAGCAGACAGTCTGGTCCGCGCTCGACCGTCATCCGGTCTGTATGGTCACCACTGCTGCGGATGGCGCCATCAAGACCCGGCCGATGTCGGGACATATCGACCGCGACAATCACCGCATCCTGTTCGTCACCCACCGTCATACCGGGGCACTGAACGAGGCGTTGCGCTCTCCCTCCGTGTCGCTTTCGATCAGCGAGGAGGACCGCAATTTCTATGCGGCGATCAGTTGCACCGCAGCCGAGATCGAAGACCGTGCACTGATCGAGCAAATCTGGACGCCGATGACGGGCGCCTGGTTTCCCGGTGGCCCGGAGGATCCCGACGCGGTGCTTTTGTCGTTGACGCCTATTTCGGCCGAGATCTGGAACGGCCCTTCGAGCGGCGTCCTCGTCGCATTCAAGCTTGCTACCGCAAAGATTCTGGGGCGGCAGCCCGATCTCGGCGTCAATGCCACGATCGATATGCGTTAGCCGGGGGGCGTCGGCTCCAGCGCTTCAGCCTGCGCCATCTTACGCCCCAGCAATGCAACGGCCACGCCCGACCAGGCGATGCCCAGGCACCAGCCGCCGATGACGTCGGTAGGCCAGTGAACGCCAAGATAGACGCGGCTGATGCCGATGATGACGATCATCGCCCAGGCGAGCCATATGCAGAGCTGCGTGATGTCGTCGCGGCGCGCGGCCAGTCCGACGAAGCCCGCAATGCTCAGCAGGGTCGCGGCGGACAGAAAGGCATGGCCGCTCGGAAAACTCGCCGTGAACGTCAGAGCCGCATGCTCGACGATATCGGGGCGATCGCGGCCGATCAAAATCTTGAGCCCGGTCGAGACGAACGTGGCGGAAACGACCGTCAGCACCAGCCCGAGCGCCAGCGGCCGATGTCGGCAGAACCACAGCGTCAGGCTGGCGGCGATCGTCATCAGGCCCAATCCCACGAAGCTACCAAGCGCGGTCACATCGCGCATCGCCTCACGAAACCAGGCCGGCCCCACCGGCATCGATAGGTCGCCAGCCTCCCGAAACAGCAGCACCAAGCTGCGATCGAAAGCAAAGCTGCGGCCGGACGCGATGAACAGCGCAAGTGCCAGAAACGCAAAGGCGGCGGCGACGGGGATGAGAATACGCGGCTGAAGCAAGGAGACGGTTACTCCGGTGCGAGGGATCGTGTCCGACCCGGACACCGCTTCTGAGATAGACACTGAACCCACGTTTTCAAACAGAATGCCGGCGCGCCGCGATCAACCGTATCGCGCCTGGAAGCAGTTTGTAGACCAGCGGTCCGGCTTTGCGCTCGACCTCGCCATCGAAGGTGATGTGGCCGCGGCGCTTGTCGCGGCGCGTCAAAGTAACCTCCGAACCGGTGAAGGACATCAGGTTGTCGGAGGTGCGCCATTTGCCGGATACGATCGAGAACGCCGCCTTGCAGCGCGAATAGAGCCCGCCGGCATTGAGAATATGGACCTCGAAGACCCCGCCATCCAGTCGTTCCCGGCGCCATTCCGCGCCTTCGAAGCTGTTGACCGTGACCAGCACGGCATCGGCCTCGACGACGCGACGCTCTTCGCCGATGCCGACATCGACGGCGATCGCCCGGGTGAACAGGATCGAGCGCGTCGCCGCGACGATGAAAGCCACGGCCCGGCTGAACGGAAACCGCCGGCGCGCATATTCGCGGTTCCGCGCCATCAGGCTGAAGAAGCCCATGCCCGAGATCGAATGGAACAGCTGGTCGTTGACACTGCCGACATCCAACACGACCGGTTCGCCCCCGCAGAGCGCGGCAATCTGGTCTTCGATCGCACCGGTCAGCCCGAGATCCCGCCCCAGCACATTGACGGTGCCCAAAGGCAGGACGCCAACCGCCCTTTCCGCCTGAATCAGGACGGGGAGAACGCCATTGATGGTCCCGTCGCCACCGGCGATCACAGGCATGCTGTTGCCGTCAGCGATCGCCAGCGAGAGCGCGTCATCCAGCTCGCGGGGATGCACCATTCGAACCTCGGCCGAACAGCCATTCGCCTCGAACGCCGTGACGATGCGCGCGGCGAAGGCCTCAGGCCCTGCCTCGAGCACTGTGCCTGCGCGGGCATTGACGACGACGATGTGATGCATGGGGCGCCGCAGATGAGGACCCGGATCCGGGGCCAGAGGACGGCGCTACGATCGATGCAGCGCCACTGCGAGATATAGGGTCAGATGCTCGCCGACACCATGGTGGCAGCACGCGCGGGAGTTGTCCGCATGGGTACCCCGGCGACAGGTTCCTCGACCTCCTCCGTGGTCACCTCGAAGCGCTGCAGCGTGTGCGGGCCGAAAGAACTGACCATCGCCACATCCGTGGCGTCGCGCCCTCTTGCGATCACCACACGGCCGATGCGCGGCATGTTGTGACGGGCATCGAAGGTGTACCAGCGGCCGCCGAGGAACACCTCGAACCAGGCGTTGAAGTCCATCGGAGCCGGATCGGGGGGAATGCCGATATCGCCGAGATAGCCATTGCAATAGCGCGCCGGGATGTTGACGCAACGACACAACGCGACCGCCAGATGTGCGAAGTCGCGGCACACGCCGACGCGCTCCTCGAACGCCTCGGCCGCCGTGCGCGTGCTCCGCGCAAAATGATAGCCAAACGTCAGATGGTTATGGACAAAATCGACGATGGCCTGCACCCGCTGCCAGCCGCCGGGAATATGGCCGAACAAGCTCCAGGCCTGCGCCGACAGCTTGTCGGTCTCGCAGTAGCGGCTGCCCAGCAGATAGACCAGCGCCTCATCGGGAAGACGGGAGGGCAGCACCTCAGCGGCACCGGCATTCACCGGATCGGGCTCACCTGAATCCTGCACCACGCCTTCAGCGCGCATGGCGATCCCGCCGCGCGGCGCCGTGATCCGGCGACAGATGTTGCCGAAGGGGTCGATATGCTGCGTCGTCGCGATCAACCGCGAGGGATCTGTCAGCGACGTCACGACCATCTCACCAGGCGTGATCAGATCATGCCGGCGCGACGGATGCACGTCGAGCAACGTGATAAGCGGCAGTTCCTGCTGGCAGACGATCTCGATGTTGTAGCCGTAGCGGATATGCATGACGCTCTCACCGGTTTTGATCGATGGGCTCCCGCCGCGAGGCCGGACGCGGCGGTCCGGAGCCTGCTGGTGCCATGATCTTCTGGCGCACCACAGAGGTTGGTTCTCCGGCGCATCCGTCGGAGGGGCACCGCCTAAAAACGCAACCTCATATAAATCGGAAGATGCGGGCCTTTCGGCCCGCATCCCGCCGCCACGACGGTTCGGCTGGGGGGATAGCAACCGCCGCGACCTGCATCTCGGCGTCGCCTACATCATCCAGTAGGGCATCGTGCCGTAGTAATCATGGACCCGCTTGCCATAGGTCTTGTCGTCCCAGTCGGGCTCACCCTCGCTGTCATACATGGGCGCGGCCTCGAGCTTGTCCTTGGTAAGCGGAACGACATAGCCGCCACGGTCGGCGTCGAAATCCAGCACGCTCCAGGGAATCGGATGATATTTTTCGCCGAGCCCCAGAAAACCGCCGAACGACATGATTGCATAGGCGACTTTGCCCGTCTGCTTGTCGATCATGACGTCATAGATCTCGCCAAGATGATCACCGCTCGAATTGTAGACCTCAGTGCCGGCCACGCGCGCTCCGGCGATGAGCGGGTTGGGCGAAAGCTTGGCCTCTGGCACCGAAGACGTATCGTGCAGGGTCATGTGCAAATCCTCCAACTGGAGCAGCTAGCATGCTGCGGAATTGCCGGATCAACGTGACCAACCCGGGAAAAGTTCCCGCCAAATACAGGGTGGCTGCTTGCTTTGTGCAGAAGCTGGTCTGGGCACACGCTGCGGTCGTCGGCCGCGCAAGATGGGTCACGCGGGGCGCTATGAGACCGGGTCTGGGCCGAGACCGGGGGCCCATACACACTGAACGAAGACAGGTCCGAGCGAAGATGGAAAAGCAGCGCAGGGAACTTCTGAGAATGGCGACCGTTGTTGCTCCAGGGTCGGCAATGGCGCGACACGTCAGGCGCCCCATTCCGGCGACTGCGGCCATCGCTCGATGCACCTCGAAGCGCCAAGGACAGTTCCAATGAAAAAGATCATGATCATCGCTGCCATCGCGGCATCGCTCGGCGCCTGCACTGCGCAGGAAGAACGCGTCGGCGGCGGCGCCCTTATCGGTGCCGGCACAGGCGCAGTTATCGGCGGCCTGGCAACGGGACGTGCCGGCGGCGCCCTGGCTGGTGCAGCGATCGGCGGCGTTGCCGGCGGCGCTATCGGTGGCGCGACGGCACCCCGCACCTGCGTGGGCCGCGACGAGTATGGCCGTCGCTTCCGCTACGATTGCTGATCAGCTGATCCGACGCCGGGCTGCCTTTCGGGGCGGCCCGGCTCGAGATCAAGCGTCGCTTGGTGCGCTCAGACGGCACCATAGGGGCCAAAGCGCCCAATGAAGCGGTGGCGTGCTCCCGGATAGAGCAGACGCACGGCCGTCACGGGTGCGCTTTGATTCCAGGTTCGGCGCTCGATCAGAAGACAGGGTTCGCCCACTTCGATACCAAGATGTTGGGCATCGTCCGGTTCGGCCGGAACGGCACTGATCGCGTGTTCGGCCTCTGACCAGAGGCTGTTGCCGAGCAGCCAGTCCCCAGGCGGCATCTTGCTGAAATCCTCGCCTGCCACGGCAGGCACGACCGCCAGATGGATCACGCGTTCCTCAAGGACATGTGGTCTTCCGTCGGCACGGTGCAACGTCACGACATGGCTGATCTTCTCGCTCCGCTTCAAGCCGAAGCGCAGTGCGATTTCAGCGGAGGGACGTCGATCTTCGCGTGACAGCACCTCGTAATCATAGCGCTGGCCCAGCCGCTTGACCTCGTCTGGAATCGAGAGAATGTCGAGCATGGCGTGGCTGGCCGGCGGGCTCGCCACAATGGTTCCGGAGCGGCGGCGACGCGTGATCAGCCCTTCGCGTGCGAGTTGCACCAACGCGCGATGCACGGTCATCCGCGAGGCGCCGAGCTGCTCCATCAGCGCATGTTCGGGCGGCACCGACGTACCCGGCGCCCAGGTTCCGTTCAGGATGAGATCACGCACCGCGCGCCTGATCTGGTCATAGATCGGCCCCGTGCCATCCAGTTTCACCGCATCGAGTCGGGTCGTCGCAGCGTCTTGGGTCATGGCCGCTACAGCGCCGCAATGAGCTTGCGCATGACTGCGGCGAAACGCGCTTTCACCGCCGCACGCGCCGGGTGCCGCCCGTCCGCGACAACCTGCCGGCCGCCGACGAAGACGTCCCTCACGGGCAGAGCATTGCTCGCGAAGACCGCACTGTCGAGCGCCGCCTCCCCCGTCTTGCCGGTGATCGCGGGGTGCTCCACATCGAGCGTCACCAGATCCGCCCGCAGACCCGGCGACAGCGCGCCGAGCGCGCGACCGCAGGCCTGGGCTCCACCTGCGGCAGCCGCGCGCCAGAGCGCGACGCCGGTCGAAGCGTTCGTTTCCGCCATCAGTGCGCGGCGGCGGTCGCGGAAGCGCTGCGAGTATTCGAGCAGGCGCAGTTCGGACCCGGCATCGATCTGGATGTTGGAATCGCTGCCGACACCATAGCGCCCGCCAGAGGCGCGGTAACGCACGCCGTCGAAGATGCCATCGCCCAGGCTGGCCTCGGTGATCGGACACAGACCCGCGACGGCGCCGCTGGCCGCGATGGCGTCCCGCTCGGCATCGTCGAGATGGGTGGCGTGGATCAGGCACCAGCGCGCGTCGAGTTCGATCGTCGAGGCCAACAGCGCCACTGGCCTCCGCCCCATGATGGCGACACTGTCCTCGACCTCGCGCATCTGCTCGGCGACATGGATGTGCAGCGGAGCGTCCGGGCGCAGCGCTGAGAGCCAGCCGAGATCGTCGAGCGCCACCGCCCGCAGCGAATGCGGCGCGAGGCCGAGCCTGGCATCGGGCAGATGGCGGATCGCGGCCTCGCTCGCCTCGATCAGCTTCAGATAACTCGCGCGCTCGTTGACGAAGCGGCGCTGGCCATGGACGGACGGCGCCTGGCCGAAATTGCCGAATCGGTAGAGCACCGGTAGCAGCGTCAGGCCGAGCCCGGTCTCCTCGGCTGCAGCAGCGATCGCAGAGCCCATCGCGGCGATGTCGGCATAGGGCCGACCATCCTTGTCGTGATGGAGATAGTGGAACTCGGCCAGCGCCGTGAAGCCGCCCTCCAGCATCTCGACAAAGGCCTGGGCGGCGAGCGCCTGGACGTCGTCGGGGTCGAGCCGGTCGAGGAAGCGGTACATGACCTCCCGCCAGGTCCAGAACGAATCCTCGCTTGCACCGCGTCGCTCTGCCAGGCCCGCCATGCCGCGCTGGAAGGCATGGCTGTGGAGGTTCGGCATGCCGGGCAGCGCAAGGCCCGAAAGCCGCGTATCATCGCCGTAAGCCGGCACGCCGGCCTCGACGGCGGTGATCGTCCCTTCGGAGACGGTGAGCCTGACATTGTCGGCAAAGCCATCGGGCAACAGGGCCTGCTGCAGATGCAGGGTCGTGGTCACGGCATCTCTCCATTCGCCAATTGCATATGCAATTAAGGGCTTGTCATTTGCATATGCAATTAGATAGCATAATCGCGGTCGAAGGATAGCCGAGAGGACGTGACGTGGCGACGATGCCCAGCGAGCCCCCGATCTGCGACAGGCTCTGGACACAAGCGCGGCTGGCGACGATGTCGCCCGCCGTCCCGGCACCTTATGGCGCGATCGAGGACGGCGTCGTGGCGGCACGCGACGGCCGGATCGTCTACGCTGGACCACGCCAAGACGCACCTGCCTTCCATGCAACCGAGACGATCGATTGCGGCGAGCGCTGGATCACGCCGGGCCTGATCGACTGCCACACTCACCTCGTCTATGGCGGCGACCGCGCGCATGAGTTCGAGCTGCGCCTGCAGGGGGCGAGCTATGAGGAGATCGCGCGGGCCGGCGGCGGCATCCTCTCCACAGTCAAGGCGACACGGGCTGCCAGCGAAGCCGAGCTTTTCGCCAGCGCCGACAAGCGGCTTTCGGCGCTGATCGCCGAGGGCGTCACCACCGTCGAGATCAAATCCGGCTACGGGCTGGAGCAGCAGGCCGAGATCAAGCAGCTCCGCGTGGCGCGACGGCTGGGCCGAGAGCGCCCCGTCAGGGTCCGCACCACCTTCCTCGGAGCGCATGCGGTGCCGCCCGAGTTCAAGGGCCGCTCCGGCGACTATGTCGAGATGATCGTCGGCCCGATGCTTGATGCCGTAACGGCTCAGGGGTTGGCGGACGCGGTCGATGTCTTCTGCGAGGGCATTGCCTTTTCGCCAGAAGAGACAAGAGCCGTCTTCGCGGCGGCGAAGTCCAGGGGGCTTGCAGTCAAGATTCACGCCGAGCAGCTTTCAAACCTCGGCGGCGCCAAGCTTGCAGCCGAGATGGGCGCGCTGTCGGCGGATCATCTCGAATATCTCGACGAGGCCGGCGTGATCGCGATGGCGAAGGCGGGCACGGTCGCGGTGGTGCTGCCTGGTGCCTTCTATTTCCTGCGCGAGACGCAGAAGCCGCCGATCGAACTGCTGCGCCAGCATGGCGTGGCGATCGCGCTCGCAACCGACGCCAATCCGGGGTCTTCCCCACTCACCTCTCCTCTGCTGGTGATGAACATGGCCTGCACGCTATTTCGGCTGACACCGGAGGAGGCGCTGGCGGGGCTGACGCGGAATGCTGCCAAGGCGCTGGGCCTAGCCGACGAAATCGGCACGCTGGAGGCCGGCAAGGCCTGTGATCTCGCCATCTGGGACATCGAGCGTCCGGCGGAACTCGCCTACCGCATCGGCTTCAACCCGCTTCATGCCCGAATCTGGAACGGACAATGAGCACGCCCCTTCTGATCCTTCCCGGCCATGCCGCCCTGCCCCAATGGCGTGACGTGCTCGACGGCGCGTCGATCGCGCTATCGGCATCGAGCGGTGCGGCCATCGCCGCCGCCCAGACGATCGTCGATGATATCGTCGCGGCCGGAACCGTGACCTATGGCGTCAACACCGGCTTCGGCAAGCTCGCCAGCGTGAGGATCGCGGATGGCGATCTCGCGACGCTCCAGCGCAATTTGATCCTGTCCCATGCGGTCGGGACCGGCCCGGCCCTGCCCGACAGCGTCGTGCGGCTGATTCTCGCGACGAAGGCTGCGAGCCTCGCACGCGGCGCCTCCGGCGTGCGGCCGATCGTGGTCGAGGCGCTGCTCGGGGCGCTCAGGGCCGATGCGCTGCCGGTCGTGCCGGCCAAAGGCTCGGTCGGCGCCTCGGGCGATCTCGCGCCGCTCGCCCATCTCACCGCCGCGCTGATGGGTGTGGGCGAAATCAGGCTTAAGGGCACCGTAACGCCCGCCGCAGAGGCGCTCGCGGCCATCGGCCAGGCGCCGCTGGCACTCGGCCCCAAGGAGGGGCTCGCGCTGATCAACGGCACGCAGGTTTCGACCGCGCTCGCGCTGGCGGGCCTCAGCGCCATGGCGCGGGTGTTCGACGCCGCGCTGGTCGCAGGCGCGCTGTCCGTCGATGCGCTGAAGGGCTCGGACACGCCGTTCGATCCGCGCATCCAGGAGTTGCGTGGCCAGCCTGGCCAGATCCGCGTCGCCGCCATCCTGCTTGAGCTGATCGCCGGCAGCGAGATCCGCGACAGCCACCGTTTGGGCGACAGCAAGGTGCAGGATCCCTATTCGCTGCGTTGCCAGCCGCAGGTGATGGGCGCGATCCGCGATCTGCTGGCCAATGCAGCGACGACGCTTGCCATCGAGGCCAACGCCGTCACCGACAACCCGCTGGTGCTGGGGCCGGGCGAGGTTGTCTCGGGCGGGAATTTCCATGCCGAGCCGGTCGCCTTCTCCGCCGATATGCTGGCGATGGGGCTGTGCGAGATCGGCAACCTCTCGGAGCGGCGGATCGCGCTGCTGGTCGACCCCGTGATGAGCGGCCTGCCGCCGTTCCTCGCCCGCGACTCCGGGCTCAACCCCGGCTTCATGATCGCGCAGGTGACCGCGGCCGCGCTGGCCTCGGAGAACAAGCAGAAGGCCCATCCGGCCAGCGTCGACACCATCCCGACCTCGGCGAACCAGGAGGACCATGTCTCGATGGCGACGCATGGCGCCTATCGCCTGCTCGATATGGCGGCCAACGCCGCCAGCATCATCGGGGTCGAACTGATGGCGGCGGCTGAGGCGATTGAGCATCATCGCCCGATGACGACGAGCCCGCGGCTGGAGCCGGTACTGGCGCTGCTACGTGGTAGGATCGCGCCGCTGACGGAGGACCGATATCTCGCGCCCGATCTGGCAGCGGCGACGGCGCTGGTGCTGTCGGGGGCTGTCGGCAAGGCGGCGGGGCTGGATTGCTTCATGGAGTTCGGAGCGTGACCGACATCGTTACCGTCACCCGGGGCCCCTCCCCGCTCATCCTCTCGATGCCGCATCCCGGAACCGACCTGCCGCCGGAGGTCCACGCCGCGTTGAACGAACGCGGGCGGCTGGTCGAAGACACCGACTGGCACATGCGCGAGCTCTATGCGTTCGCTGAGCGCTTCCAGCCGACGATCGTCGAGGCCGGGCTGTCGCGCTATGTCATCGACCTGAACCGCGACCCGTCCGGCGCCTCGCTCTATCCGGGACAGGCCACGACCGAACTGGTGCCGACGACGACCTTCGACGGCGCGCCGATCTGGGCGACGCCCCCTGACGAAGCCGAGATCGCGAGGCGGCGCGAGGCCTATTTCCAGCCCTATCACGACGCGCTCGCAGCCGAGATCGCGCGGGCCAAGGCCACTCATGGCTGGTGCCTGCTGTGGGACTGCCACTCGATCAAATCGGTGATCCCGCGTCTGTTTCCCGGCACGCTGCCGACGCTCAATCTCGGCACCAATTCGGGGGCGAGCTGCGCGCCCGCCGTCGAGACCGCCGCCACTGCCGCGATGGCAGGCCACGCGCTGACGCAGATCGCCAATGGCCGCTTCAAGGGCGGCTGGATCACGCGGCATTACGGTCGCCCGCAGGATGGCGTCCACGCGATCCAGATGGAGATCGCGCTCAGCGCCTATCTGGCGAAGGAGGCGCCGCCCTGGCGTTTCGACGCCGCCACAGCCCGCCCGCTGCAAACGGCGCTCGACAGCATCATCGACGCGGCGCTCGCCGCCGCGATGGTGCAGTCCGTCGGTCTCGGCCGATGACCCGCCTCTCCTCTTTCGCTCATACCGCCGCTCACCCGGAACGGAGCCGTTCATGACCCGCATCGACAACAGCCGCGTCATCCGCAGCCCGCATGGCACGGAACTCTCCGCCAAGAGCTGGCTCACCGAAGCGCCGCTGCGCATGCTGATGAACAATCTCGATCCGGACGTCGCCGAGAAGCCCGGCGAGCTCGTGGTCTATGGCGGCATCGGCCGCGCCGCCCGGACCTGGGAGGATTTCGACCGGATCTGCGCGAGCCTGCGCTCGCTGGAAGCCGACGAAACGCTGCTGGTGCAGTCGGGCAAGCCGGTCGGCATCTTCAAGACGCATCCGGACGCGCCGCGTGTGCTGATCGCGAACTCCAACCTCGTTCCGGCCTACGCGAATTGGGAGCATTTCCATCATCTCGATAAGCTCGGGCTGATGATGTACGGCCAGATGACCGCCGGCTCCTGGATCTATATCGGCACGCAAGGCATCGTTCAGGGCACCTACGAGACCTTCGTCGAGGTCGGCCGGCAGCATTTTGGCGGCTCGCTCAAGGGCAAGTGGGTTCTCACCGGCGGATTGGGCGGCATGGGCGGCGCGCAGCCGCTGGCCGCCACCATGGCCGGCGCCTCGATGATCGCGGTCGAATGCAAGCCGTCCTCGATCGAGTTCCGCCTGCGCACCGGCTATCTCGACGAGAAGGCCGACAGCGTCGACGAAGCCCTGAAGATCATCGAGGCCGCCCATGCCAGGGGCAAGGCCGTCTCGGTCGGCGTGCTCGGCAATGCCGCCGAGGTCTTTCCCGACATGGTCAGGCGCGGCATCCGGCCCGACGTCGTCACCGACCAGACCTCGGCGCATGATCCGCTCAACGGCTACCTGCCGGCCGGCTGGACGCTGGCCGAATGGGAGGAGCGCCGGGAGCGCGACCCGGCCGGCACGATCGAGGCCGCGAAGCAATCGATGGCGGTGCATGTGCGCGCCATGCTCGATTTCCACCGCATGGGCGTGCCGACGCTCGATTACGGCAACAACATCCGCCAGATGGCCAAGGACATGGGCGTCATCGACGCCTTCGATTTTCCGGGCTTCGTGCCGGCCTATATCCGGCCGCTGTTCTGCCGGGGCATCGGGCCGTTCCGCTGGGCGGCGCTCTCGGGCGATCCCGAGGACATCTACCGCACCGATCAGCGCGTGAAGGAGCTGATGCCCAACGACACCCATCTGCACAACTGGCTCGACATGGCGCGCGAGCGCATCAAGTTCCAGGGATTACCGGCGCGCATCTGCTGGGTGGGGCTGGGCGACAGGCACCGGCTGGGCTTAGCCTTCAACGAGATGGTCGCCAAGGGAGAGCTGAAGGCGCCCGTCGTGATCGGCCGCGACCATCTCGATTCAGGCTCGGTCGCCTCGCCCAACCGCGAGACGGAGGCGATGAAGGACGGCTCGGATGCCGTCTCCGACTGGCCGCTGCTGAACGCGCTGCTCAACACGGCGGGCGGTGCGACCTGGGTCTCGCTGCATCATGGCGGCGGCGTCGGCATGGGCTATTCGCAGCATTCGGGCGTCGTCATCGTCGCCGACGGCACACCGGAAGCCGCCAAGCGCCTGGAGCGCGTGCTCTGGAACGACCCGGCCACCGGCGTGATGCGTCATGCCGATGCCGGCTACGAGATCGCGGTGGAGTGCGCGAAGGAGAAGGGCTTGCGGCTGCCGGGGATTTTGGGGTGACGTTATGCTCGGGCGCCGCGCAGTGGCGACCGAAAAGCCCCTGCGAGGCGCCCGGTGTTCGACCGACATGACAACGAATTCACGCCGCCTGCTTGGGCCGTGGACCGACATAAACCGATTGCGGGCGGATCAACCGGCCACCTGCGATCTGCTCATGAGCATGGCCGAGCCAGCCGATGGTACGGCCCATGGCGAAGACGCAGGTGAACGCATCCGGCGGGAAGCCAAGCGCCTCAAGCAGGAGCGCCGTATAGAACTCGACATTGGTTTCGAGCGGGCGGTTCGGCTTGCGTTCCCGCAGGATGGCTAGCGCCGCCTGTTCGACCGCTTCGGCGAGGGTGAGCCGCGCGGAATCGGCGCCGAGCCGTCGAAGCGCTCCCTTCAACGCATCGGCACGCGGGTCTCGCACACGATAGATCCGGTGGCCGAAACCCATCAGCCGCTCGCCACGGTCGAGCGCCGCTTCCAGCCAGGCCCGGGCATTGCCGGGTTCGCCGATGGCGTCGAGCATCTCGATCACCGGCCCCGGTGCGCCGCCGTGAAGCGGACCTTTCAGAGCACTGATGCCGGCGAGTTCGGCCGAAACCAGCCCCGCCCGCGTCGAGGCGACGACACGTGCTGCGAAGGTCGAAGCGTTGAGGCCATGATCGGCCACCGTGACGAGATAGGTATTCAGCGCAGCCACCTCGGCCGGGCTCGGTCGCTCCCCGCGCATCATCCCGAGGGCATCAGCGGCGTGGGATTGTGCCGGCTCGGGCGCGATCGGTTCGAGGCCACGAGCCCGTCGCACGGCGGCGGCCGTGAACACGGCGGGGGCAGGC
>QBLV01000005.1:58778-74880 GCA_003241815.1 Hyphomicrobiales bacterium | reverse complement strand
TGCAGCCAGCAGTTTCACCACCGTGCCGGCATCCTCGCCATCCGGAATCAGTGCCGTCCATGCCCGCACAACCTCGACGGGCGCGAGACCCACCGGAAGCCGCGCTTGGACAGCGATCGAAAAAAGCTCAACACGCGCCTTGCCCAATGCCGCGCTCAGCTCCGGCCCCTCAGGCAGGCCAGGCACGAATCCGCCGAGCATCAGCGCCGCCATCTCTTCGAAACCGATGTGACCCGCCAGTTCGTCGAGGCTGTGACCCCGAATCACGAGACGGCCAGCGCCTCCCTCGACTTCCGACAGGACGGTATGGGCGGCAACGACGTCTTCGAGACCGTCGGACATGGGCTGAACTCCTCAAAACCAATGCCTTGAGGATCAGAGACATCGCCACTAGAATCAATCTTGAACAAGCTAATCAATGTAAATCGATGAACGACTGGCTGACCGCTCCCGAGGCGCTGACGCGGTTACGACTGAAGCCGCAGACGCTCTACGCCTATGTCAGCCGTGGGCTGATCGAGACCCGTCAGGAGGCCGGCGACTCGCGGCGGCGGCTCTACCGCGCGCAGGACGTGGCACGCCTGGAGGAGCGAAAGACCCGGGGACGGCGGCATGCGGCCATCGCCGAGGATGCGATTTCGTGGGGCGAGCCGGTGCTGGCCTCCGGCATCACCACGATTGCGCGCGGCAAGCTCTGGTATCGCGGGCAGGACGCCGAGCAGCTTGCCGAGACGGCCCGACTGGAGGACGTGGCGCGCCTGCTCTGGGATTGCGGCTCGCAGCGTTTCCCGCCGCTGATGACCCCAATGCCCGATGGCCCACCGCTCAAGCGCATGTTCACAGCGGTCGCGGCGCGTGCCGCGAGCGACGCCCCCATGGCAGGCCGCACGAAGAAGGCGCTCTACCTCGAAGCCGCCGCCGTTCTCGATACGTTGGTCGATGCCATCGCGGGAGGTCCCGGCGAAGGGCCGATCCATCAGCGGTTGGCACAGGCATGGGGATGTGGGGATGCCGGCCCGGACTTGATCCGACGGGCACTGGTTCTGCTGGCCGATCATGAGCTGAACGCCTCGACCTTTGCGGTGCGTGTCACGGCGTCGACCCGGGCTTCGCTAGCGGCCTGTATGATGGCCGGGCTTGCCGCCCTCTCCGGTCCGCTGCATGGCGGCATGGCGCGCCGCGTGCTGGGCCTGATGCGGGACGCGCAGGCAGACGGCATCGCGGCAGCCGTCTCCCAACGGCTCACCGTCGGTGCGGGCGTGCCGGGCTTCGGCCATCCGCTCTACCCCGACGGAGATCCGCGCGCGCGGTCGCTCCTGGCAGGATTTGAGGTGCCGGCTGCCTACGCCGAGGCACGGGCCGTCATCGTCCGCCTGACGGGCGCCGAGCCGAACATCGACTTCGCGTTGACGGCGCTTGGCGCGCATCTGCAGCTCGACGAAGACATTCCCTTTCAGATTTTCGCAGCTGCGCGCGCCACCGGCTGGCTGGCGCACGCACTGGAGCAAAACGAGACGGGCCGGCTTATCCGCCCGCGGGCTCGCTATACGGGCCCGCCGCCGGGCCCTCTGCAGCAGGCCACTACCTGATCATCCCCATCGTGCGCGGCAGCCAGAGCGTCAGCTCGGGAATGAAGGTGATCGCGATCAGCGCGGCGAAGAGCGGGACCAGCCAGGGCAGGATCGCCATGGTGGTGCGCTCGACCGAGAGCTTGGCGACGCGCGAGAGCACGAAAAGCACCATGCCGAGCGGCGGATGCAACAGCCCGATCATCAGGTTCAGCACCATGATCAGCCCGAAATGGATCGGATCGACGCCGAGCTTCAGCGCGATCGGCAACAGGATCGGCACCACGATGGTGATGGCCGCGATGGTGTCGAGGAAGCAGCCGATGAACAGCAGCAGGATGTTGACAAGGATCAGGAAGACCCATTTGTCCTGGGTCAGGCTGAGGATCAGGTCCGACAGGATCTGGGCTGTGTTGGAGACCGTCAGCAGCCAGGCGAAGATCGAAGCCGCCGTGACGATGAAAAGCACGGAGGCCGTGGTCTCGATTGTGTCGAAGGTCGCCTTGGTCAACGTCCGCATGGTCATCGACCGGTAACGGACGAGGCCGAGGAAGAGCGACCAGATAACGGCGGCGGCGGCGGCCTCTGTCGGCGTGAACCAGCCCATGGTCATGCCGCCGATCAGGATGACCGGCGTCATCAGCGCCATCACGGCCGAGAAGTCGAAATAGTAGTCGAGGCCGAGCAGCACGGCGAGCGCGATGCCAATGGCGAGATTGTCGGGCAGGCCGGCCCAGAGCAGAGCATAGGCCAGCAGCGGGAAGCCGAGCACGACAGCGACCTCGATGCCGGCGGTCCCGATCTCGCGCAGCGAGAAGGTGGCGTCCGAGCCCCATTTGTAAATCCGCGCGAAGATCGCGACGGTGATCATCATGAACAGCGTCATCATCACGCCGGGCACGACGCCGGCGAGGAAGAGCGCGCCGATCGAGGTGTTCGACATCATGCCGTAGATGACGAAGGGCAGCGAGGGCGGGATGATCGGCCCCAGCGTCGCCGAAGCGGCCGTGACGCCGACCGCGACCTCGGTCGGGTAGCCATGGTCCTTCATCGCCTTGATCTCGATCGTGCCGATGCCGGCGGCATCCGCGATCGCCGTGCCCGACATGCCCGAGAAGATCACCGATCCGATGATGTTGACCTGGGCCAGGCCACCTCGCATCCAACCGACGAGCGCAACCGCGAAGGCGTAGATGCGCCCGGTCACGCCGGCGATGTTCATGAGGTTGCCGGCCAGGATGAAGAACGGCACGGCCAGCAGCGGAAAGCTCTCGACGCCCGCGATCATGCGCTGCGCGAGGATGACGTCGGGCACGGTGCCCGAGATGATGATGAAGGCCAGCGAGGCGACCGCCATGGCGATCGCCACGGGTACGCCGAGAATCATCAGGCCGAGGAAGGAACCGAGCAGGATCAGCATGGTGGTCTCAGGCCTCCGAGCCGTCGAAGGCTTCCGGCTTTTCCAGCACGGAATAGCCTCGGCGCATATTCTGCCAGGCGACGTGGAGCGCCCGCAGCGTCATCAGCGCGAAGGCGAGAACGACCGCGTTGAAGATGATCGATTTCGGCAGGTCGACCGTCGTCATCATCTCGTCGGGGATCAGCGAGGCGTATTTGTACATCAGCCAGGTTCCGTAGGCGAAGAAGCCGATACGCACGACATCGACGAAGGTCGCCATGATCCGGCCCAGACCAGGCGACATGTAGCGGTAGAGAAAATCGACCTGGATGTGCCGCGAGGCCCGCACGCAGAGCGAGGCGCCGAGGAAGACCACGACGACCAGCGCGTTGATCGCGATCTCCTCGGTCCAGGCGAAGGAGTTGTTCAGGACGTAGCGGGTGAAGAACTGCAGGATGACGCAGGCCACCATGACCCAGAACGCGGCCATCGTGATCCAGTCCTCAATACCGTAGACGGAGAGATCCGCCGGGGGCACCGCCTCGTCGAAGACATGGGCGAGTTCCTCGCTGGTGACCGGCGTGTGGATTTCCGGGGTCATGGTCATGGCTGGTCCAGTCTTGAGATCGACCAGACTGCTGGCCGTCATTGCGAGCGTGGCGAAGCCATCCGGACGGCAGCGCCCGGCGGCGGTGGATGGCTTCGTCGGCCTTGCCTCCTCGCAATGCCGGGCCGGTCATCGCGAGGAGGCGGTTTTGCTGCTTACTTGACCGCCTGGATTCGGTCCCAATCGGCCTTGCGGTAGCCGAACTGCTCGAAGGTGACGTTCTTCTGCACGTTGGCGAGGAAGTCGGCCTTGTCGATCTCGGTTACGGTCAGGCCCTTGTCCTTGAAGAACTGCACCAGCTTGACCTCGGAGGCCTGGATCTGCTTCGTCGCGCGGGCAGACGCCTCCTGTGCGACCTCACTGAAGATCTTGCGGTCCTCGGGCGAGAGCTTGTCCCAGAGCTGCTTGGCGACGACCGTGTTCAGGTGATCGACGATGTGGCCGGTCAGGACGATGTGCTTCTGCACCTCATAGAACTTCTTGGCCTCGATCGTGGTCAGCGGGTTCTCCTGCGCCTCGACGGTGCCGTTCTGGAGCGCGAGATAGACCTCGGCGAAAGCAATGGGGGCGGTGTTGGCGCCGCAGGCGCGCGGCATGGCGAGATAGGCCGGGACATCGGGCACGCGGATCTTGAGGCCCTTCATGTCGGCGCAGCTCTTGATCGGCTTGTTCGAGGTGGTGTGGCGCGTGCCGTAATAGGTGACCGAGACGATCTGATGGCCGCTTTTCTCCTGATAGCCCTTGGCCATGTCGGTGAAGACATCGCTCTTGGTATAGGCGAGCAGATGCTCGGGGCTGCGGAAGGTGAAGGGGTAGTAGGTCACGCCGATGGGGGGATAGGCGCGCGCCGCGAAGCTTGAGCCCGAGATGATGATATCGACAGTGCCGAGCGTCAGACCCTGGTTGATGTCGGTTTCCTTGCCGAGCTGCGAGGCCGGATAGACGGTGACCTCGTAGCGGCCATTGGTGCGCTTCTTGAACTCGTCGGCCGCCCAGACCGATTCGGTGTGGAAGGGCTCGGATGTCTCATAGACATGGGCCCATTTCAGCTTGGTCTGGGCCTGCGCCGGTGCGCCGGCGACGATCAGGCTCGCGGCCACAGCCGCCATCGTCAGATAGGTCTTCATCACTTTGGTCCCTCCCATGGGATTGGTCTTGTTACCGTCGTTTCGGTCCGTCTTCTTCTTGCGCCAGTTCTTGTTGCGTCAGCTCCTTTTGGCAAGCCGGGAAACGACCCTTCCCCGCCCGCTTCCACGACTGACTTGACCTCCGCTGGCTTGGTCTCCGCGGGCTTGACCTCCGTTCGGAGGACCTTCGCCGAAGCTCTGTGAAAAACGCTCCTGCGAGCGTTGCAGGTGGCGATGCATCGCCGCCCGCGCTCCCTCACCCGTTCCAGCCGCAATCGCATCGCGAATCTCGCGATGTTCGGCGACGGCATCCCGCCAGGACTCCGCATTCTCGAAATAGCTCGCAAGCTGGCGGAAATACGGGTTGATACGCTGGTCGAACAGCATGCCGACGAAGCGCGCCAGCACCGCATTGGTCAGTATCGACGTAATGGCGACGTGAAAGGCCCGGTCGAGCGCGACGAGTTCGTCACTGCTCAACTCCGGTGTTTCCATGCGCGCGAGAATATCGTCGAGAACGGCGATGTCATTGGGGCCGGCCTGGGCACCGGCCTCCGCGCATACCGCGCTTTCGACCAGCTGGCGGGCTTTGAGAACTTCGAAGGGGCCTTCCGGCGTCTCGTTGGCCGTCTCCGCGAGTATCGCGCGGCCCGGGGGCCTCTCGATCACATAGACGCCCGAGCCCATGCGGATGCGAACCCGGCCCTCGACCTCGAGCGCGATCAGCGCCTCGCGGACGGACGGGCGCGACACGCCGAGCTTTTCCGCCAGCTCGCGCTCGGGCGGCAACCGACCGCCCACCGGATACTCGCGCCGATCGATAAGATGGCGAAGCTGGTCGGCGATCTGGCGATAAAGACGCGGCGACTCGACAGCTTCGAGCGGCACAGCTTGCTCCCGGTTTCCATCCCCGGCCTCCGTGTCCGGAAGCTCGCTTTGGCCATGTGGTCAGGCCAATTGACCCAGAGACAACCATCATCGCAAAGGCATGTCAATCGAACCGCAGCATCCTTATCCCGCAGCGCATATCAGTGCTCGCTCGCCATCACCTCGGCGCGGATCTCCTCAACCAGCCGCTCCTTCAGCGCGACGAATTCCGGGCTGGTCTTGATGGTGTAGGGGCGCGGATGCGGCAGATCGACCACGATGTCGGCCTTGATGCGGCCAGGCCGCGCGCTCATCACCACGACGCGCGAGCCGACGAAGATCGCCTCCTCGATGTCGTGGGTGACGAAGAGCACGGTCTTGCGCTCGCGTTCCCAGATGCCGAGCAGCATTTCCTGCATCAGGGCGCGGGTCTGATTGTCGAGCGCGCCGAAAGGCTCGTCGAGCAGCAGGATCTTGGGGTCGTTGGCGAGCGCACGTGCGATCGCTGTACGCTGCTGCATGCCGCCGGAGAGCTGCTTGGGGAAATGATCGACGAAGCTCGACAGGCCGACGCGGTCGGCCCATGAGCGCGCGATGTCGAGCCGCTGGCGCTCGGGCACACCCTTCTCGCGCAGGCCGAAGGCGATGTTCTGCACCACCGTCAGCCAGGGAAACAGCGTGTAGCTCTGGAAGACGAAGCCGCGATCGGCGCCGGGGCCGGACACCGGGGTGCCATCGAGCATGATGCGGCCCTCGCTCGCCGTCTCCAGCCCGCCGATAATACGCAGCAAGGTGGACTTGCCGCAGCCGGACGGACCGAGAATGGCGATGAAGTCGTTATCGCCGACGCTCAGCGAGGTCGGCATCAAGGCGCGCGTCGGCTGGCCGCCGCGCTGGGGAGGGAAGACCTTCCCGACATTCTCGACAAGAAGCTTGCTCATCTTTGCGCTCAATTACCTCTGCGCCCAACTCATCTTTGGGCCCATGGGAAAAGCCGCTGGTTGACCGCCTTGAACAGGAAATCCGAGACCAGCCCGATCAGGCCGATAACGATGATGCCGAAGATGATCTGCCCGGTGTTGAGCAGCGCCTGACTGTTGGTGATCATATGGCCGATGCCCGAGGACGAGCCGATCAGCTCGGCGACGATGACATACGTCCAGGCCCAGCCCAGCACGAGGCGCAGGATCTCGGCGATCTCGGGGGCGGCGTTGGGCAACAGCACGCGGCGCACGACCGAGGTATCGGTCGCGCCCAGCGTATAGGCGGCGTCGACCAAGTCGCGCCTGATCCCGCCGACCGCGACCGCGATCATCAAGATGAGCTGGAAGACCGAGCCGATGAAGATCACCAGGAGTTTCTGCGCCTCGCCCAGTCCTGCCCAGAGAATCAGCAGCGGGATAAAGGCCGAGGCCGGCAGGTAGCGCGCGAAGGAGACGAAGGGCTCGAGCAGCGCCTCGATCGGCTTGTAGGCGCCCATTGCGATACCGAGCGGCAGGGCGACGAGCGCCGCCAGCACGAAGCCTCCGACGACGCGCCAGATCGTCATGCCGATGTCGTAGGCGAAGCCGTATTCGACCATCAGGTTGTAGCCCTCGCGCACCATCGTGATGGGGTCGGCGAGGAACAGCCTCTGGACGTAGCCGCCGAAGGTGGCGACCGACCACAGCGCCACGAACAGCGCGAAGAAGGCGATCCCGTAGGCGACGCGCGATGGCGCGGAGACAGGCTGGAGGGGTTTCATGGGGTCGTTATCCGTCGATCGCGTCGGCGAAAGGCGCGAGGAACCCCTCTCCTGTAAGGAAAGGGGCAGGGGTGAGGTGAAGGCCCTAAGACTGGTTGAGCGCGGGCACCAAAGCGGTTGTCAGGTCACGGCAGCGGTATCAAACGGCCGTCCCCTCACCCTGCCCTCTCCCTCTGGGAGAGGGTTCCCCGCGCCTGACGGGATGACGGTCGAGCCCGTCAGCTCACTTGCCAGCGACGTATTTCGTCTCGACCAGATCCTTCAGATCGGGCTTGGCCTTGATCAGGCCGATCTCGAGAAGGAGGTCGGCGGCCTTGGCCGAGAAGGCCTGCCACTCGCCCGAGAAGAAGGCCTTGTTGCCCTCCGCATCCGACCAGCGCAGGAAAGCGGCCGACTTGCCGAATTGCTCTGCGGACTGCTTCACATCGGCGCCCATGATTCCATAGGCCTTGGCCTGGTCGGCCTTGATCAGGTCGAGCGCCTCGAAATAGCTCTTCGTCAGCGCGGCGGCGCCCGCGTCATTGGCGGCCAGGAAGGCCGGCGTGCAGCCGAAGGTGTCCATCACCATCGGATAGTCGAGCGTTGTCGCGATGATCTTGCCGGCGTCGGGTTTGTCGCGCACGGCCGAGAGATAAGGCTCATAGGTCATCGCGGCGTCGTTCTGGCCGGCAATGAAGGCCTGCGCGGCCGGTCCCGGCTCCATGTTGACGACGGTCACGTCCTTAACGGACATGCCGTTCTCCTTCAGGAACCAGGCCAGTGCGAAATAGGGCGAGGTGCCGGGCGCGGACGCCGCGACCGTCTTGCCCTTCAGATCCTTGATCGAGGCGGTTGCACTGCGCGTCACCATACCGTCGGCGCCGTAGCTCTTGTCGAGCTGGAAAATCTGCTTGGTCTTCACACCGGCGGCATCCCAACCGATCCACGTCTCGACGGTCGTGGCCGCGCACTGGATGTCGCCTGAGGCGATCGCCAGATGGCGGTCCTTCTGCGGGATCTTCTTGATGGTCACGTCGAGGCCGTTCTTCGCGAAGATCCCAGCCTCCTTGGCCAGCACCAGCGGCGCGAAGCCGGTCCAGCCCGAGATGCCGATATTGACCTTGGTCTGCGCCTGCGCGCCGCCGGCCAGAAGTGCCGTAGCCAGGCCCAGACCCGCCACTGTTCCCATACGCTTCAATGTCGTCATGACGCGACCCTTCCCCTTGTGATGTCCGGCTTCGTGCGAGGACTGACATCCATCGCACCGCATGGCACGGCCGGATGCAACCTTCGTTCCAGCAAAGGTTAAATGCATATGCAAATCCGTCAAGCCGTCATCACCGCAGCGAGAGATGACGATGACATTCTCTTGTTTGACAGGGCGGGGAACATCCCTTCCCCTGAGCGCTGCTCGAACGACCTGCTTCTTCTTTACCCAGGAATGATCCGAATGAACGGTGCCGACCGCCTCTGCGACACGCTGCTCGTCAACGGCGTTGATGTCTGTTTCGCCAATCCCGGCACCTCCGAGATGCATTTCGTCGCGGCGCTCGACCGCAAGCCGGAGATGCGTTGCGTGCTCGGCCTGTTCGAGGGCGTGGTGACGGGCGCAGCCGATGGCTATGCCCGCATGGCCGACAAGCCCGCCGCCACGCTGTTGCATTGCGGGCCCGGAATGGCGAACGCGCTGGCGAACATGCACAATGCCAGGCGCGCCTGGACGCCGATGCTCAACGTCGTCGGCGACCACGCGACCTACCATCTCCAGCACGACGCGCCGCTGACCAGCGACATCGAGAGCCTGGCGCGGCCGATGTCTCATTACGTCCACCGCATCGCGACGCCGGAGGATGTCGGCCCCGCGATCGGAGACGCCTATGCGGCCGCGATGTCGCTGCCGGGCGTCGCGACCGTGATCCTGCCGGGCGATTGCGCCTGGGGTTCGGTCGAGCCGGCCGAGGTCGTGGCGACCCCGGTTCCGGCGTTCAAGACCGTCGCGGCGGAGACGGTGCGCGAGGTCGCGGCAGCGCTTCGCAAGCATGGCGCGCGCGCCGCGCTGATGATGACCGGCGCGTCGCTGCGTGAAGGGCCGCTGGAGACGGCAGCGCGGATCTGCGCGGCGACGGGCTGCAAGATGTACGGGCAGATGTCGAACGGGCGAATCGAGCGCGGCGCGGGCCGCGTCGCGATCCCCAAAGTGTTCTATCCCGTCGACATGGCGCTGGAGCAGTTGAAGGACATCGACCTGCTCGTCCTGGTGGGCGCGCAGATTCCGGTCGGCTTCTTCGCCTATCCCGGCAAGCCCGGCCGGCTGATCCACGACGGCTGCATCGTCACCACGCTCGGTGTGATGGGCGACGATCTCGTCGGCGCGCTCGACGCGCTGGCGGCGGAAACCGGCGCGACGAAAGCGGAGCCCGCCTTTATCGCCAAGGCCCAGACCGAAACGGGGCTGCCGACCGGCGATCTCGACGCCGACAAGGTCTGCACCATCGTGGCGCGGCTGCTGCCCGAGAACGCGATCATCTGCGACGAGTCGGTTTCGTCGGGCCGCGTGTTCTATCAGCAGTGCCACAACGCACCGCAGCACGATTACCTGCAGCTCACCGGTGGCGCGATCGGCGAGGGCATCCCGATGTGCGTCGGCGCGGCGGTGGCCTGCCCCGACCGCAAGGTCATCGGCATGCAGGCCGACGGCTCGGGCATGTACACGGTCCAGGGCCTGTGGACTCAGGCGCGCGAGAACCTCGACATCGTCACGGTGATCTTCGCCAACCGGACCTATGCGATCCTGCATGGCGAGATGCGCGCGGTGGGCGTCAATGATTTCGGCCGAAACGCCACGCTGATGCTCAATCTCGACGAGCCCGCGCTGGACTGGGTCTCGATGGCGCGCGGCATGGGCGTGGAAGCCGCCCGCGCGACCACAGCCGAGGAATTCACCAAGCTGTTCAAGGGTGCGCTCTCGCGCAAAGGGCCGTTCCTGATCGAGGCGGTGATTTAGAGATCACCTCACCGAAAAGGGCGCGGGGAACCCTCTCCCAGAGGGAGAGGGCAGGGTGAGGGGTCGGCCGTTGGACGGTTGGCCGTAACCCTTCCGCGGCCTCATATGAGTTCGGAAAACGACGTCGCAACTGGTCCAGGGGCCGACACCTCTCCCCTGCCCCTCTCCTTACAGGAGAGGGGTTCCTCGCGCCTCGTTCGGAAAGGTCAGCTCTTAAAGCCGCCCAGAAACGCATCCAGGCACTCGCCGATCGCCTCGATCGCGTAGCCGCCCTCCTGCACGACCAGCGTCGGCAGACCGAAGCACTTCACCTGCGTAGCGATGGTACCGAAATCGGCGGCGTCGAGCTTGAGCACGCCGATCGGGTCGTCCTTGTGGGCGTCGTAGCCGAGCGCGACGATGACGACGTCGGCACCGAAGGCGCGGATCGCCGCGCCTGCCCGATCGACGGCCGCCGCCATTTCGGCCCCGCCGGCACCATGGTGCAGCGGCAGGTTGAGGTTGAAGCCTTCGCCGGGGCCATTGCCGCGTTCGTCCTCATAGCCGGTGTAGAACGGATAGTAGTTCGACGGGTCCGCATGGACCGAGATCGTCAGCACATCGTCGCGGCGATAGAAGATCTGCTGCGTGCCGTCGCCGTGATGGGCATCGACGTCGAGGATCGCGACCTTCTTAAACTTCGAACGCAGCCGCTGGGCGGCGATCGCGGTGTTGTTGAGGTAGCAGAAGCCGGTGGCGCGGTCGGCGCGGGCATGGTGACCCGAAGGGCGGCAGAGCGAGTAGACGGCCTCCTCGCCAGCGATGATCGCATCGGCGGCCGTCACCGCCGTCTCGGCCGAGAGCAGCGTCGAATGCCAGCAATGCTCGCCGATCGGCACCGACATGTCGCCGAGATACCAGCCGAGCTGGCCGATGAAACCGGTCGGGCGACAGGGCGGGCGGACATCCTCGTCCGTGCGTCCGCTCCAATAGGGGAAGGTGCTGGGCCAGACCTCGGGTCCGCGCTCGGCCGGCAGATCCTGCCAGCGCGCCCAGGCGGTTTCGAGGAACGTGACGAAGCCGGCATCATGGATCGCCAGCACAGGCTCGGTGCCATGCGAGGCCGGCCGTTCGGGCGTGATGCCGTGCTTCTCGAGCGCTCCCAGCAGGCGGGCCGTGCGTTCCGGCAGGTCCTTGGGCGCGACGACGGCGCCGAAGCGCAGATACTGCTTGGGATCGTGCAACGACTGATCGGGATGATAGAAAGCGCGCATGCCGGCATGTGTCCTTTGATCCGCGGACGCGCCCCCATGCGCGCCCGGCTGATCGCAGGCTAGCGGCTCGCGCTCGACGCGTCAGCGTCGAACAACGCCGCATCGCCCTGTTCTCCATGCGCGATCAGGGCGGTGAACTCGGCCGCCAGCGCCGCGACGTCGAAGCGGCCCGGACGATACCAGTCGATCGAACCGTTGAGCGCACCGAGCAGGAAGAGGCGCAACGCATCGGGCGAACGCCGGGCCGAGAGCGTGCCCGCAGCTTGCAATTCGGCGATAAGCCCGCGCCAGACATCCTCATAAACGCGCCGGACGCCGCGCACGCTCTCGGGCGCCGGGTTCTCTCCGAAGGTGAAGACCTTGATGCTGGCGCTGGTGTAGTCGCTGTTGCCGTGGAGCGCCGTGAGATGGGCGCCGATCGCGGCCTCGAGCCGCTTGCGAGGCGCGGCACTTTCCGTGGCGGCCAGCGCCGCGACGACCGCCTCATGGACGAAGCGCACGCCGTCATTGACGACCGCCTCGACGATCTCTTCCTTCGACGCGAAGTGGTAATACAGGCTCGCCTTGCGGATGCCGACGGCCTCGGCGATCTCGCGGAGCGTCGTCTGGTGATAGCCGCCGGAGCGCAGCAGACGGGCGGCCGTATCGAGGATGAGGCGGCGTGAGCCACCTTCTGATTGAGAGACCGCCTGCTTCTCGACAGCGCTCATTCCGCCCCCCGGTCATTCCGGTACGGGCCACAGGGCGGAAGCCGGAACCCATGACTGGGTGGGCCGCAACGGGTAGCACCCATCGAGCCGATGTCGGAGAGCCGCCGGGTTGCAGCCCGTCGTGGGTTGCGGGTTCTTTGCTGACGCGAAGCCCCCGACTGACAAAAGGTGCTCACAACCGCTTCGCGACCTCTTCCAGCATGACCTCCGTCGCGCCGCCGCCGATCGACTGGACGCGGGCGTCGCGGGTCATGCGCTCGATCGTGCTCTCGCGCATGTAGCCCATGCCGCCATGGAACTGCAGGCAGGCATACATGACCTCGTTGACGAGCTCGCCGCAGTAGGCCTTCACCATCGAGACCTCGCGGGTGGCATCGAGCCCCTGAGCGTCGAGGAAGGCCGCGTGATAGACGAGCTGGCGCCCGGCTTCGACCTTGGCGGCGAGCATGGCGAGCTTCTGGCGGATCGCCTGCTTGTCCCAGAGTGGCGCGCCGAAGGCCTTGCGGGTCTTGACGTAGTCCAGCGTCAGATCGATCGCGGCCTGCGCCTCGCCGATCGCCATGGCGCCGATCACCGTGCGCTCGTTCTGGAAGTTGCTCATGATCGCGTAGAAGCCGCGCCCCTCCTGCCCGAGCAGGTTCTCGGCCGGGATGCGGCAATCCTCGAAGACCAATTCGGCGGTGTCCGAGGAGCGCCAGCCATGCTTGTCGAGTTCGCGCGCGACGGTGAAGCCCGGCGTGCCCTTCTCGACCAGGAAGATCGAGACCGATTGCGAAGGCTTCGCCGACAGATCCGTCTTGGCCGCGACGCAGTAGAGATCGGCATGGACGCCGTTGGTGATGTAGACCTTGGCGCCGTTCAGCACGTAAGTATCGCCCTCGCGCCGTGCGGTGGTGCGGATGCCTTTCACATCAGAGCCGGCATCGGGCTCGGTGACCGCGACCGCGACGATCGTCTCGCCTGCGATGATGCCCGGCATCAGCCGGTCGCGCTGGGCCTGGCTGCCGGCATTGGCGATGTGAACCGAGGCCATGTCGGTGTGGACGAGCGCGGTGATCGCCACGCCGGAGAAGGTCGAGCGGCCGAGTTCTTCCGCGAGGACCACGGTCGCCATCGTGTCCATCTCGGAGCCGCCATATTCGCTGGGGTAGCGAATGCCGAGGAAGCCGAGAGCCCCCATCTTGCGCAACACCTCGCGCGGGACGAAGCCGGCCTCTTCCCAGGCAAGCGCATGCGGCTTGATCTCGGTCTCGACGAAGCGGCGGATCTGCGTCCGCAATGCTTCGTGTTCCTCGGTGAAATAGGGCGAGCGGCGAACATTTTCGCCTGCGAGCTTCTCGACGGCCGACATGGCTTCCTCCCGGCTTGACCGCAGTGCGGCGATCTGACTACCTACCGGACGGTAGGTGAATGAAGCGCCGAGATCAAGGTGTGCCGCCTCAACGAGGAAATGCGTCATCCCGGGTCTACGCTGCGCCTCGCCCGGGACGACGGCAAGCGAGAGCCCGCATGTCGGACATTGCGTCGTCACCAGCCCCTCCCCCGCTCTCAGCCATGCTGGAGACCCTGCGCGAGCGTCACGCCCTCGTCGCGGGAGGTGGCGGCGACAGGATGCGCGAGCGTCACGAAGCGCGCGGCAAGATCATGGTACGCGAGCGCATCGATCTGCTGCTCGATCCACAGGCGCCGTTCCTGGAACTCTCGCCGCTCGCCGCCTGGGGGCTCTATGGCAACGCCGTGCCCGGCGCCGGCATCGTCACCGGCATCGGCATCGTCCAGGGCCGGGCCTGCATGCTGATCGCCAATGACGCCACGGTAAAGGGCGGCTCCTTCTTCGCCGAGACGGTGCGCAAGCATCTGCGGGCGCAGGAGATCGCGCAGGAGCACCGCCTGCCCTGCCTTTATCTTGTCGATTGCGGCGGCGCCTTCCTGCCCGAACAGGACCGGGTCTTCCCCGACCGCGATCATTTCGGCGGCTCCTTCTACAACCAGTGCCGGATGTCGGCGGCCGGCATCCCGCAACTCTCGATCGTCTTCGGGGCCGCAACGGCCGGCGGGGCCTATATCCCGGCGCTGTCGGACGAGGTCATCATGGTCAAGGGCACGGGCCGCATCCATCTCGGTGGCCCGCCGATCGTGAAAGCCGCGATCCACGAGATCGTCGACGGCGAGACGCTGGGCGGCGCCGAGATGCACAGCCAGGTCTCGGGCGTCGCCGATCATCTGGTGCAAAACGAGATGGAGGGGCTGGCGAAGCTGCGCGAGATCGTTGGCTCGCTCGGCGCAACGGGCTTTTTGGTCGAGCCGCCGCATGCCCCCGTGCCCCCGAAGCTCGACCCGGCCGATCTCGTCGATCTCGTCCCGACCGATCTGCGCCGGCCTTATGACGTGCGCGAAGTCATCGCCCGGATCGTCGACGACAGCGCCTTCAACGCCTTCAAGCCCGACTATGGCGCGACGCTCGTCACGGGCTTCGCGCGCATCCATGGCCATGATGTCGGGATCATCGCCAATAACGGCGTGCTGTTCTCGGAATCGGCGGTGAAGGGCGCGCATTTCATCGAACTCTGCGACCAGCGCCAGATTCCGCTGCTGTTTCTACAGAACATCACCGGCTTCATGGTCGGCACGGAGGCCGAGCGCGGCGGCATCGCCAAGCACTCGGCCAAGCTGGTGTATGCCGTCTCGAATGCGCGGGTGCCGAAATACACCGTGCTGATCGGCGGCTCCTATGGCGCCGGCAATTACGGCATGTGTGGGCGGGGTTTCCGGCCGCGCTTCCTGTTCTCCTGGCCCAATGCGCGGATCGCGACGATGAGCCCGGAGGTGGCGGCCAATGTCGTGACCGAGCTGCGGCGGCAATCGCTCAAGGGCGTCGCCGACGAAGCTGCCATCGCCGAACTCGACGCGAAGACCCGCGCCCAGTTCGAGGAGCAGAGCGACCCCTACTACGCCACTGCCCGGCTCTGGGACGACGGCATCATCGAGCCCGCACAGACGCGCGATGTGCTGGGCCTGTGCCTGGCCCTATCGGCGGGCGAGCCACGCGATACGAACCCGCGGCCCGTGTACCGGATGTGATGGTGATGGCTTCGCCTCCCAATGTCATTCCGGGGGCGGCCCGAAGGGCCGAACCCGGAGCCCACGACCGGGAGAAACCTGTGCCAAACCCGGTCATCAACGCTCGCCCGGTCGTGCGCTCCGGGTTCTTCGCTGCGCGAAGCCCCGGAATGACAAGAAGAAGCTGATGTTCGACACCATCCTGATCGCCAATCGCGGCGAGATCGCCTGTCGCATCGTTAGAACCTGCCGCCGGATGGGTATCCGCACGGTCGCGGTGCATTCGGATGCGGATACGCAGGCCCTGCATGTGCGGCTTGCCGACCGTGCCGTGCGGATCGGTCCTGCGCCGGCGCGCGAAAGCTATCTTCGGGCGGGTAACATCATTGAGGCGGCGCTCGCGACCGGCGCACAGGCGATCCATCCGGGTTACGGCTTCCTGTCGGAGCGGCTCGACCTGATCGACGCCTGCGAGGCCAACGGCATCGTCTTCATCGGCCCGTCGGCGACTGCAATCGATGCGATGGGCGACAAGATCCGCTCCAAGGACATCGCGCGGAAGGCCGGCGTCCCCGGCGTGCCCGGCTATGACGGGGCCGACCAGTCGCCGGAGGTGTTGCGGGCCGAAGCACTGCGTATCGGCCTGCCGGTGATGGTCAAGGCCTCGGCCGGCGGTGGCGGCAAGGGCATCCGCAAGGTCGAGGACGAAGCCGAACTCGACGGCGCTATCATCGCCGCCGCCCGCGAAGCTGAGGCCGCATTCGGCGATGGACGGTTGCTGATC
>QBLV01000005.1:49329-58768 GCA_003241815.1 Hyphomicrobiales bacterium | reverse complement strand
CATGGCAATCTCGTCCATCTGTTCGAGCGCGACTGCTCTGTGCAGCGCGCCAACCAGAAGCTGATCGAGGAGGCGCCGGCGCCGAATTTGCGGCCGGAAACGCGCGCGGCGCTGCACGACCATGCGCTGCGGCTGTCGCGCGCCATCAACTACGACAATCTCGGCACAGTCGAGTTCCTGGTCGATGCCGTGACCGAGGACGTGTTCTTCCTCGAGATGAACACGCGCCTTCAGGTCGAGCATCCGGTCACTGAAGCCGTCACCGGGCTCGATCTGGTCGAATGGCAGATCAGAATCGCGGCGGGCGAGACGCTGCCGCTGCGCCAGGACCAGATCGCCTGCTCCGGCCACGCGATCGAAGCGCGGCTGACCGCGGAGCGCGCCGATGAAGGTTTCCGGCCCGACACCAGCCGCATCGTGCTGTGGAGCGAGCCGGCCTGCTTGCGCGTCGATAGCGGTGTCGAAACCGGCAGCATCGTCTCCATGCATTACGACTCGCTCCTCGCCAAGGTCATCGCCCATGCGGCTGATCGGGCAGAGGCCGTGCGCAGGCTCGGCGAGGGGCTCGGCCGGATGGTGGTGCTCGGGCCCCGCACGATCAGGCCGTTCCTGATCGACGCACTGCGTCAGCCGGCCTTCGTCGAGGGGCGCGCGACGACGTTGCTGCTGAAGGAAAGCTGGCCGGAAGGATGGCAGTCGGGACAGGAGGCTCAGTCGGACCTTCGCGCGGTCGCCGCAGCGCTTTGGCTCGCGGCGGGCGACGCCGGCGGCAAGCCCCTTGCCGGCGCGGGACCATGGCGATCGCTCCCGGGATTCAGGCTGCTGGCGCCGGCCGGTCGTCCAGCCACGACCCATCTTTCGGTTGCCATCGGCGACGACCCTGTCCCGCTGCGTGTTGAGACCCATCACGGCTTCACGCGTGTCGAAGGCCCCGACGGCATATCCGACATCGTGCTTCGTCCACCTGAGAACGGCACGAACTGGCGGGTCATGCAGGGAGGCATCTCGACGACAGCCCATGGTCTTCGGATGCCCGGCGGCCTGTTGCTGCGCTATCGCGATTTCGAGGGCTTTATCCGAATCGCGCTGGCTATCGAGGCGGAGGCTGCGGAGCGGACGGCAGGAGGTGACGGTGGAGGCACCTTGCGGGCAGCGATGCCCGGCACCGTCGCCGCGATCCATGTCGGCGAGGGAGACGAGGTCACGGCCGGACAGGTGCTGGTGGTGCTGGAGTCGATGAAGCTTTTCATCGAACTCAAGAGCCCGATCGATGGCATCGTTTGCCGCGCTGCCTTGAAGACAGGCGTGACGGTCGCAGCCGGCGACATTCTGGTCACGATCAAGCCGCGCGGCGATCAGACTGCGCAGCCCACTGATCAGCGACGACCTGCCAGATAGCGGCTCGCAGCCGGCGTCAGGCGCGGCGGAAAATCGGACCGGCGCCGCAGTTCGATCGCATCGTGATGATTGAAATTCAGCTTGCAGGCATAGCTGTTGAGTTCGAAAATTGTATAGAAATCCTGCCGCGCGCCGGTCATCATCCTGCTTTGGTCACGTAGCCTGTCGACGCGGCCATCCATGGCGACACGGGCGTTGTCCATCGTGATGATCGCGGCCTGGAACAGCTCAATCGACTTTCGGGTCTTGGGTCCGAACAGGCCATCGACCGCCAGCGCCTTGCTGGCGGCCCCGCCCAGTTCCCGAACGCGAGCCTGCTGCGGATGCTGGAAATACAGGTTCAGGAGATACTGAACCAGCGTGACATCGTCGAGGTTGTTGGCCCGACCGGTGCCGACACCAAGCCCGACCGTGAACATCGAGCCGTCCAGAATTTCGATCACCTTGGCCATGTCGCCCTCCCGCTCCGTAGCGGGTCCGACCGACCCGCTGACGCGACCAGGAATAGGCGCCTGGCGGGCGCGGCGCTGTTCCGGTCGGAACAGGCCGGATCGACAGGAGATCGACCGCATCGACGACCGGCCGGGATCAGGCCTTCGTCGGAAAGGTCAAAGGCGAGATTTCGAGATGGTCGCGCTTGGCCCAGTCGAGCCCCTTGACGTTGGGCTCGGCGCGGCGCTGGGCTTCCTCCAGTTCGGCTGCAGCCGCTGGGTAGTCCATGGTCAAGACCTTGCCGTTGTCGACCACCGTCACGCCATCGACGATGACCGTGGTTACCGCGCGCTCTCCGGCCGCGTAGATCAGGCTCCGGACGGGATCGCGCAGCGGGCGCATCATCGGATGCGTCACGTCGACCAGAACGATGTCCGCCTTGGCGCCCTTGGCGAGGCGGCCGATATCGTCCCGGCCGAGCGCCTTGGCGCTGCCCAGCGTCGCGGCGTTGAAGGCGTCCGAGGTGCGGACGTCATAGACGTCCTCGCCCATCATGCGCGAGCCGATGCAGACGGCGCGCAGTTCCTCCAGCATGTGATGGGGATAGGTGTCGGTGCCGATGCCGACATTGACGCCGGCGGCGACATATTGCCCGAAGCTCTGCATCGCGATGCCGCGGCGCTGGAACACGATCGGGCAATGGGCGACATTGGTGCCGGTCTCGACGAGGCAGCCGAGATCGTCGGTGGCCGGCCATTTCACCGAAGAGTGATGGTCGAGGAAGATGCCGTGGCCGATGATCGAGAACGGCCCGAGCACATCGAGCGATTCCAGCCACTCGACCGGCGTCATGCCATGGCGGCGGGTGATCTCGTGGAACTCGACCACGCTCTGGGCGGCGTGGATCTGAAAGGGAACTTTACGCGCCTCCGCTTCCGCATAGCTCGCCTGGATCAATTCGGGCGTACAAGTGTCGATCTGCGAGGGCGAGACCATGCCCGAAAGCCGGCCGGAGTCGTCGGCAGCGACCTGATCCAGTAGCTTCATGGCGGCGGCCATCGCGGCCTCCCCGGCCTTCTCGTCCCATTCATATTTCGCGAGATGGCCGTTATCGGTGTACCAGCGGGCCGAGCGGTACATCGGCGAGAAGACGCCGCGCAGCCCCGAGGCCTTGAACGTCTCAAGCCAACCATCCCAGGCGACCGACATGTCGACCAGCGTGGTGACGCCCGACATCAGCAGTTCGGAATAGGTCACCTGCGCGCAGGATTTGATGCCCTGCGGGTCGCAGCGGAACAGCGGCATGAACTCGTAAAGCGCCGTACCGTACATCTTCGGCGAGCCGAGCTCGTCGTTCCAGCCCTTGGTCATAGCTTCCGAGGACGGGTGCGAATGGATGTTGACCAAGCCGGGCATGACCATCCTGCCGCGCCCGTCGATGGTGGCGTCGGCCTTGCCCTTGTAGGTCCCGCCGACGTGAAGGATGCGGTCGCCGTCATAGGCGACGTCGCCGTCGCGCAGATAGACATGGCCCTTGGCCTTGGCGTCGTAGGCGACGATCCAGCTCGCGTTGCGGATGAGGGTGATGGTCATGGCAAAGGCTCCGGCCAAACAAAAATGGCGTCATGCTCGGGCTTTGACCCGAGCATCTCCTGCAACAGCTTCTCGGGTCTGCGCTTCGCTTCGCCCGAGAATGACGAGGTTCAGCGAACGAACTTCAGGTCCAGGCCCTTGTACAATCCGCAACCATAGATGTTGTGCGCCTTGAAAGGGGCCAGCCGCGCCGAGGCCGCGATCTTCATCGGCTCATGATAGAGCGGCAGCCAGACCGCCGCCTCATGCACCTTCTTCAGCACCTCGCCATAGGCGGCAGCGCGATCGGCGTCGTTGAGCGCGGTCATGCCCTTGGTGAGAAGCGCGTCGGTCTCGGCGTCCTTCCAGTTCATCCGGTTGGGCGTAGGCGCATTGGCCGAGGGGAAGTAGAGGTTCAGCGCGTCGCCGGCCGAGATATAGGGGAAGCTCATCCCGAACATGTCGAATTCCTGCGTCGCCATCTTGCCCCAGGCAATAGTGGCATCGAAGAGCTGGACCCGAAGATCCACGCCGATCTTGCGCAGATCGCCCTGGATCGCCTCCATCAGCTTCTGCCAGGTCGAGCCGGTGAAGCCATAGGCGACGGGCGAGAGCTTCTTGCCATCCTTGGCGCGGAAACCGTCGGCGCCCTTCACCCAGCCGGCGGCGTCGAGGATCTTGTTGGCCTCCTCGACATTGGTCTTGATCGGCATGACCGCCTTGTTCCAGTCGAGCGCCTCACTGGAGATGTAGCTGTAGGCGGGCTCGACCTCGCCGAAATAGAGGTTGTCGGCAATCGCCTTCTGATCGACGGCCATCACCATGGCCTTGCGCACGGCAGGGTCGTTGACGCCTTCCTTGTCGATCTTGAAGCCGACGAAATACGTCCAGAAGGCTTCCTTGGAGTCGACCAGCTTGAGGTTCTTGTTGGCGCGGATCTGCGACAGCCCTGAATAGGGGACATATTGCGTGACTTGGCTCTGGCCGGTCATCACGGCGGCAAGGCGGGTGTTCTCCTCCGGCACGATCTTCCAGACGATCTCCTCGATCTGCGCGGCGCCCTTGTTCTCGTAGATCGGCGGGCCCCATTTGTAGGCCGCGTGCTTCTTCAGGCGGAATTCGTTGCGCGGCTTCCAGTCTCCCCAGCAATAGGGGCCGGTGCCGTTGAAGCCCTTGACGCCGAAATCGGCGCCCAGCGCCTCGACATTGGCCTTGTCCATGATGACGGCGAAGCTCTGGGTCAGCTGGTAGAGCAACTCCGAGAACGGCGCGGTCAGCTTGTACTCGACCGTGGTGTCGTCGACCGCGACGATGTCGTCGACCTTGCCGGCGCGCCAGCGCACGGGCGACCGCGTTGCCGGGTCGATCCAGCGCTTCATCGAGTAGACCACGTCCTGCGCGGTCAATTTCTTGCCGTCGCAGAAGGAGACATCATTACGTAGCTTGAAGGTGTAGGTCTTGCCGTCGGGCGACATCGTCCAGGAGGTGGCGAGGCCGGGCTTGATTGTCGACATGTCGTGGTCGAGCGAGACCAGCGTGTCGGCCATCATGAAGATGACCTCGGAGGCCGCGCGCGCGGTCGAGCGGTGGGGGTCGTAGCGGTCGCTGTCGACCTCGCGCACGATGGTCAGGCTGGTGTTGGAGCCTTGCGCCAGGGCGGGGCCGGCCAGGGCCGTCAGCCCCAGCAGGGCGCCGGCTGCGATGGATGTCAGATGCTTCACGATCGTTCTCCCCTTTTGTTTTGAAACGAGCAGTTCGGTTGGCCTCACTGGTTCCTCATGCGCGGATCGAGCAGATCGCGCAGGGCGTCGCCCAGCAGATTGACGCAGAGCACGATGGCGATGATCACGAGACTCGGCAAAAGCGAGATATGCGGCGCGAAAAACAGCGCGTCGCGGCCGAGCGAGGCCATCATGCCAAGTTCGGCCTCGGGTGTGCGCACGCCGAGCCCGAGGAACGACAAAGCCGCGCCGATCAGGATGATCTGGCCGAAACGCAGTGTCATGAAGACGAAAACCGGCGACAGGCAGTTCAGCGCCAGATAGCGCCAGATCAGGGTGCGGTCGGGCAGGCCCATGGCACGGCCGGCCTCCATGTAGTCCTGGCCCATGATGACGATGGCGGCGCTGCGGGTGATGCGCGCTACGTCGGGAATCGTCGCGATCGACAGCGCGATGACGATCGCCGTCAGGCCCGGCCCGACGACGGCCGCGAGCGCCAGCCCGAGCAGAATGGCCGGGAAGGAGAGCAGGATGTCGGCGGCCCGCATGATGTAAGGATCGAGCCGGCGGTAATAGACGCCGAGCAGCGCGATCAGCGCGCCCACGCCTCCGCCGATGACGATCGAGGCCAGACCCATCACCAGAGTCAGCCGCGTGCCGTAGAGCAGGCGCGAGAGCATGTCGCGGCCCTGCCCGTCCGTGCCGAGCCAGTATTGCGGGAGCGAGCCCTCGCTCCAGATCGGCGGGATGAAGGGTCGGCGCGTGGTGTTGTAGGGATCGAAAGGCGCGAGCCAAGGCGCAAACAGGGCCGCCAGCACGATGAAGAGCAGGATGAAGGCCGCCAGCAAGGCGAGCTTGTCCTTGAGGATGCGGCGGCCGAAAGCCTTGAGCGGGCGGCTGGCGACGGGGGCTGCGGCAGTGATGTCAGCCATGCTTGTCCACCCGTGGATCGAGCACGGCGTAGAGCATGTCGACGATGAGATTGATGATCAGGAAGGCCAGAGCCAGCACCAGGATCGCGCCCTGCGCCAGCGGGAAATCGCTCGCCAGGATCGCACCCACCGCGAGCCGACCGACGCCCGGCCAGGAATAGATCGTCTCGGTGACGACGGCGCCGCCGAGCAGGTAGCCGGCCTGCAGGCCGATCAGCGTCACCACCGGGATCAGCGCGTTGCGCAGCACATGGCGCATCACCACGGCGCGCTCCGACAGCCCTTTGGCGCGGGCGGTGCGGACATGGTCGGTGCTCAACACCTCCAGCGCGGCGGTGCGCGTCATCCGTGCGATCGGGCCGATGAAAACGAGGCCGAGCGTCAAGGCCGGGAGCGCGATGGCAGCGAGGCCCTCCGCGCTCCAAAGCGGGCCGCCGCGCCCGATAAAAGGCAGCAGACCCCAATGATAGCCCACATACTGCATCAGGATCAGCCCGATGAAGAACACCGGTGTCGAGACGCCGGCGACCGAGATCGCGATCACGATCCGGTCCAGCAAGCGGCCGCGATAGACAGCCGCGATCGTGCCCAGCGCGATCCCCAGCGGAACGGCCCAGACCAGGCAGGCGAACATCAATTCGGCGGTCGGGCCGATCGCTTCGCCCAGTTCCGCGATGACGCTGGTGTTGGAGATCAGCGAGACGCCAAGATCGCCCTGCAGCACGCGGGAGAGATAAATTCCGAACTGCACGAAGATCGGCCGATCGAGGCCGAGATCTTTGCGGACCTGTTCGACCAGTTCGGGGCTGGCCATGGGACCGGCAACGATCGCGGCGGGATCGGCCGGGACGAGTTGCAGCAGCAGGAAGCCGAACAGCAGCACGCCGAGCAGAACCGGCACAGACATGGCGAGGCGCTGGGCGATGTGGTTCAGCATTCGACGCGCCAGCTCATCGCTATTTCAGAGAAACACCCCGTCATCCCGGACGCAGCGAAGCGAAGCTCCGGGATCCATCTTAAGGCGCGACGGCGCCCTATGATGGATCCCGGATCGGCGCGGCCTGCGGCCGCTTGTCCGGGATGACGCGGTGTTTCCAGTGTTCTTTTCCGACAGGGCAACGCAGCCACCATCACACTTCCGCCTCGTACACAACCTTGCCTGCGATGATCGTCATGTCGCAGCGGGTCTCGTGCAAGAGCTGTTCCGGCGTCGCCTGCGATAGGTCGCGCGAGAAAATCGCGACATCGGCGGCCATGCCCGGCAGGAGGCGGCCCCGGCTATCCTCGCAGCGGTTCACATAGGCCCCGAACTCGGTATAGGCGGAGATGACCTCGTCGATGGTCAGCGTCTGGTCCGGCGAGATGACCGTGCCGCGCGCGGTCTTGCGCGTCAGCATGGTGTAGATGTTGGGCCAGATGTTCGCGTCGCAGACCGGCGCATCCGAGGAGGCGGCGGGCTTCAGCCCGGCTTCGATCCAGTCGCGCATCGGATAGCAGGCATCAACGCGGTCCTGTTCCAGCACCGACAGATAGAGATCGCCAAAATCATAGATGAAGACCGGCTGCGGCACCGGCTCGATGCCGAGCGCGACCATGCGCGCGATCTGCTCCTTCGAATTGAAGCCGCAATGCTCGATGCGGTGGCGCCGGTCGGGGTCGGGATGGTCGTTCAGCCCGTTCTCCATCGCGTTCAGGGTCTGCTCGATCGCGGCATCGCCGATCGCGTGGACGGCGAGCTGATAGCCCTTGGCGTGATAATCGCGAGTCAGCGCGTCCATCTCGTCATCCGTCAGGCAAAAGATGCCCTTGGTCTCCGGCTCGCCGAGATAAGGCAGGCTCATCGCCGCGGTCTTGCCGCCAGCCGAGCCGTCGGTGAAGATCTTGACCGGGCCGACGCTGAGCCAGTCGTCGCCCGCCCCCGTCACCAGCCCATCCGCGAAGCATTGCTCGACGATGCCGTTATGCCCGCCGAGCAGGCACATATTGGTCCGCACCGGCAGGCGGCCCGTGCGCTGCGCCGTGCGATAGGCGGCGACTTCGCGGTATTGCGAGCGCATGCCGACGGCGGCGTCCATCACGGAGGTGATGCCGAAGGAGTTGCAATAGCGCCCTGCCCGCTCGATCGCCGCGACGAGTTCCTCGTCGGTCGGATCGGGAATGACCTTCTTGACGGCGTCGCGGCCGTTCTCGGCCATCAGCCCGGTCAGCACACCGTTGACCTGCTCGATCGCGCCGCCGGCAGGAACGGGGGTCTTCTCATCGACGCCCGCAATCTTAAGCGCCAGCGAATTGGCGACCGAGAGATGGCCGCAGGCGCGCACGATGTAGACCGGGTTGTTCGGCGCCGCCTTGTCCAGCTCAGTGCGGTGCGGATGGCGCTTCACGTCGAGTTCGAAATGGTCGTAGCCGCGCGCCAGGATCCATTCGCCGGGCTTCGCCTTCGCAGCAGCCTTGGTGATCATCTCCAGCAGCCCGTCCAGCGTGCGCACGAAGCGCGGCCGGATATCCAGCTCCTTCATGGTCAGCCCGAGCGGCAGAAGGTGGAGATGCGCCTCATAGAGGCCCGGCGTCGCCATGCGGCCGGCGAGATCGATGACCTTCGTGCCGGGCCCGATCAGCGGCTCCATATCAGCGGCCGAGCCCGTCGCCAGAACCTTGCCCGCCCAAAGCGCGACAGCCGAGGCGTAGCCCTCCTTTAGCCCGAGATAGACCGGGCCGTTCTGGAGAACGATATCGGCGTGAGGCAGGCTAGGCATGGAATTAGTTCCTCCGGGAACCAATTCATGGCATCAAAAAAATCTCCGGGCAATCGGAGCGCGCGCAGCAATATGCGGCATGGCAGCGATGAAGAGATGGGCAAACACAGCGTCGGGGCGCTCGCGGGGCGGAGTGGCCACGGCCGGACTGCGGAGAGTGAAGTGGTGCCGCTTGAGGGATTCGAACCCCCGACCCCCTCATTACGAATGAGGTGCTCTACCAGCTGAGCTAAAGCGGCGACGCGGCAGCCTCTACCAGCCCGGCCGATTCTTGGCAAGGCGAAGGCAGGAGGCTTGGCGCGGAAGCTTCGGCTTTTTTCGTCAGCCGGGTTTTGATCAATCCGTCTTTCCGTCAATCCTTGCGCAGCTTTTCGGTCTCGGGCTTTTCCTGGCCGAGCGCGACGATGCCGCGGCGGATGGCGCGGGTGCGGGTGAAGTGCTTGTGCAGCGTGTCGCCGTCGCCGAAGCGGATGGCCCGCGTCAGCACCGCCAGGTCCTCGCTGAATCGACCGAGCATTTCCAGCACCGCATCCTTGTTGTGCAGGAAGACGTCGCGCCACATCGTCGGGTCGGAGGCCGCGATGCGGGTGAAGTCGCGGAAGCCGCCGGCCGAGAACTTGATCACCTC
>QBLV01000005.1:14042-49319 GCA_003241815.1 Hyphomicrobiales bacterium | reverse complement strand
CGACTGCGTCACCGCCGCCAGATCCTCAGCCGTGCCGACGATGTTGTAGGCGATCAGATGCGGCAGATGGCTGGTGACGGCCAGCACGAGGTCATGATGCGGCGCCGTCATGATCTCGACGATCGCGCCCATGCCCTCCCAGAACTGGCGGGTGCGGGCGGTTGCCGTCTCGTCCGTGCCGTCCGGCGGTGTCAGGATGCACCAGCGGTTGAGGAAGAGGCTCGGGAAGCCGGCATCGGGACCGGAATTCTCGGTGCCGGCGACCGGGTGGGCGGGCACGAAATGCACGCCTTCGGGCAGATGCGGCAGCACCGCCTCGACCACCGCGTTCTTGACCGATCCGACATCCGACAGGATCGCGCCCGGCTTCAGCGACGCGGCGATCTCGGCTGCGACCCCGCCGCAGGCGCCCACCGGCACGCAGAGGATGATGTGGTCGGCGTTCTGGACGGCGCCAGCGGCGGTGTCAGCGATCTCGTGGCCAAGGCCGAGTTCGCGGGCGCGCTGGCGCACGCCCTCGTCGCGATCATAAAGAACGACGCGACCGGCGAGGTTGAGATCTTTCGCCGCATGGGCGATCGACGAGCCGATCAGGCCGATACCGATGATCACGAGCCGCGCGAAGACCGGCTCGGACCGGCGCGGTGCAAAGCTCTCCTGGGCGGGCATCAGCCGTTGCCCACGAAGACGCCGCCCATGAACTCGGTGAGCGCAGCGACGACCAGCCGATTCGCCTCCTCGGTGCCGATGGTCATGCGCAGGGCGCCGGGCAGCCCGTATGCACCGACGCCGCGCAGGATCAGGCCGCGCTGCGTCAGGAAGGCGTCGGCGTCCTTCGCCGTCTTTCCGGGCGTCACCGGGAAATGGATCAGGACGAAGTTGCCGACCGAGGGCGTGACGGTGAGGCCGAGCGTCTCCAGTTCGGCCGTGGTCCAGGCAAGCCATTGATCATTGTGCTCGATGGAGGCCGCAACATGCGCCTCGTCGGCGATGGCAGCGGCCCCGGCCTCGATCGCGGCGCCGTTGACGTTGAAGGGACCCCGGATGCGCTCGAGCGCGTCGATGATGTGCGCGGGGCCATACATCCAGCCTATGCGGAGATTGGCCAGCCCGTAAATTTTCGAGAAGGTGCGCGTCATCACGACATTCTCGCTCTCGGCCACGAGTTCGAGGCCGGAGGCGTAATCGTTGCGGCGGACATATTCGGCATAGGCCGCGTCGAGCACCAGCAACACGTCCGAGGGCAGCCCCGCATGCAGGCGCTTGACCTCGTCGAAGGGGATGTAGGTTCCGGTCGGATTGTTGGGGTTGGCGAGGAAAACGATCTTCGTGCGCGGCGTCACCGCTGCGAGGATCGCATCGACATCCGCCGTGAAATTCGTCTCGTCGACCACGACAGGCTTACCGCCCGCAGCAAGGATCGCGATGCGGTAGACCAGAAAGCCGTGCTGCGTGAAGACGCCCTCATCGCCATCGCCGAGATAGGCCTTGGTGATGAGCTGCAGCAGTTCGTCGGAGCCGGTGCCGCAGAGAATGCGGCCGGCATCGAGGCCGTAGCGGCTGGCGATGGCCTCACGCAGCTTGGTCGAGGACCCGTCCGGATAGAGTTCGAGCTTGCCCGCGATCCTGCCATAGGCCTCGATCGCCTTGGGGCTGGGGCCCAGCGGGGTCTCGTTGGAGGAGAGCTTGTGCAGCTTGACGCCGGCGGGCGCGGCCGACTTGCCGGGCACATAGGCCTGGATGTCGAGGACGCCGGGGCGGGGCATGGGACGGGAGGCGATGGACATGGTGTGGGCTTTCGGTTCGATCAACCTACCGCGTCATCCTGGTCGACCGGGATCCATCGGAGGGCTCGGCACTCTGCGATGGATCCCGGATCGCCGCTGCGCGGCGTCCAGGGTGATGAGGAGATTCAGGTGGGCGTCATGGATGACTTCACGAACGGACGGGCTTGAAGGCAAAGCGGGCGGCGTGGCTGCCGATCTCGGCGAAGTCGCTCAGGCCGGCGGGCTCCAGCGAGGCGCGGATCGCCGCCTGGTCGACTTCGCCCGACGCGGCCACCAGCAGCGAGAGATGCGAGCCGTCGGCCGCCGAAGCCGAGACCTCGGCGAGATGCTGGGCGAGCCCGGCGCGCAGCGTTTCAGACCAGCGCTCGACGCGGGCGGCATAGAGCACGATCTCGCGCACCGCCGCCTCCGCCAGCGGCTTGGCGATGCAGTAGACCGGCGTGCCGGCGGGATGGTCCGGCCGCTCGATGAAGGGCAGTCGGGCGATGATCTTGGGCGCGTCGGCGCCGATCAGATCCCGCCACCAGATGCCGGCGCTGGCACCCTGGTCCATGCGGAAGATGCCGAGATCGCCGGCGGATTCCGCCACGGCGCGGATGACGGCGCGGGCATCCTCGTGGGTGACGAAGGGCACCGTGAAGCCGAAATGGAAGCGAGCGGAATCGCGCATCGCGGCATCGCCGCCCGAGACGTCGGCATGGACCGCGTAATTCGCCTGCACATAGGTGAATGTCGCGATGATGATGCGCCAGATGCCCTCGATGGTGTCGAGCGGCAGCAGGCCCTGATGGCGCAGCGCCAGACGCTTCATCATGTCGGCCTCGCGGCCGGGGCGAAAGGCGGAGCCCGAGGCCTGCGTCTTCTTGACCGAAATCAGCGTCTCGATGATTGAGGAGCGCTCCATCAGAAGCGCGTGCATCTGCGCATCGATGCGGTCGATCCCGGCGCGCAGATCCGCGAGGGTTGTGGGCGCAGCGAGCGTGGTCGGAGCGGCTTCGGTCATGATGGCAGCGCGATTACGAGGAACAGCCCTCATCCTGAGGAGCCGCGAAGCGGCGTCTCGAAGGATGACCCAGCACGCTCTGGAGCATCCTTCGAGACGCAGCCTGAAGGCTGCTCCTCAGGATGAGGGCTGAGGATTGATTGACGCTCTTAGCGCTCCGGTTGCCCCTTGGCAAAGCCGCGGACGCAACGCCGCGTTGACATGACGCACATGGCGCGGCATCGCTAGGGTTCTATCTTTCAAACAAGCTGACCGGCAAGACAAACGATCCCGTCGAAGCGGACACAATGAGCGATTTTTCTGCAAGCCTGGCCGATCCGCTGCGGGAAGCCAACGAACCTACCAGCGAGGTCGCGCGCTTCGGGCCCGACACGCCGCTGCTGATGGATTGCGGCGTCGCGCTCGATCACTGGCAGATCGCCTACCAGACCTATGGGACATTGAACGCGGCGAAGTCCAACGCCATCCTGGTCTGCCACGCTTTGACCGGCGATCAGCATGTCGCGAGCCGCAATCCGGTGACCGGAAAGGGCGGCTGGTGGACGGCGATGGTAGGCTCCGGCAAACCGATCGACACCGACCGCTTCTTCGTGATTTGCGCCAATGTTGTCGGCGGCTGCACGGGCACGACCGGGCCAGCCTCGACCAATCCCGAGACGGGCAAGCCCTGGGGGCTGTTCTTCCCGATGGTGACGATTCGCGACATGGTGCGGGCGCAGCGACATCTCATCGACGCGCTTGGCATCGAGACGCTGTTTTGCGTCGCGGGCGGCTCGATGGGCGGCATGCAGGTGCTGCAATGGGCGGCGAGCTATGCCGACCGCGTCTTCTCGGCGCTGCCGCTGGCCACTGCCGCCAAGCACTCAGCGCAGAACATCGCCTTTCATGAGGTCGGCCGACAGGCGGTGATGGCTGATCCGGAGTGGCGCGGCGGGCGCTATCTCGAAGAGGGCACGCGGCCCTCCAAGGGGTTGTCGGTCGCTCGCATGGGCGCGCACATCACCTATCTCTCGGAGCCGGCGCTGCACCGCAAATTCGGCCGCAAGCTGCAGGATCGCGAGGCGCCGACCTTCTCCTTCGACGCGGATTTCCAGGTCGAGAGCTATCTGCGCTATCAGGGGCTGTCCTTCGTCGAGCGTTTCGACGCCAATTCCTATCTCTACGTGACGCGGGCGATGGATTATTTCGACCTCGCCGCCGACCATGATGGCGTGCTCGCCAAGGCCTTCGCGGGCACGAAGACGCGCTTCTGCGTCGCCTCCTTCACCTCCGACTGGCTGTTCCCGACATCGGATTCGCGCGCGATCGTGCATGCGCTCAACGCGGCCGGCGCCTCGGTCTCCTTCGTGGAACTCGAAAGCGACAAGGGCCACGACGCCTTCCTGCTGGAGGAGCCCAACCTGTTCGCCACGACGCGGGGCTTCATCGGCTCGGCGGCACGGGCCCGGGGGATCTGATGGGGAAGTTCCATAGGAGCACTCATCTTTCCCTTCTTCCGTTACGGGAGACGGAGGCCGTGAAGCGGCCGGATGCAGGGTCGCACCACCACAACATTGTGCAGCGGAAGTCTCACGATCCGCGGCCTGTAACCCGTCACCCCAGCCCTCTCCCGCACCAAAGCCGGCTGTTGCCGACTTTGGCTCATGGAGAAGCCCAACTCGGGCATGCCCGAGTTGGGTGGGAGAGGGGTCAGGTTGCGCCATGACCCTCCCCGATCTCCATACCAACCGCATCGACCTCAAGCTCGTCGCCGAGATGGTGACGCCCGGGTCGCGCGTGCTCGATGTCGGCTGCGGCGACGGGGCTCTGCTGGCACTGCTCGCCGAGACTCGCGATGTCGATGCGCGCGGCATCGAGTTGTCGCGCGAGGGCGTGGCCGGGTGCGTCGCGCGCGGGCTGTCGGTGATCCAGGGCGATGCCGACACCGATTTGACCGAGTATCCCGACGACGCCTTCGACTATGTCATCCTGTCACAGACGATCCAGGCGACGCGCAATCCGCGTTTCGTGCTGGAGCAGATGCTGCGCATCGGCCGGCGCGCCATCATCTCCTTTCCGAATTTCGGGCACTGGCGGATGCGTGGCCAGGTCTTCTTCATGGGCCGCATGCCGGTGACCGATTCCCTGCCCTATGACTGGTGGGACACGCCCAACATCCATTTCTGCACGATCCGCGATTTCGTGACGCTCTGCGATGCGGTGGGCGCAGTGAAGGAACGGGCTGTCGCGCTCGACGCGGCGGGCGGGCGCGTCGGCGTCAGCGCGCCCTGGTGGTTCTGGAACCTCTTTGGCGCGCAGGCGGTGTTTCTGCTGAAGCGGGGGTGAAGGCGTCATGCTCGGGTGAAGACCCCAGCATCTCTTGGCGGAGATTCATCCTGAGCGAGATCCCCGGGTCGGCGCTGCGCGCCGCCCGAGGATGGCGTTGCTCAAGCCGTCTCAGTTCAGCGGAACGCCCGCCGGGCGCTTTTCCTTCACCGCCGCGATGTCGCCTAGCATCAGGCTCGCCGGGCCGACCGTGACCGGCACGGTCTCGCCATCGGCAATCTTGCCCGCCAGGATCAGCTCGGCCAGCGGATCCTGAACCGACTTCTGGATCGCGCGCTTCAGCGGGCGGGCGCCATAGGCCGGGTCGTAGCCCTTGTCGGCGAGCCACTGGCGGGCCTCGCCCGACAGCTCCAGAACGATCTTGCGATCGGTCAAAAGCTTGGCGAGGCGCGCCATCTGGATATCGACGATCGCGCCCATATCCTCCCGCCGCAGCCGGTGGAACAGGATGATGTCGTCGATGCGGTTCAGGAATTCCGGCCGGAAGGCCTGCCTGACCACGCCCATGACCTCGTCGCGGACCTCTTCGCTATCCTGACCCTCGGGCTGGTTCACCAGATAGTCGGAGCCCAGATTTGAGGTCATGATGATCAGCACGTTGCGGAAATCGACTGTGCGGCCCTGGCCGTCTGTCAGGCGACCGTCGTCCAGAACCTGCAGCAGCACGTTGAAGACATCCGGATGGGCCTTTTCGACCTCGTCGAAGAGCACGACCTGATAGGGCCGGCGGCGCACGGCCTCCGTCAGCGCCCCGCCCTCCTCATAGCCGACATAGCCGGGAGGCGCGCCGATCAGCCGGGCGACCGAGTGCTTCTCCATGTATTCCGACATGTCGAGACGCACCATCGCGGTGTCGTCGTCGAAGAGGAACGAGGCCAGCGCCTTGGTCAGCTCGGTCTTGCCGACGCCCGTGGGGCCGAGGAACATGAAGGAGCCGATCGGACGGTTGGGGTCCTGCAGGCCGGCGCGGGCGCGCCGCACCGCTGTCGAGACGGCCTCGACCGCCTCGCGCTGGCCGACGACACGCGCCGCCAGCACGCTTTCCATCCGCAGCAGCTTCTCTTTCTCACCCTGGAGCATGCGGTCGACCGGCACGCCGGTCCAACGGCTGACGATCTGCGCGACATGGTCGGCCGTGACGGCCTCCTCGACCATGCCTGACGAGTCGCCGATGGCCTCGATCTCGGACAGCGTCTTCTCGAGTTGCGGAATCTCGCCATAGGCCAGCTCGCCGGCACGCTGATACTCGCCCTTGCGCTGCGCCTGGGCCAGTTCGGTGCGGGCATTGTCGAGCTTGGTCTTCAGTTCGGCGGCAGCGCCGAGCTTGTCCTTCTCCGCCTTCCACTTCGCCGTGATCGTGGCGGAGCGGGTGTCGAGATCGGCCAGCTCGGCTTCCAGCCGTTTCAGCCGCTCCTTCGAGCCGGTGTCGCTCTCCTTCTTGAGCGCCTCCTGCTCGATGCGCAGGCGCACGATTTCGCGGTCGATCGAATCGAGCTCCTCGGGCTTTGAGTCGACCTGCATGCGCAGCCGCGCCGAGGCCTCGTCCATCAGGTCGATGGCCTTGTCGGGCAGGAAGCGGTCGGTGATGTAGCGGTTCGACAGGGTCGCGGCCGAGACCAGCGCCGAATCCGTGATGCGGACGCGGTGATGCTGCTCGTACTTCTCCTTCAGGCCGCGCAGGATCGAGATCGTATCCTCGACGGAAGGCTCGTTGACGAAGACGGGCTGGAAGCGCCGCGCCAGCGCCGCGTCCTTCTCGACATATTTGCGGTACTCGTCGAGCGTGGTCGCGCCGACGCAGTGCAGGTCGCCACGCGCCAAAGCGGGCTTCAGCAGGTTCGAGGCGTCCATCGCGCCATCGCTCTTGCCGGCGCCGACCAGCGTGTGCATCTCGTCGATGAAGAGGATGACCCCGCCCTCGGCCGCCGAGACCTCGTTCAGCACCGCCTTGAGCCGCTCCTCGAACTCGCCACGATATTTCGCACCGGCGATCAGCGAGCCCATGTCGAGGGCGAGCAGTTCCTTGTCCTTCAGGCTCTCGGGAACATCGCCATTGACGATGCGCAAGGCGAGGCCCTCGGCGATCGCGGTCTTGCCGACCCCGGGCTCGCCGATCAGCACGGGATTGTTCTTGGTCCGGCGCGACAGCACCTGGATGGTGCGGCGGATTTCCTCGTCGCGGCCGATCACCGGGTCGAGCTTGCCTTCGCGCGCCGCCGCCGTGAGGTCACGGGCGTATTTCTTCAGCGCATCATAGCTCTGCTCGGCTGATGCCGAATCGGCGGTGCGGCCCTTGCGAATCGCCTCGATTGCCGTGTTCAGGTTCTGCGGATTGACCCCAGCCCTGGACAGAGCCTTGCCGGCCTCGGTTTCCTTCTCGATCGCAAGCGCCAGCAGCAAACGCTCGACCGTGACGAATGAATCGCCAGCCTTGTCGGCCGCCTTTTCGGCGGTGTCGAGGACACGGGCGAGGCCCGGTGTCAGGTTCAGCCCACCCGCACCGCCGCCGCTGACCTTGGGCAACTTCGCGAGCGCGGTGTCGGTGAGCTGGAGCGCCAGTTTCGCGTTGCCGCCCGAGCGGTCGATAAGCCCCGCCGCCATGCCCTCGCTGTCGTCGAGCAGCGCCTTGAGCAGATGCTCCGGCGTGAACTGCTGATGGCCCTCGCGCAGCGCAATGGTCTGGGCCGCCTGGAGGAATCCCTTGGACCTGTCGGTGTATTTTTCGATGTTCATCTTGTCGCTCCGCCCACCGGAACGCCCCGTAGCAGCGTGATCCGGTTGCCTCTTCTCGGGATGGGGCTCCCATCTGGGCCGCCCCTCGCCAACAGAGATAGGTGTGGCATCCGCGCAACGGAAGGGGGCGGAAGTGCAATTGACCTAGGTCAAAGCCTGCGCGAACCATGGGCCATGGCAGGGACCCAGCGACAGCAGTCGATACGCAAGGCGCTTCGGGCGCTGGCGCCGGGAATTCCGCTCGCCGACGCGCAGGCGGTCGTTGCGCTCGCCGAGCGCCGGCATATGAAGAATCTGCCGCCGACCACGGCGCTCTGGCTCGCACTCGGCAGCCATGTCCGCCACGTGCACACCGATTACGAGCATCTGCTTGAGGACGGCTATGACCGCGAGGCGGCGCGCTTCTTCGTGGTGGACGACACCGATGCTGTTCTCGCCGGCTGGGGCTGCCAGCGCTCCGTGGCCGAACTGCCGGAGGTGGAGGAGGAAGCGATCCGAACCCGCATCTCCCGCAGCTGATCGCACCCATACGAGGATTTCATCGATCCCGGCACGAGGGTCAGGCTATCCTGCGATCCGTCTCCAGCCTGGGCCCTCTTCATGCGTATCGCCTCGCTCTACCGCTATCCCGTCAAAGGGCTTTCTCCCGAGCGCCTGACTTCCGCACGTCTCGAAGAAGGCGCCTATTTCCCAGGCGACCGGCTTTTCGCGATCGAGAACGGACCCTCGGGTTTCGATCCCGCGGATCCGGTGCATCAGCCCAAGATCAAGTACCTGATGCTGATGCGCCAGGAGGTGTTGGCGACGCTGCGCACGCGCTATGATGATGCCAGCGGCGACCTCGTCATCTCCGGGGACGAAAGCGACCTGCTGCGGGCCAGCACCGCGACGCCGGAAGGACGGGAGCAAATCACCGCCTTCTTCCAGAGATTCATGCCCAGCGCGTTGCGCGGCACGCCACGATTGCTGCAGGCGCCCGACGGCTACCGCTTTACCGATTCCCGCTCCGGCTTCGTCTCGATCATCAACCTCGCAAGCGTCGCCGATCTTGAGACACGCGTCGGTGCCCCGATCGATCCGCTGCGCTTCCGCGGCAACATCATGGTCGAGGGGCTGGAGCCTTGGTCAGAACTCGATCTGGCTGGCCGAGATCTCACGACGGCCTCAGGAGTGAGGCTGCATGTCATCAAGCGGATCGAGCGCTGCGCGGCGACCAATGTCGATCCGCAGACGGGCGCGCGCGACATGCAACTGCCCAAGGCGCTGATGACCGCCTTCGGCCATGTCGATTGCGGCATCTACTGCCGGATCGTCAGTGGCGGCCGGCTGGCGGAGGGCGAGCGATTGGAGATCGAAGAGATGCCGGCCGCGCTCGGCATCGCATAGGGCACGAAAAAGGGGCCCTCGCAGGCCCCTTGATCATATTGCCGGTAGTATGGCCCGGATTACTCGGGCGTGCCGTCCGTCTCGGAACCAAGAGCGTCCATGACCTCGCGCGGCGAGCGGCGACGGCGTGGACGCTTGGGGGCGCCCTCGGTCGCGACCGCGTCAGGGGCTTCCTGCGGGGCCGCATCGACCGCGACGGGAGCAGGCTCCGCAGTCGCGACCGGCACGCGCACCGGCGTGGTCAGGAAAGACGGCAGCGCGGACGCGACATCGTCGTTGTGATCCACATCGGTCTCGACCTCGCGGCGCGGGCGGCGCTCGGGGCGCGGTCCGCGCTCGGGACGATCGAAGCGACGCTCGGGCTGGCTCGGCTGGGGCGCGGCCTCGGGCTGCTCGCCACCGGAAACCGGAATGTCCGAGCGCGGTGCATCGGGGCGCGGGGCGTATCCGCCCTGCTGGTTCTGGCCGCCTTCGGCACGATCGTAGCGGGGACGCTCGGGCCGGTCGTTCCGGTCGAAGCGGCGGTTGCCATTGCGATCATTGTTGTTGCGGTCGTTGTTGCCGCGATCGCCCTGGGGGCGGTCGCCATTGGGACGATCATTGTTGCGGGGCTGTCGGTCGAAGCGCTGGCCCTCGCCGGGATCGCCGTCCTGACGCTGCCCGCCATTGCCGTTGTAGCCATTGCCATTGCCGTTCGCGCCGCCTTGCGGGGCGTTGCGGATGTCGGGCTGCGGGCCGCCGGGCTGGAAGGACTGGCCGTCCTCGTCGCCCTCCTCCTCGCCTTCTTCGCCATCATCGTTGAAGGCGCGATTGGGCGGGAAGCTGTGGCCGAACTGCTGGGCCATCTGTTCCTGCGCGGCGAGCAGGATCCGATAATAATGCTCGGCATGCTGGAAATAGTTCTCGGCGGCGACCGGATCGCCGGACGACTGCGCATCGCGCGCCAACTGCAGATACTTTTCCGCGACGTGCTGAGCGGTGCCACGAACCTTGACGTCCGGACCGTTCGACTCGTAGCTCCGCTGCAACGGATTGGGCGCTTTCCGGTTGCCGCTGTTATTATTGTTATTGCTGTTATTGTTGTTGTTACGGCCGCGCATGCGCCGGTTCTGACCTGGTCTCATTCGCGTGAATCTCGCGCTCTATGCTCAAAGCAACCGTGGGGTCATCATGCGCGTTTCGGTGCACAGCGGGTTGCGGCGCTGCACCGGATAAAGGGGACCTGAAGTGGCGTTACGCCGTTCCTGGTCTTCACGCGATCTTTCCAAAAAGGAACCTTGGTCCCATGAGCCGATTGGCGCCTCGACGCCTTCGGTATCCAATCCGGCCTGTCAGTTTCTGTCGATCCACGGACATGTCCGAATGAAACGACCGGGCGCCGACGGCATGAACCACGGCTCCGCGCTGAACAAACCAGCTTCGGCTGAATTGATGCATAGCGGCTTTCATGTGCTGCTCCAAGCAAAATCGCACAAATGGCCGGGCTATTTCAGCGGATAACCAAAGATCACCGCGCGAGCATGTCCGCCGAGATCACGACGGGAGCCGCCCCAGATGAAGCCGCCCTCGGTCATCAGCGCGATCACATCGGCCTCCTGTCCCGCACCGATCTCCAGCACGACCGTCCCTTGCGGGGCCAGGACACTGGGCAGCGTCCTTGCAAAGACGCGATAGGGATCGAGTCCGTCGCTGCCGCCGTCAAGTGCCAGAGCCGGATCATGGTCGCGAACGGAGACGTCGAGCGCTGCGATCTCGCGGGTTGGAATATAGGGCGGATTGGACACGATCAGGTCGAACTGCCGGCCCAGCCCCACGGTCCAGGAACCCTGCTGGAAGTTGGCGCGTTCCGTCACGCCGTTCACAAGCGCATTGCGTCGCGCGGTCTCACAGGCCTCCGGAGACAAATCGATTCCAAGCCCGGTTGCGGCGGGACATTCGCTCAAGAGCGAAATCAGAAGGCAGCCGGTCCCGGTTCCCAGATCGAGGATGGAGATCGCGTCTTGTCGGCGGTCGCCCAGACGATCCAGCGCCGCCTCGACCAGGGTCTCGCTGTCGGGACGCGGCTCCAGCGTCGCGGCCGAGAGGCTGAACGGAAGGCCCCAGAACTCCCGCTCGCCGATGATGCGAAAAACGGGCTCGCCCGCGAGACGGCGCGTCGCGAAATCTTCCACCCGGGCTCTGGCGTCGGCATCCAACTCGCCGAAAGGGTCGGGATCGCGCTCACCGACAACACCCTCGATCAGCACACGTGCTTCGAGGGCGGCGCTTTCGCTGCCACCCTCGCGCAGTCTGTCGGCAAGCTCACGGCGCGTATCGGCGATGGTCGCCACGTGACGCCGGTCACCTGTTCGCGGGATCAGTTGCCCTGCGTCTTCTGGATGATGCAGTTGCGGGTCTTGGTGCGGATCGACGAGCGGCTTTCGCGCGACCCCCGCATCTCCGCCTGACAGGCGCGCCTCGCCTGAGCCTGCGTCATTGCCTTCCCCATCGGAGCTGACTCGCCGGCCGTCGCGCGTGTCAACCCGCGCTCCAGTGAGCGCTCGACGCGCTGCGCCGTTCCCTGCGCGTGAACCGACGCGGTCATCGCTGCCGTCATCAGGCCGGCCATTGCAAAGCTTGAAAGAAGTTTGATCATCGGAGGGTTCCCCCAGTTTCTGTCTCGATGACGAAACAACGCCTGATGCCGGTATAGGTTGCATCGGTTTCGAAGGATGATCCTTCATTCGATGCCCTCCGTTGCCAGAAGCTTCGCCTGATGTTCGGCGGTCAGGGCGTCGATGATGTCGTCCAGCACCAGCCCCTGCATCATCTCGTCGAGCTTGTAGAGCGTCAGGTTGATGCGGTGGTCGGTGACGCGCCCCTGCGGAAAATTATAGGTCCGGATGCGCTCGGAGCGATCGCCTGAACCGATCTGGGAGCGCCTGTCGGCGGAGCGTTCTGCATCGACCCGCGTGCGCTCCAGGTCGTAGAGCTTCGCCCTCAGCAGGTCGTAGGCGCGGGCCTTGTTCTTATGCTGCGAGCGCTCGTCCTGCACCACCACCGCGATACCGGTCGGCAGATGGGTCAGGCGCACCGCGGATTCGGTCTTGTTGACGTGCTGTCCGCCGGCCCCGCCTGCGCGCATGGTATCGATGCGGATCTCGCTGTCGTTGAGGACGATGTCGACGTCGCCCGCCAGCGGCAGCATGGCGACCGTTGCCGCCGAGGTGTGGATGCGTCCGCTCGTCTCGGTGTCGGGCACGCGCTGGACGCGATGGACGCCGGATTCATATTTCAGCCGGGCATAGACGCCCTTGCCCGCGATCTCGGCGATGACCTCCTTGAAGCCGCCGACCGTGCCCTCGCTCTCGGAGAGGATGTCGACCTTCCAGTTCTTCAGCGCGGCATGGCGCTGATACATGCGCAGGAGATCGCCGGCGAAGAGCGAGGCCTCGTCGCCGCCCGTGCCGGCCCTGATCTCGAGGATGACGCCACGCTCGTCGGCGGCGTCGCGCGGCAGCAGCGCGATCAGGATTTCGCGGGCACGGGCATCGATCTCGACACGGGCGGCATCGCGCTCTTCATAGGCGAGTTCGCGGAAATCGGCATCTGTTGCAGGATCATCGATCAGCGCTTCGGCCTCGGCCAGACTGGTCTGCGCCTGACGCCAGGTCGCGATGGCCGCGACCACGGGATCAAGTTCGGAGATCTCCTTGGCGAGTTCGACGGAGCGTGCGGCCTCCGTCGCCGTGTTGATCTCGGCCGAGGCAGCGGCATGGCGGGCCACGATGGCGTCGAGGCGATCCTGCGGAAGCTGAAGGGACATGGGGAACTCGAAAACGTAAAGCGGGAGGGTTCAGGCAGCGGCGCGGGCGTCGCTAGACCGGAACCTTGAACTCGGCGGCGAAGGCAGCGAGTTGGGGGCGCAGGCTGGCGACGCCCTCGCCCGAGGCGAGCATCCAGTCGAGCCGCTCGGCGAGCTTGCCCGCATCGAGCGCGCGCAGCATGGCCTTGACCGGGCCAATCGAGGCGGCCGACATCGAAAAGGCGCGATAGCCGAGCCCGATCAGCGCCATCGTCTCCAGCGGTTTGCCGCCCATCTCGCCGCAGACGGTGACCGGACATTTCGCTTCCGCAGCCGCCTCGACGATTCCGCGCAAGGCCCGCAGCGCGCCGACGCCCAATGGATCGAAACGGTCGGCGACGCGCTTGTTTTCGCGATCGGCGGCGAACAGGAACTGCATCAGGTCGTTGGTGCCGATCGAGAGGAAATCCGCTTCGCGCACGATCTCGGGCAGTTCGAAGAGCAGCGACGGCACCTCGACCATCACACCGAGCTGGACGCTGAGCGGCGGGACATGGCCCTGCTTGTCCAGCATTGCCTGCTCGCGCGCGACGATGGCGCGAGCCCGCTGGAACTCGTCGACGGTCGCGATCATCGGCAGCATGATCTTCATGTCGCGGCCAGAACCGGCCCGCAGCAGCGCCCGGATCTGTGCCCGCAGCATGCGCGGCCTGTCGAGCCCGATGCGGATGGCGCGCCAGCCCAGCGCCGGGTTCTCCTCCTCGACGCGCTCCATATAGGGCAGCACCTTGTCGCCGCCGATATCGAGCGTACGGAAGGTCACGGGCCGTCCCTGCGCCTGCTCGAGCACGGCGGCGTAGAGCGCCTGTTGCTCGGCCGTCGTCGGCATGTGCTCGGCTACCATGAACTGAAGCTCGGTCCGGAACAGCCCGATGCCGGCCGCCGCCGTCGCTTCCAGGTTCGGCATGTCCACCAGGAGCCCGGCATTGATCTGCAGCACGATCGGCACGCCGTCCTTGGTGAGGGCGGGCTGGCTCTTGAGCTTGCGGTACTGCTCCTGCTTGCGGGCGCGCAGGCGCGCCTTGTCCTTGTAGGCGTTCTCGACGTCGGGCTGGGGACGGATCTGGACCTCGCCGGCCTGACCGTCGACGATCACGGCATCGCCCGACTGGACCAGCGCAGTGGCGTTGACGATCTCGCCGACCGCGGGAATGCCGAGCGCGCGTGCCACGATGGCGATGTGGCTGGTTGGCCCGCCCTCCTCCAGCACGAGGCCGCGCAGATGAGAGCGGTCGTAGTCGAGCAGCGCTGCGGGGCCCATGGAGCGCGCGATCAGGATGGCGTTCTCAGGCATCTTCTCCCGGGCGACGCCGTTGGCCTTGCCGACCAGCGTCCGCAGCAGCCGGTTGGCGAGGTCGTCGAGGTCGTGCAGGCGTTCGCGCAGATAAGGGTCTGTCTGGCGCAGCATCTTGGCGCGCGTGTCGGACTGGACGCGCTCGACAGCGGCCTCGGCGGTCAGGCCGGTCAGCACGACCTCACGCATGCGGCGCAGCCAGCCCTGGTCGTGGGCGAACATGCGGAAGGTCTCGAGCACGTCGCGATGCTCGCCGATATGGGCGACATCGCCACGCTCGATCAGTTCGTCGATCGAGGCGCGCATCTCGGCGATCGCCGCCTCGAGGCGCAAGACCTCAGCGGCAGGGTTTTCCGCAATCAGGTTGGTGATCGCAACGCGCGGTTCGTGCAGCACCGCATGGCCCAGCCCGACTCCATCGGCCAGCGAAACGCCGATGCCGTGGATCGGCCGGTCGAGGCCGATCGAGGCGCCCGGCGCCGCCAGCGACTTCAGCCCGCCGGCCGCGATCATCTCCGCCATGATCATGGCGGTGGTCTGCAGCGTCTCGATCTCCTCATCATTATAGAGGCGCGAGGCGCGGTTCTGGATAACCAGCACGCCCATCACGGCGCCGCCGCGCAGGATCGGCACGCCGAGGAAGGAGCGATAGATCTCCTCGCCCGTCTCGGGGCGGTAGGAGAAGGCCGGGTGGTTTTGTGCGTCAGAGAGCGCCAAGGCATCCGCCTCGCGCGCGATCAGGCCGACGAGGCCCTCACCCGCGCGCATCGTGGTCAGGTGGACCGCCTCGCGGTTGAGGCCTTCGGTGGCATAGAGTTCGAGCGAGCCGTCCTCACGCAGGACGTAGACGGAGCAGACCTCGGCGACGAGATTGCCGGCGATCAGGACGACGAGCCGGTCCAGCCGCTCCTGCGGACTGATCGACGCCGCCATCACCTCGCGGAGGCGGCGCAGCAGAACGCCCGATCCTCCGTGAGCGCCTCGCATCGATCTCAAGCCCTCCGCCTGCCTCCCCGGCCATCAGGGCCGAAATACTGCACAGACCCTGACACCTGTCGCGGCCGAGTCGCAAGCGGCCCAGCGTTCCGGCGCCTTCTAGCGAGAGAAGGCCATGGTCCGCAAGGCCGGCCGCGCAAGGGAAGAATGGCGCGCGATCCTCAGCGCCCCGTGAAAACTCCGTCGCGGAACGAAGCCCGACGAGGACGGCAGGACGGGCTCAGGACAGCGCCGGCCGATTGATGGACGCAGCTTTGCGCGATGACTTTGTCGCAGCCTTTTTGCCCACTGAAGCCTTCTCCCCGATGGGCTTGACCGTCGCTGGCTTGGCCTTCGCTGGCCTGGCCCGAACTTGCTTGGGCCGGACTTGCTTGGCCCGGGCTGGCTCATTCTCCGCCGTCTCGGTCTTTGCAGGCTTCCGCTGACGCGCGGCCACCGTCGGCTTCGCCTTGCTCGGTGGCACGATATCGGGCGGCGTCATATCCAGCCCGGAGAGCGCGTCGAGATAGCGCTTGGTCCACCACCCGATATCGGTCGCGTCGATCGTCGCGTAGAGGCGCTCGAAACGGCGGATGCGCTCCGATTTCGGCATGGCGAGAGCGGTCCGGATCGCCTCTGCGACCTCGTGCGTATCGTAGGGATTGACGATCAGCGCCTCGCCCATCTGCTGGGCCGCGCCGGCAAAACGCGAGAGCACCAGCACGCCGGGATCGACGGGATCCTGCGCGGCGATGTATTCCTTGGCGACGAGGTTCATGCCGTCGCGCATCGGCGTCACCAGCCCGACCTGAGCGCGACGGTAGAAACCCGCCAGGGCATTGCGCGAGTAGGCCTTCTTCACGACGCGGATCGGCGTCCAGTCGAATTCGCCCAGCGCCGCGTTGAGGCGGCCGGCAACCTCGTCGGACTGACGGTCGAGCTCGGCATATTCGGGAACGTCGGAGCGAGAGGGCGGCGCGATCTGCAGCATGCCGACGCGGCCGCGCTGATCTGGATGGCTGCGCAGAAACTGTCCGAAGGCTTCCAAACGCTGGACGATGCCCTTGGAATAGTCGAGCCTGTCGACCCCGACGACGAGCTTGCGTTCGCCGAGCGACTGCCGCGTCGTCTTGAGGGGCGTCGTGGCCGAGCGCACGGACGCTGCCGCCAGTTTGCGAAAGGCCTCGACGTCGATGCCGATCGGGAAGGCCTGCACCACCGTCTCGCGGCGGCCGACACGGACCTTGCGACCATCGCTCTTGGCACCGCACATCGCGACGAGGCCGCCGATGAGGTTGTTGACGTCGACCGCTGTCTGCATGCCGACCAGATCGCAGGCGGCGATCGTGCTGGCCAGCGTTGCGGCGAAGGGCAAGGCGCCGAACACCTCGGCCGGCGGCCAGGGAATGTGGTGGAAATATCCGATTCGGTTGGTAACGCCGCGGCGGCGCAGTTCCGCCGCCAGCGGAATCAAATGGTAGTCATGGATCCAGATGATGTCGTCGGGCTGCAGCAGGGCTATCAACGATTTCGCGAAGTGCCTGTTAACGGCGAGATAGCCGGCGTAATCCGCTCGCGAAAACTCCGTCAGGCCCAGCCGATAATGCATCAGCGGCCAGAGCGCGCGGTTGGAAAACCCGAGATAATAGGATTGGCGTTCCGCCTCGGTCAGGTCGGTGACGGCGTAGGTGACTTTGCCGCGCTGGACGACGCGGGGAGGCGCCGCGGTTTCGGATACCGCTCCGCTCCACCCGAACCAGAGCCCGCCCTGCTTCTCCAGCGCCTCGCGCAGCGCCACCGCCAACCCGCCGGCCGCAGCCTTTTCATGGCGGTCAGGGATGGTGACGCGGTTCGAAACGATAACAAGACGCATGGCTGGAGACTTCTCCTCATGATGAGTTGCCCGGATGTCGCTGTCGCCTGAATTTCGACACGGGAGCAGGAACAGAACGCCGCCGAGGGCGTAATGTTGCGAAGCGCGCGCGAAGACGTTGGCGGCGCGGTGTCAGCCACGCGTTCAGCATGTGGCTACCGCGGCCATAATGGCGGCAAAACCTAGCGCGGTCGAGATATTATGTCATATGTCTCGCGCGAGGCGCGACGTTGAAAATGAATGGCACGATCTTCGGCCCTCGCCTTGGAGCCAGCTTTATTGTGCAGACAGGCTAGTATGATGACGTTGACCGAAGCGGAGACCGTCAGCAAGACCCGCGACTTGGCTGAGGCCGAGAAGGAGATCGCGCTTTTTCTCGATTTTGACGGGACGCTCGTTGAAATCGCTCCCTCGCCTGCCGACGTCAAACTCGATCGGCGCGTTCCTGCCGCACTCGATACCCTTCGAAGCAGCCTTGATGGAGCGCTGGCGCTGGTTTCGGGGCGGCCGGTGTCGTTTCTCGATTCGGTACTGGAGCCCTATCGCTTCGACACGGCCGCGCTTCACGGAGCCGAGATCCGGCTGGGCGGGCAGATTCACTCGCAAGCGGAGGCTCACGCGGAGATGCGGGATGCCCTGCGCGATCTGGTCCGTTTCGCCAACAGCCATGTCGGCATCATCATCGAAGACAAGCATATCTCGCTTGCCCTGCATTGGCGCCTGGCGCAGCATCTCAAGGACGAGGCACTGGGGCTGATGCGCGAAATCGCGGCACGGATGGGGCCCGCGATCCGGCTGCAGGAAGGCAAATCCGTCGCCGAACTCGTTCCGGCCAGCGCCAGCAAGGGCACGGCCATCACACAGTTGATGCAATTGGCGCCCTATACGGGCCGTCTGCCGGTGTTCATCGGCGACGACATCACCGACGAACACGGCTTTGCGGCCGTGAACGCGCTCGGCGGATTGTCCATCCGGATCGGTGATGGCGAGACGCAGGCAAAATTGCGTATCGCTTCTCCGACGTCGCTGCGCGCGATCCTCCTCGACGCGGCCGAGCGTGGCAGCATCACGGCCTCCAATTTCTCACAAGGGTGACTATGACAGTTTTGACGACGCATGCGGGGCCGCACTCGGCCTCGCTCGACCTTGGCGTGATTGGCAATTGCTCGATCGCGGCGCTCATCGACCGGCGTGCGCGGATCGTCTGGGGCTGCTTTCCGCGGTTCGACCGCGACCCTGTCTTCTGTGCGCTGATCGACAACCAGGCCGATGACGGCGATGCCATGCCCCGCAAGGGCGTGTTCGGAATCGACCTCGTCGGCATGACACGCTGCGAGCAAGCCTATCTCGACAACACCGCGATCCTCTCCTCGGTGCTCTCGGACGACCACGGCAACGCGATCGAAATCCTCGATTTCGCGCCGCGTTTTGTGCGATTCGAGCGCTTTTTCCGGCCGCCGCAGCTGGTGCGCAGGGTACGCCGGATCTCGGGCCGGCCGCGCATCCGCGTCACGATCAAGCCGTGCCTCGGTCTTGGCGAGGAGCCTGCCGAGACGACGCGCGGCTCCAACCATGTCCGTTTCGTCGGCGCCGACCAGACCATCCGGCTGACAACCGACGCGCCGATCTCCTACGTCGTCGATGGGGTTCCCTTCGCGGTTGATCGCCCGTTCTCCTTCTTCATCGGCTCTGATGAGGCACTGCGTGCCGAGATCGAGGAAACGTCGCGCGAGTTCCTCGACAAGACGACGGATTACTGGCGCGACTGGGTGCGTTCGCTGTCGCTGCCCTTCGAGTATCAGCGCGAGGTCATCCGCGCTGCGATCACGCTGAAGATGTGCGCCTTCGAGGAGACCGGCGCGATCGTCGCCGCGCTGACGACCTCGATCCCCGAGGCGCCGGGCACCCAGCGCAACTGGGATTATCGCTTCTGCTGGCTGCGCGACGCCTATTTCGTCGTTCATGCGCTGAACCGGCTCGGCACGACGCGTACGATGGAGGATTATCTCGGCTTCATCACCAACATCGTCGACAGCTTTACCGAAAGCGGGGCTGACCACCTGCCGCCGCTCTACCCGATCACGCGAGGTGGGGCGCTCGACGAATTCGAGGCGCCGAATCTTTCGGGCTATCGCGGCCACCAGCCGGTTCGCTTCGGCAATGGGGCGGCAACTCAGATCCAGAACGACGGCTACGGCGCGGTCGTTCTGGCGGCGACGCATTCCTTCTTCGACCAGCGCCTGATCCAGCCGGGCAAGGAAGCTCTCTTCGGCCAACTCGAGCACATGGGCGAACTGGCCATCGCCTATTTCGACAAGCCCGATGCCGGCCCCTGGGAATTGCGCGAAAAGGAAGCCGTGCATTCCTTCTCCAGCGTGATGTGCTGGGCAGCCTGCGACCGGCTTGCACGCATTGCCGGGACGCTCGGCCGCGCCGACCGCAAGGACTACTGGAAGACCGAATCCAAGCGGCTCAAGGCGGTCATCCTCGATCGCATCTGGAACGAGGAGAAGGGCCATCTGGTTTCGACCTTCGGCGGCACCGAACTCGACGCCACGCTGCTCCTGGTCTCAGAGCTCGGCTTCCTGAAGGCGGACGATCCGCGCTTCGTCGCCACCGTCGAGGCGATCGGCCGCGACCTGACGCGCGGCGATCTCCTGCTGCGTTATGCGACGCAGGACGATTTCGGCTTCATGCACACCGGCTTCCTGATCTGCGCCTTCTGGTATGTCGATGCGCTGCATGCGATCGGCCGACGCGACGAGGCCAAGGAGCTGTTCCGACGCATCCTCAAGCGACGCAACAGCTTTGGCCTGCTCTCCGAGGACGCCGATCTGCACACCGGCGAGCTGTGGGGCAACTTCCCGCAGACCTACTCCCATGTCGGCATGATCAATTCGGCGATGCGGATCAGCCGAAACTGGGAAGAGGCGTTCTGAGGAGCTCAGGACGTCATGGCCGGGCTTGACCCGGCCATCAAATTCCATCCTGCCCCAGATGCTCGGGTCTTCGCTTCGCCCGAGCATGACTGACCTTGACTCACTCCATCAGTTTGGCCGCCCGCATCACCGCCAAGGCAAGGGTCTGCGCGGCAGGCACGATGCTCTCGACCTCGAGGAATTCGTCGGGCGTATGGGCCATGCCGCCGATCGGCCCGACGCTGCACAGCGTCGGACACCCTTGCGCGGCCGTGAAGCCTGAATCGGCGCAACCGCCGGTGAACTCCGCAATAGTCGCGATGCCGAAGCCGGCGGCCGCCTCGCGATAGGTCTCGAACAGCTTCTGCGAGTCCGGGGTGCCTTCGAGCGGCAGGAACTCGCCCTTGATCGACAGTTTCGCGCTGGTCTCGGCCACGACCGGCGTCTCGATGATGGCGCGGATCGCGGCCACGAGTTCGCTGCGCTGGGCCGCCGTGACATAGCGAAGATCGATCTCGCACCAGGCGCTGGGCGCCACCGTGTTGACCGTCTGGCCTCCGCCGATCAGCCCGACATTGACGGTGACGCCCTTCGCCAGATCGGTGAGGCCCTGGAGCTTCGGGATCTTGTGGCCGAGATCGACGATGGCCGATGCGCCTTTCTCGTAATTCGCGCCGGAATGGGCGGGCTTGCCGGTGAACTCGGCGCGCATGAAGACGCCGCCCTTACGCCCGCTGGTGACGGACTGGCGCTGGTCACGGGCGAATTCGGTGCCGGCCGGCAGACGGCTGGGCTCGGCGTTGAAGACGCAGCGTGCTTCACGCGCCGCCGCTTCGATCACCGGGCGCGACGATGGCGAGCCGATCTCCTCGTCACTGGTCGTCAGCATGGTGAGGGGAGCCGACAGGCCGCCGCATTCCGCGAAAGCGGCCGCCACGAAGGCCTCGATGACGAGCCCAGCCTTCATGTCGGCGACGCCCGGTCCATAGGCGCGGCCGTCCTTGATCGTGAAGGGCCTGCGGGTCGGCTCGCCCTGCGGGAAGACCGTGTCGCGATGACCGAGCAGCAGCACCGGGCGCTGGTCGTTGGCGGTCGGATTGGGCAGGTGAGCCTTGACTGCGTCACCATAGCGGGCGTCGGGAATGATCTCGACCTCGAGCCCGTTGGCTTCATGGAAGCGGGCGATGACCTGCCCGGCCCGATCGACGCCGGCCTTGTCGTAGGAGCCTGAATCGGTGTCGACCATCTCGCGCAGCAGGCCGACCATCGCCTCCTTGCGGCTGGCGAGCCAAGAGGTGATGGTGGCTTCCTCGGGCGTCAGATCGCTCATCGCAGCATGCTCTCTTCGTTCCAAACGGGACAATACGGCGAGAATAACCAAAGCGCGGACAGTGTGGTAGCGGCTGCGTGCAGGCTGCTCGCCCGTCAACGCATGAAAAAGGCCATGGCTTTCGCCATGGCCTGTTGTTCTCATCAAAGGCTGACGGGCTTATTCGGCCGCCTGCTGCGGCGTCTGCGGCGTCACCGAGATGGCGGGACGCTCAGTCCCGTCCGCCTTGGCCAGCGCGCGTCGCACGCCGTTTCCGTATTCGGGATGGACCTTGTCGAAATGCGCGAGCTGGCGCTCCTCGATCTCGCGCGGGATGCCGCCCATGGCCGCGGCGATGTTGGAGAACAGCCGCTCCTTCTGGCCGGCATCGAACAGGTTGAACAGCGCGCGCGGCTGGGAATAATCGTCATTGCCGATGCGGTGGTTATAACGGGCGGCATCGCCCGAAATCCGCAGCGGCGGCTCCTTGGCGGAGGGCGCCTCGACCGGCCCGCCGAAGGAGTTGGGCTCGTAATAGGCGTCCGGATTGCCGGTGCGAATGCCGCCATAGGTGTTCATCTGGCCATCGCGATGATAATGCGCAACCGGAGCCTTGGGCTGGTTGACCGGGATGTTCTCGTAATGCGTGCCGAGCCGGTGGCGATGGGCGTCGGCATAGGAGAAGATGCGGGCCTGCAGCATCTTGTCGGGCGAGAAGCCGATGCCGGGCACGATGTTCGAGGGCGAATAAGCCGCGTTCTCGATCTCCGCGAAGTAGTTTTCCGCGTTGCGGTTCAGTTCGAAGACGCCGACGTCGATCACCGGATAGTCGCTGTGCGGCCAGACCTTGGTCAGGTCGAAGGGGTTGTAGGAGGTCTTCTCGGCGTCGAGCTCCGGCATGATCTGGACCTGCATCTTCCAGCGCGGGAAATCGCCCTTCTCGATCGCGTTGAAGAGGTCTTCCTGCGTCGATTCGCGGGTCTTGCCGATGACCTTCTCGGCCTCTTCATTGGTCCAGTGCTTGTGGCCCTGCATGGTCTTGAAGTGGAACTTCACCCAGTAGCGCTCGCCGGCATCGTTCCAGAGCGAGAAGGTGTGCGAGCCGTAGCCGTTGATGTGGCGGACATCGGTCGGCAGGCCGCGATCCGACATCAGGATGGTGACCTGGTGCAGGCTTTCAGGCGAGAGCGACCAGAAATCCCACATCGCGGTGGGCGAGCGCATATTGGTCTTGGGGTGGCGCTTCTGGGTGTGGATGAAGTCGGGGAACTTGACCGGGTCGCGCACGAAGAAGACCGGCGTGTTGTTGCCGACCAGATCCCAGTTGCCCTCTTCCGTGTAGAATTTCAGCGAGAAGCCGCGCACATCGCGCTCGGCGTCGGCAGCGCCCATCTCGCCGGCCACGGTCGAAAAGCGCGCGATCATCGGCGTCGTCGCGCCGGGCTGCAGCACCTTGGCCTTTGTGTATTTGGAGATGTCGCCGGTGATGGTCAGCGTGCCATGCGCGCCCCAGCCCTTGGCATGAACGGCGCGCTCGGGAATGCGCTCGCGGTTCTGATGGGCTAGCTTTTCGAGAAGCTGGTAGTCCTGCAGCAGGACCGGGCCGCGCTCCCCGGCCGTGATCGAATTCTGATTGTCGGGAATCGGCGCACCTGCCGTCGTCGTCATGATCTTCGACATCGTGTTCTCCATCACTCGACCGCCGGGATCCCCCCAGCCCAATTTCGAATTGGACGAACTAACAGCGCTTTGTGACGATGATGTCCAATACCGTTTACCGGCGTCCACGATAAGTTTATCAAATCGCTATGATCACCCTGAAGCAGCTTCGCTATTTCGCGGCCGTGGCACGTCATCGCCATTTCGGACGGGCGGCGCAGGAGTGCCATGTCAGCCAGCCGGCGCTGTCGCTGCAGATCCAGGAACTGGAAGCCCAACTCGGCTGCCAACTCGTCGAGCGCCAGCGGGGGGCGATCTCACTGACGGAGACCGGGCGCGAGATCGCGGAACGGGCCCGGCGCATCCTGCTGGAGGCGAGCGACCTCGTCGATCATGCCCGCCACCGCCCCCAATTGCTGAGCGGCGAGCTGGACCTCGGCGTGATCCCCTCGATCGCGCCCTATCTGCTACCTGCGACGTTGCCGATGCTGCAGCGGCGCCACCCGGCGCTCGGCCTGCGTCTGCGCGAATCGCAGACCAACACACTCCTCGACGAACTGGCGGACGGGCGGCTGGACGTCGCGCTGATGTCGCTGCCGGTCGATCGCAATGGGCTGGAGACGCTGCCGCTGTTCGACGACCCCTTCCTGTTGGTGATGCCTTCGGAAGGCGGCTCTAAAGCGGCCGGCTTCACCCCGGAACAGGCGCTCTCCGGCGACAACCTGCTGCTCCTCGAGGAGGGCCATTGCCTGCGCGACCAGGCGCTGAGTTTCTGCGGCACCCCCAGCAGCGGCTCGCGACGACAATATGGAGCTTCCAGCCTGTCGACCATCATGCAGATGGTCGCCAACGGCTTCGGCACGACATTGATGCCGGCGATGGCCCTGGCCATCGAACTGCGGCCGGAGATGCCAGTGCGGGTCTTTCGCTTTGCCGAGCCCGAACCGAGCCGGTCGATCGGTTTGGTCTGGCGCAAGACCTCGCCGCGCCAGCTGGACTTCCGGGCCCTTGGACGCCTTCTGACCGAAGCGGACTTGGCCCTCTCACGCCCCGGCAGCGGGGACATTCAGATCGAGACGCACCGGGTCATGCTGGGGTGAGATTCACGCGTGGGTCAGCGCCGCGCATCTAGCGCCATGCGAACGGCAAAACCCGCCAGCACGGTGCCCATCAGCCAGCGCTGAACCAGCGACCAGAATGGTCGCGTCCGCAGGAACAGCGCGATGCTGCCCGCCGCCATGGCAATCATGGCGTTGACCGAGAGGCTGATCGCGATCTGCATGGCACCCAGCAGCACGGACTGGGCGAGCACACTACCGGCTGCGGGATCGATGAACTGCGGCAAAAGTGCCAGGTAGAGCATCGCAATCTTGGGATTGAGCAGGCTGGTCAGAAAGCCCATGCCGAACAGCTTGCGCGGCCGATCAAACGGCAGATTGCGGAGTTGGAACGGCGAAGTCCCGCCGGGCCGGACCGCCTGCCAGGCCAGCCAGAGCAGGTAGAGCGCCCCGCCGATCCGCAGCGCGTCATAAGCGTAGGGCACCGCGAAGAGCAGCGCCGTAATGCCGAAAGCGGCGCTGAGCATGTAGACGACGAAACCGAGCGCGACGCCGGCCAGCGAGATCAGCCCGGCCATGCGTCCCTGCGCAATCGACCGCGAGATCAGATAGATCATGTTGGGGCCGGGCGTGAGCACCATGCCAAGGCAGATCAGGGCGAAGGCTGCGAGTTGTGCGGTGTCGGGCATGAACATCTCCTGCAGCTCGCAGCCTGGCAGACGGCCTCACCCGGAGCAATTGTCGTTACGGTATGACAGCCCGTCACCAGCGTCTGCCGGTCCGACTCGCGAATTGGCCGCGTCTCAGCAAGCCATGTCGATCAGCATCAGATCGGTGTCCTCCGGCTTGGCGCCGGCGGCCGTCAGCATGGCGTGGACCTGGCCCCGGTGATGAGTCTGGTGGTTGAACATGTGAGCCACCAGGAGGCCGACGGGCTTGCTCATCTCGCGCTGGGTGGCGCCCGAGAACCAGGTGAGATCGCCGGAGAGCCAATCCGGAGACAGCGCATCGGCCCAGTCAGTGATGGTCGTGTCGAAGGCCTTCCGCTCAGCGACGAGATCGTCCCACGCCGCCACGAGTTCCCCGGACTCATGGATGCGGACAGCCGGCTTCGGCGTGCCGGCAAACCGCGAGAGCCACATCCGGTCGGCCCAGAGCAGATGGCAGAACGTGCCGTGGATCGAGCGGAAGAAGGCGCCGCGATCCTGCCGACGCGCGACGTCGTCGAGCGTCGCGGCAGCCGCGTAGAGGCTGCGGTTCTGCCAGGCGTTGTAACGCGCCATGGTGCGGACATAGGCCGTGTCGATCATCCCGGCATCCTGTCAGATGATGTTCGTTTCCAGCAGTGGCCGGCCCTCAATGAGGCGCTCATGACCGAGATCGGCCAGATCGAGCGTGCGGTAGCCGCCATGCAGGATGTGCTCGGCGAGCCCGCGCCCGACGGCCGGCGCCTGCTGCAAACCATGGCCGGAGAAGCCGTTGGCGAGATAGAGCCCGGCCACGCCGACCGCCGGGCCGATGATGGCGTTGTGGTCGAGTTCGTTCATGTCATAGGGGCCGGCCCAGGCCCGGCCGGGCCTGATCTGCTCGAAGGCCGGGATGCGGTGGGCCAGCGCCGGCCAGACGACCTCCTCGAAGAAGCCCCAGTCGACATCTTCGACGGCAGCGTCGGTCTCGATCCATTCCTGATCTTGCTCAGGCGTCAGCGGCGAGCAACTGCCGATGAAGAGCTGGCCATCGCTGCCGCGCTTGCCTTCGGGCCTGCACCAGACGCCGGTCCGGTCGATCAGCAGCGGACAGTTTTCGACATCCGCCTTGCACAGGAAGGAGAAGACATAGCGCTTCATCGACCGCACGGGGATCGCGATGCCCGCCGTCGCAGCCAGTCTGGCGCCATGAGTGCCGGACGCGTTGACCGCCGCTGCGCAGGCGATCCGGCTGCCGTCGGTCAGTTCGACCCCTGTGACGCGGCCGGCCTCGGCGACATAACGGGCAACCTCGCCCTGGCGATATTCGACGCCGAGCGAGCGCGCCTTCTTGCGAAACGCTTGCAACACGGCCCAGCCATCGAACCAGCCTTCGCCGCTGACACCGAAGGTCCCGCAAGCGATGTCATCGACGTTCATCCAGGGAAATTTGCTGCGCAACATGGCTGCAGCATAAAGTGCAATATCGGCGCCCTCGGCGGCCTGCAGCGCCTGATTGGCGGCCAGCACCGGAGCGCTCTCTTCGCCAGCGAGATAGAGGTAGCCGCCCTCGTGCAGATCGATGACCGGAACCTCGCCATCAACGGCGAGATGAGTGCCGATGCTGCGCATGAAGTCGATGCCATGCAGCGAGATCCTGATGTTCACGGGGCTCGAATATTGCTGGCGGATCGAGGCCGCCGACAGCGCCGAGGCGGCATAGCGATAGGTCGGATCCTTCTCCACCACGATGACCTTGCCACTGAATCCGGGGTCGGCAGCAAGGTGATAGGCGACGGAGGAGCCGATGGCGCCGCCTCCGCAGATGACGACGTCGGCGCTTTCGGAGGATGACGACATGGTGGATCCCAAAGGCAGAGACGGGCGTGCGGAGCGCGAACCGGGTTGGTGAATTCAGCGCATGATTGGCGCGCGCGACAGGACTTGTCGAGTCAGGTCGCGCCGACGCATTCGCTCATCAGCCAGTCGCGGAAAGCAACGACGGCTGGAAGCTCCGCACGCGTTTCGGGATAGACCAGGTAATAGCCCTCGGCCCCCGTGACCGGCCGATCGAACGGAATGACGAGCGACCCGGAGCGCAGCTCCTCCTCGATCAGGAAGCGCGGCACGATGGCGAGGCCAAGCCCTGCAACGGCGGCCTGCGAGACCATCGCGAATTGTTCGAAACGTGGCCCCATCAGCGCGCGCTGCGGCGGCAGGCCCTGCTGTTCCAGCCAATCGGCCCAGGCACGTGGCCGGGTCGATTGCTGCAGAAGCGGCGCATGCAGCATGTCGGCGGGATCGTTCATGCCCAGACGGGCGATGAGCGAAGGCGCGGCGACGGGCACGATTTCCTCGCCCATCAGCCGGTGCAGCCGCGCTCCGGGCCAGACGGGGTCCCCGAAATGAATGGCGGCGTCGAGTTGCTCGCGACCAAAATCGAACGGCACGAGTTTCGTGGTAAAATTGATGGTGATGCCGGGATGCGCCTCGGTGAAGCGCGGCAGGCGCGGGATCAGCCAGCGTGTCCCGAATGTCGGCAGGATGGCGAGGTTGAGAACGCCACCGGCGCCACGAAAGGCCATGGTCGAGACGGTCGCCGCGGCGAGCCGAGAGAGGCCATCGCGGATGTCGGCGGCATAGGCGGCGCCTGCCGGCGTCAGGCTGACGCGCTGCCGGGCCCGCTGGAACAGCCCTACACCCAGGATCTTCTCGAGATGCGCAACCTGTCGGCTGACCGCACCTTGCGTGAGGTTGAGTTCCTCGGCCGCGCGCGTGAAACTGCCATGGCGCGCAGCCGCCTCGAAGGCAGCCAGCGCCGACAGCGACGGGACCGAAAGACGGCCGGGGACGATCTCGAAGTCCATGATTTATTCTCATCAAGTCGTGAGAACATATCGGTTGCCGGAGCATGGCGGAAGAGGGCATTGTCTGCAGCCTCGGGCGAACTTTCCCGAGCCCTCATCCTGAGGAGCCGCAAAGCGGCGTTTCGAGCCGAGCGCTCCTCAGGATGAGGGCTGTGTTTCATCGACAGCACCGGTTCAGGCAGGCACATGACCTCTTCCCTTCCCCAGGATGCTCTCGCGCTGCTCAAGCGCCTGGGTGTCAGCGACGCCCTCTTTGCTTCCAAGGGCCTTCCCGCTCGTTCTCCTATTTCGGGCGAGACGGTGGCGACGCTGGCTGAGACGAGTCCTGCCGAGGCCGTGGCCGCTATCGGCCGGGCGCACGCCGCCTTCCTGGCATGGCGCAAGGTGCCAGCACCCCGTCGCGGCGAGTTCGTCCGCCTCCTCGGCGAGGAACTGCGCGCCGCCAAGGCCGATCTCGGCCTGCTGGTCACGCTGGAAGCCGGCAAGGTGACGTCAGAGGGCCTTGGCGAGGTCCAGGAGATGATCGACATCTGCGATTTCGCCGTCGGCTTGTCGCGCCAGCTCTACGGCCTGACGATCGCGACCGAACGTCCCAACCACCGCATGATGGAGACCTGGCATCCGCTCGGCGTCTGCGGCGTGATCTCGGCCTTCAACTTCCCGGTCGCCGTCTGGTCCTGGAACGCGGCGCTCGCCTTTGTCTGCGGTGACAGCGTCGTCTGGAAGCCGTCCGAGAAGACCCCGCTGACAGGCATCGCCGTGCAGGCGATTGTCGAAAGGACGATGAAGCGCTTCGGGCCCGAGGCTCCCGTCGGACTTTCTGAGATCCTGATCGGCGGCCGCGAAATCGGCGACATCCTGGTGAGCGACCACCGTGTCCCGGTGGTGTCTGCAACGGGCTCGACCAAGATGGGCAAGGAGGTCGGCCAGAAGCTCGCCAGCCGTTTCGCCCGCGCGATCCTCGAACTCGGCGGCAACAATGCCGCGATCGTGGCCCCTTCCGCCGATCTCGACATCGCGCTGCGCGGCATCGCCTTTGCGGCAATGGGCACGGCGGGCCAGCGCTGCACGACGTTGCGCCGTCTGATCGTGCATGAGAGCGTCTATGACGCGCTGATCCCCAAGCTCATCAAGGTCTATGCCGGCGTCAAAATCGGCGATCCGCGTGAGGCGGGCATACTTGTCGGTCCGCTGGTCGACGAGGCCGCGTTCAAAGGCATGCAGGCCGCGCTGGCGGAGGCCAAGGCTGCCGGTGGCACCGTCCATGGCGGCGAGCGAGTCGAAGTCGGTTCGGGCGGCTTCTATGTTCGCCCGGCGCTGGTCGAGATGCCGTCCCAGACTGGCCCGGTCGCGCGCGAGACCTTCGCGCCGATCCTCTATGTCATGAAGTACAAGACGCTCGACGAGGCCATCGCCATCCAGAACGATGTCGGGGCGGGCCTGTCCTCCTCGATCTTCACGCTCGACATGCGCGAGGCCGAGACATTCATTTCGGCGGAAGGCTCCGATTGCGGCATCGCCAACGTCAATATCGGCCCCTCCGGCGCCGAGATCGGCGGGGCCTTCGGCGGCGAGAAGGAAACCGGCGGTGGCCGCGAGGCTGGATCGGATGCGTGGAAAGCCTATATGCGCCGCGCCACGAATACGCTCAATTACGGTACGACATTGCCGCTGGCGCAGGGCGTCAGCTTCGATGTGGATGCGTGAATTTTTGACGATGCGTTCCCCGCGTCATCCTGGGCTTCGCGCAGCGAAGTCCCGGGATCCATCCTAAGGCGCCACGGTGCTCTATGATGGATCCCGGATCTTCGCGGCTTCGCCGCTTGTCCAGGATGACGCGCACGGGATGACGCGCGGTTGAACGAGACGAGGGAAGGAATAGCACCATGGCAGAAGCCGCCCGCAGCCACGCCACGAGCCACAAGCTGGCCGAGTTCACCTGGGAAGACGCCTTCCTGCTCGACGAGCAGTTGAGCGAGGACGAGCGCCTGATCCGTGATACCGCGCGCGATTTCGCGCAGGAGAAGCTGCAGCCGCGCATTTCGGAAGCCTATCTCGACGAGAAAACCGATCGCTCGATCTTCAACGAGATGGGCGCGCTGGGCCTGCTCGGCGTTACGGTTCCCGAGGAGTATGGCTGCGCGGGCGCCAATTACGTCTCCTACGGGCTGGTCGCCCGCGAGGTCGAACGGGTCGACTCCGGCTATCGCTCGATGATGTCGGTGCAGTCCTCGCTGGTGATGTATCCGATCTACGCCTATGGCGACGAAAGCCAGCGCAAGAAATACCTGCCCAAGCTCGGTTCGGGCGAATGGGTCGGCTGCTTCGGCCTGACCGAGCCCGATGCGGGCTCCGACCCAGCAGGCATGAAGACCCGCGCCGAAAAGGTCGCCGACGGCTATCGCCTGACCGGCTCGAAGATGTGGATCTCGAACTCGCCGATCGCCGACGTCTTCGTCGTCTGGGCGAAGTCGGCCGCGCATGACAACCAGATCCGCGGCTTCATTCTTGAGAAGGGCATGAAGGGACTCTCTGCCCCCAAGATCGGCGGCAAGCTCTCGCTTCGCGCCTCGATCACCGGCGAAATCGTCATGGATGGCGTGATCGTTCCCGAAGAGAACCTGCTGCCCAACGTTTCGGGTCTGAAGGGCCCCTTCGGCTGCCTCAACCGCGCGCGCTACGGGATTTCCTGGGGCGTGATGGGCGCTGCGGAGGACTGCTTCCACCGGGCGCGCCAGTATGGGCTCGACCGCAAGCAGTTCAACAAGCCGCTGGCCCAGACGCAGCTCTTCCAGAAGAAGCTGGCGGACATGCTGACCGAGATTTCGCTTGGCCTGCAGGGCTCGCTTCGCGTCGGCCGGCTGATGGACGAGGGCAAGATGGCCCCGGAGATGATCAGCCTCGTCAAGCGCAACAATTGCGGCAAGGCGCTCGACATCGCCCGCCAGGCCCGCGACATGCATGGCGGCAACGGCATCTCGATCGAGTATCATGTCATGCGCCACGCCGCGAACCTCGAAACGGTCAACACCTATGAGGGCACGCATGATGTGCATGCGCTGATCCTTGGCCGGGCCGTCACCGGGCTGCAGGCGTTCTTCTGAGCCCTTTCGTCACCCTCCGCGTCATCCCGGGCGACCGCAGGTCGACCCGGGATCCATGCCAGAACATCGCCGACCAGCGTTCAGGCATGGATCCCGGCTCTCCGCTTCGCTCCGGCCGGGATGACGGCGCGGATCGATTGCAATGACTTCAGCCCCTCCCCTTTCCGGCCTGCGCGTCCTCGAACTCGCGCGCATCCTCGCCGGGCCCTGGATCGGCCAGTTGCTGGCCGATCTCGGCGCCGATGTCGTGAAGGTCGAGGCGCCCGAGGGCGACGATACCCGCAAATGGGGGCCGCCCTTCGTCGAGGGCGAGAATGGCGGGCATCTGTCGGCCGCCTATTTCCACTCGGCCAATCGCGGCAAGCGCTCGATCACCGCCGATTTCCGCACAGCCGAAGGACAGGCGCTGGTGCGCCGGCTCGCAGCCCATGCCGATGTTGTGGTCGAGAACTTCAAGGTCGGCGGGCTGGAGAAATACGGCCTAGACGCCGCTTCGCTGCGCAAGGAATTCCCGCGCCTGATCTATTGCTCGGTCACGGGCTTCGGCCAGACCGGACCCTATGCGCCGCGTGCAGGCTACGACTTTTTGGTGCAGGGCATGGGCGGACCGATGTCGGTCACCGGCGAGCCCGATGGCGCGCCGATGAAAGCGGGCTATGCCGTCGCCGACATCTATACCGGCCTTTACGCCTCGGTCGGAATCCTGTCGGCGCTGCGCAGGCGCGATGCCACCGGCGAAGGCGCAACGCTCGATATGGCGCTGCTCGATGCGCAGGTCGCCGTGCTCGGCAATCAGGCGATGAACTATCTCGTCTCGGGCCATCCGCCGGCGCGACTCGGCAACGCGCATCCCAATATCGTGCCCTATGACGTGTTTCCGGTCGCGGACGGGCATATCATCATCGCGACCGGCAATGACGGGCAGTGGCGCAAGCTCTGCGAGGTTCTGGGCGAGGCTGCACTGGCCGACGCGCCCGACTATCTCGACAACCGGTCGCGGGTGAAGAACCGCGTGGCGGTGACGCAGCATCTGCAAAGGCTGACCCAGCGCTATCTCAAGGCCGATCTGCTGGCGGCGCTGGAGGCGGTCGGCGTGCCGGCCGGCCCGATCAACAGCGTCGACGAGGTCTTCGCCGATCCGCAGGTACTGGTACGCGGCATTAAGGTCGATCTGGCGAGCGACGTCGCCAAAGGCGGGAGCATCCCGACCGTCGCCTCACCGATCGTCATGGACGGCATGCGGCAGGTATCGCCTCGTCCGAGCCCGCAACTGGGCGAACATGCCAACGAAATCTTGAACGACCCGGCCTGGGGAGGGCCACAACATGGCTAATCGCACCGGCGGGCAGATCCTCGTCGACCAACTGATCCTCCATGGCGCGACCGACGCCTTCTGCGTTCCGGGCGAGAGCTATCTCGCGGTGCTCGACGCACTGCACGACGCTTCGATGAAGGTCACGATCTGCCGGGCTGAGGGCGGCGCCTGCATGATGGCCGAGGCCGCTGGCAAGCTGACCGGCAAGCCCGGCATCTGCTTCGTTACGCGCGGACCGGGCGCCACCAACGCCTCGCCAGGCATCCACATCGCCGATCAGGACTCGACGCCGCTGATCCTTTTCGTCGGCCAGATCGAGCGGGGCATGCGCGAGCGCGAGGCCTTCCAGGAGCTCGACTATCGCGCCGTCTTCGGCACGATGACCAAATGGGCGACCGAGATCGACGATGCCGCTCGCATCCCCGAGATCATCAGCCGCGCCTTCCATGTCGCGACCTCCGGCCGGCCCGGCCCGGTGGTGATCGCGCTGCCCGAGGACGTGCTGACGGACCTCGCCGATGTGGCGGATGCCGAGCCCTATCAGGTTACGGAGACGCACCCTTCCCTGCTCCAGACCATCGACCTGCAGAAGCGGCTCTGGGCGGCAAAATCGCCGGTCGCGATCCTGGGCGGCTCTCGGTGGGACCCGCAGGCGATCGCGCGCTTCCAGCGCTTCGCCGAGCGCTTCGATCTGCCGGTCGCGGTGTCCTTTCGCCGACAGATGCTGTTTCCCGCCGATCATCCGAATTTCGCAGGCGATCTCGGCATCGGCCCCAATACCAAGCTGCTGAAGCGCATCCAGGACAGCGATCTGGTGCTCCTCGTCGGCGGGCGTCTCTCGGAAATGCCGAGCCAGTCCTACACGCTGTTCGGCATTCCCAATCCGGGCCGGCCACTCGTGCATGTCCATCCCGATGCCGAGGAACTGGGGCGCGTCTATCGGCCTTCGCTCGCGATCAACGCCTCCCCGACCGCCTTCTGCGCAGCGCTGGAGACCGTTCACCCGCCGCAGGAGATTCCGTGGGCCGGTGCGGCGGCTGAAGCCCATGAGAGCTATCTCGGCTGGAGCGAACAGCCCGCGCCCGTTGCCGGAACCTTCCATCCCGGCGAGATGGTGACCTGGCTGCGCCGGCACCTGCCGGACGACGCCATCATGTGCAATGGCGCCGGCAATTACGCGACCTGGGTCCATCGCTTCCACCGCTTCAACGCATTCGCGACGCAACTCGCGCCGACTTCCGGCTCGATGGGTTATGGCGTGCCGGCGGCGATCGGCGCCAAGCGTTTATTCCCAGAGAGAACCGTGATCGCCTTTGCCGGCGATGGCTGCTTCCTGATGAACGGGCAGGATTTCGCAACCGCCGTGCAATACGACCTGGCGGTGATCGTCATCGTCGTCGACAACGGCATGTATGGCACCATCCGCATGCATCAGGAGAAGCACTACCCCGGACGCGTCTCGGCGACGACGCTGAAGAACCCCGACTTCGCTGCCTATGCCAGGGCCTTCGGCGGCCATGGCGAGCGCGTCGAAAGGACCGAGGAATTCGGCCCGGCCTTCGAGCGGGCCGTGGCTTCCGGCAAGCCCGCGATCATCCATTGCTTGCTCGATCCCGAGGCGATCACGCCGGCGAAATCGCTTTCGACGATCCGGGCGGAGGCGCTCGCGGCGCAGGGCTGAACGGCGGGAAAACATCACCTCGGAAAATTTTAACCCCGTCGGTGAACCTGCGCTGAACCTTTTGCGACCATCCAACGTTGATAGGCGCTGGATCGATGAGCAAAGGACGAAGACAATGGTTGCGCGGCGTATTGTGATGTTGGGCATGGTGGCGGCGATGACGGTTGCCGCTGCGCCCGCGGCCCACGCCGTGAATCTGTTCGAAGATTTGGGGCGCGCCATTTTCGGTGGCCCGCGCCTGCGGGCCACGCCGATCTTTGAATATGACGAGCCGATGCAGCAGCGCGCACCGCGGCAGAAGGCGCCCGAGGTATCCTCGAAGCCCAAGCCACCTGTCGTCCAGCTCGATCCGGCGACTGATCCGAGCTGGTACCTGAAGGACCCGACGCTGCGGCGCGGCGACATCGTCGTCACCGCCAGCGGCGTGATGGTCTATCAGGGGGGACGCAGCAACGACGACAACCGCCGCGCCGATTTCACCGCTCTCGGCGGCAAGGATTCCAAGGGCTGGAAGCGCCAACTCGAGACGGCTGCGGCCGGCGGGCGCAACTTCTTCGACCAACCCTCAGCCCCGGCGAAGCCCGCCAGGACGGCTCAGGCCGACATCATGCCGAAGCGCTGAGCGGTCGCTCCCTGCAGACGAGCTTTTCGTCTCAGGCGAGCTTGGCGGCTACGAGCTTACGCAAGCTCCTCAGATCCTTGACGAAGCCGCGAATCCCTTCGGCCAGCTTTTCCGTGCCCATCGCATCCTCGTTCATTGCAAAACGAAAGGCTTTCTCGTCGAGAACGAGCTTGGCGGGCGTCTCGCCGGGCGAGTCCGGCGTGAGCTTGCGCGGCAGATCGCCCGTCGCGGCCGCAAGTTCGTCAAGCAAGGCGGGGCCAATCGTCAGCCGGTCGCAGCCGGCCAGCGCCTCGATCTCTCCGGTGTTGCGGAAAGACGCGCCCATCACAACCGTCTTGATGCCATGGGTCTTATAATAGGCGTAGATCGACCGGACCGAGACCACGCCAGGATCAGTATCGGCCGTGTAGGGACCGCCGCCGGCCTTGACGTGCCAATCGAGGATTCGGCCGACGAAGGGCGAGATCAGGAACGCTCCCGCATCGGCGCAGGCCACTGCCTGCGGCAGGGAAAACAGCAGCGTCAGATTGCAATCGATGCCCTCCGCCTGCAGCACCTTCGCCGCCTGGATGCCCTCCCAGGTGGAGGCGATCTTGATCAGGACGCGCTCCTTCTCGATGCCGCGCTCCTTGTAGGCGGCGATGATGGCGTGCGCCTTGTCGATCGTCGCCTTGGTGTCGAATGAGAGATCGGCATCGACCTCGGTTGATACCCGGCCAGGCACGATCTTGGTCAGCTCGGCGCCGAAGGTGACGGCCAGCCGGTCGCAGATCGCATGCACGGCCTTGTCACCGCCGCCCCCCGCCTTCTTGCCCCAGGAGACCGCCTCGTCGACGAG
>QBLV01000005.1:0-14032 GCA_003241815.1 Hyphomicrobiales bacterium | reverse complement strand
GGCCGGCATAGGCCGGGGTCTCGACGGCCTTCAGGATCAGCGTCGGATTGGTGGTGCAATCGACGGGCTTGAGTCGGCGGACCGTTTCGATATCGCCGGTATCGGCGACGACCGTGGTCATCTTGCGGAGCTGGTCGAGCTTGGAGGCGGTCATGGCTGTCCTGTCGCGAGCAGATGCACGCATTGTGCAGATTCATGCGTCGAGCGGAACGTGGGGCGCCCGCCCGGCAGGGTCAAGCCGCCAGGCAGCAGGTCCGCCTTGCATACATGCCGCAGCGTCCGGCCCTTTTGATGGCAGCAGAACCTCGTCAGCATCATGACGCAGGCTTCATGGATATGTCATATGCGAGGACTACCGCCAGCGCGAAGCCCGTTCGGGCACGCGCACAGGAGAGTCTCAATGCGGATCAACGCCTCGATCGCATCCATCACCGCCGGTTTCGTCGCCGGCATCTTGCTGGCCGGCCCGGCCCAGGCCGCCGAAGGCAAGCTCGTGCTCTACACCAGCCAGCCCAACACCGACGCGCAGCAGACCATCGACGCCTTCAAAGCGAAGCATCCCAAAGTGGACATCAGCTTCGTGCGTGACGGAACGCCGCGCGTGATGGCCAAGCTGCGCGCCGAATTCGAAGCGGGCGCGCCGCAGGCCGATCTGCTGCTGATCGCCGACGCGGTGACGATGGAAGGCCTGAAGAAGGAAGACCGGCTGCTTGCTCATGACAAGGCGCAGACATCAGCCTATCCGGCCGGCATCCACGATTCCGCGAAATTCTGGTTCGCGACCAAGCTGATCACCACCGGCATCGTCTATAACACCAGGGCTGCGATGAAGCCGACGAGCTGGCTCGACCTGGCCAAGCCGGAGGCCAAGAATCTGCTGGCGATGCCGAGCCCGCTCAACTCCGGCGCCGCGATGATCCACACGATCACGCTGAGCAGCAACCTGCCGACCGGCTGGGCCTTCTATGAGGCGCTGAAGGCCAACGGCGCGCTTGCCGCCGGCTCCAATGGCGACATCCTGCGCCAGGTCGCCACCGGCGAGAAGCTTTACGGCATGATCGTCGACTTCATGCCGATCCGCGAGAAGGCCAAGGGCGCGCCGGTCGAATTCGTGTTCCCGAGCGAGGGCGTCTCGGCCGTCAGCGAGCCTGTCGCGATCCTCAAGACCAGCAAGAACCCGGAAGCCGCCAAGGCCTTCATCGAATTCCTGCTTTCGAAGGACGGCCAGGAACTCGCGCTCAAGCAGGGTTATGTCGCAGCCCATCCCGACGTCGCGCTGCCCGCCGGCTATCCCGCCCGCGCCGCGATCAAGCTGATGCCGTTCGACGCCGCCAAGGCGCTGGCCGACGAGGCCACCGCGCGCAAGCGCTTCAGCGCGATCTTCGAGTGACGCTGGCGGCCCATACCGGCTGGCGGGAGGCCGGGCCGCGCCCGCCCTGGCGGGGCCTGAGCCTCCCGGCCGGCCTCGGCCTGCCGGTCCTCGTGGCGGCCTGCGCGATTGTGCTCGGCGGCCTGCCCTTCCTGCGGCTGGCCGCAGCCGCCTTCGCGCCCGGCTGGCAGTTCGCACCGGACGCGGCGCTGGCCGAGATCGGAAGCCGGGCCGCCGTCAACGCGACGCTTCACACGCTGGAGACGGCCGGTTTGTCCGCGCTCGGCGCGCTTCTGATCGGCGGCACCGCTGCGATCATGCTCGGCGTCACGGATGTTCGTGGCAAGCGTCCGATCGCGTTTGCGCTGGTCTTCTCGATGATGATCGCGCCGCAGGTGGCGGCGCTCGCCTTCCTGAGCCTGTTCGCGCCTCATTCGCCGATCCTCTCGTTGTTTGGCCTGTCACCGGCGCCGGGCACGCCGAACCCCCTGCTCGGGCGCGGCGGGATTGCGTTGGTGATGGCGCTGCATCACGCGCCGCTGGTCGCGATCACGCTCTGGACCGGCCTGCGCAGTGTTCCGCAATCGCTGATCGAGGCCGCGCAGATGGAGGGCGCGGGGCCTGGCACCATCGTGGCGCGCATCCTGCTGCCGGTGCTGCGGCCGCAGATCATCGCGGCGGCGCTGCTCGCCTTCGTCGCCGGCATCGGCAATTTCGGCATTCCCGCGCTGCTGGGCCTGCCAGTCAATTATCTGACGTTGCCGACGCTGATCTACCGGCGCCTGTCGAGCTTCGGCCCGGCCGGTCTGCCTGACGCTGCCGCGTTGTCCGTCCTGGTCGCACTGGTGGCGGGGCTTGGTATCGTCGCCGGCATGCTGGCGACGCGGCGCGCCGGGGGCAAGGTCGAGATCGAACGCCCGCTGCAGCCCTTCTGGCTGCTCGGCCGGGCACGCCCGCTCGTCACGGCTGCGCTTTTGCTGCTGCTGGCGATCAAGCTCGGCCTGCCCTTCCTCGCGCTGCTCAGCGAGGCGCTGACACCGGCGCTCGGCGTCGTGCTGAGCTGGCAGAACCTGACGCTCGACAAATTCGCGGAGGTTCTCGTTCGCCAGGACGTGACGGTCCGCGCCTTCCGCAACTCCTTTCTGTTCGCCGGCAGCGCTGCGGTGATCCTGGCTCTGGTCTCGATCGCCTTCGCCTATGCCCTGGAGCGGCGCATGGGCAAACTCCGGCGCGTGGTCGAGGTGGTGATCGAATTGCCCTACGCCCTGCCAGGCGTGGTGCTGGCCATCGCCTGCATCCTCATGTTCCTGAAGCCGCTGCCGCTGCTCGGCGTCAGCATCTATGCGACGCCCTTCATCATCCTCTTCGCCTATATCGCGCGCTTCCTGCCGCTGGCTCTGAAAGCGCCCGTCGCCGCGATGGCGCAGATCGAGGCGCATCACGAGGAGGCCGCGAAGCTCGACGGCGTCACGCTCTGGCAGATGCTGCGCTTCATCGTGGCGCCGATCCTCGCGCCTGCCGCGACGGTCAGCGCGCTGATGGTGTTTCTGGTTGCCTTCAACGAGCTTACGGTCTCGGCGCTGCTCTGGTCCTCTGGCACCGAGACGCTCGGCGTCGTGCTGTTTTCGCTGAAGGAAGCCGGCCTGGCCGGCGAGGCGGCTGCGGTCGCGATCAGCGCCTCAGTGGTCATCCTGGTGGCGATGCTGGCGCTGGATCTGCTGGCGAAGCGGCTGCCGCAGAACGTATTGCCCTGGCGAATCTGAGCGCATCGCTCCGGCGCTTATGCGGCATCGCAACATGCCGTTAACGACCTGTTGTTTAAAGGTGGATCGAGCGTGCATGCGGAGACGGCCGTCTTTCGGCCGCAGCGTCTCGGCCATGGCGCTCAGGCAGGCCTCGCAGGACGGTCCCATGACTCAGCGCACAGCGGAACTGCAGCCGCTTTTCCGTCCGCAGGACAAGCGAAGAGTCCTCGTCGTGGAGGATTCCAAGACCTTCTCGATCGCGCTGCGCCAGATGATCGAGGCGGAAACCGGCCTGAAAGTCACATGCTGCGGCTGCCTCAAGGATCTCAGCAGCGCCATCCTCCGGGACCAGGAAGGCTATGCGATCGCGGTGGTCGATCTCAACCTGCCCGACGCTCCCAATGGCGAGGCGCTCGACTGGACGGTCAGCCACGGCATCCCCAGCATCGTCTTCACGGGCACCTTCGACGCGGCGACGCGCGCGCGCATCATGGAGCGCGAGATTTTCGATTATGTGCTCAAGGATTCGGAGTTCGCGCTCGGCAACCTCGTCAACTCGGTCAAGCGGGCGCTGACCAACAAGGAAACCCGCATCCTCGTCGTCGATGACATGACCACGACCCGCCGGCTGCTCGGCCAGATGCTGACGAGCCAGCAATACACCGTCGTCGAGGTCGGCTCCGGCGCCGATGCGCTGACGATGCTGGAGAAAGACCCCGAGATCAGGCTCGTGGTCTCCGACTACAACATGCCCGACATGGACGGTTTCGAGCTCGCACGCCGCATCCGCCGTCGCTACCCGGCCGAGCAGGTGCGGGTCATCGGCATCTCCTCCTCGACCGACCGCACCACTTCGGCCGGATTCCTGAAGGCCGGCGCGCATGATTTCATCGCGCGCCCCTTCGTTCTGGAGGAATTGCAGTGCCGGATCGCCTCGAACGCCGAGACGCTGCTGCGGATGCGTCAGCTTCACGACCTCGCCTGGCGCGACTATCTGACCGGGCTGTTCAACCGACGCTACTTTTTCGAGCGCGGCCCGAAGATGATCGCCGAAGCCCGGAAAACCGGCAAGCCGACCTGCGTCGCGATCCTGGACATCGACCATTTCAAGCTGCTGAACGACGAGCACGGCCATAATGCCGGCGACGATGCGCTGCGCATTTTCGCGGGCCATCTCGGCGATTCGCTCGAGGGGCATCTCCACCTCCTCGCCCGGCTCGGCGGGGAAGAATTCGCGCTGCTGCTGCCCGGCATGAGCGAAAGCGAGGCAGCCATGCTGATCGAGCAAATTCGGGCCGGCGTGGCGGGCCGGAGCATGCCGATCGGCCACCTGACGCTGGGCCTGACAGTCTCGATCGGACTGGCCGATATGACGGCGGGCGACAGTCTCGACCAGGCGCTGCGCAAGGCCGACCGGGCGCTCTACGCCGCCAAGCAGGGCGGGCGGAACCGCGTTCAGGCCTGAGAGCCCGACGGAGCGAGCCCCTCGCCCATCAGCAAGGCGCGGCTCGCCTTGGCCTCGCGCACCACGAAGTCGACGATGGCGCGGACGCGGGCGACATCCTTCAGATCGGCATGGACCAAGAGCCAGAAGGAGCGCGTGATCGAGACCGTGTCCGGCAGCACGGGCACGAGGCGCGGCTCGCCCTCCGCCATGAAATGGTGGATGACGCCGATGCCGGCGCCGCCCACGACCGCGTTCATCTGCGCCAGCACGCTCGAACTCTGCACCTGCGCGCGCAGCCCCTTGGCGACCTCGTCGAGGTAATCGAGCTCCGGCGTGAAGATCAGGTCGTCGATATAGCCGACGATGCGGTGGGCGAAGAGGTCCTCCGGCTTTTCGACCTCCGGCATCGAATCGAGATAGCCCCGCGTCGCATAGAGGCCGAGACGATAATCGGAGAGCTTGCGCGCCACGACCTTGCCCTCCTTGGGCGGCGCGAGCGTGATCGCGACATCGGCCTCGCGCTTCGATAGCGACAGCAGGCGCGGCATGGCGATGAGCTGGATCTCGAGGCCGGGATAGGCGCTGGCCAATTTGGCCAGTCGGGGCGCCAGGAAGGTCGTACCGAACCCGTCGGGCGCGCCGATCCTGACCGTTCCCGCCAGTGCCATGTCGGCGCCACCGATGTCGCTCTGGATCGCGAGCGCATCGGTCTCCATGCTCTCGGCCCGGGCCAGCAGCCGCTCGCCATGGGCCGTCAGCGTGTACCCCTGCGGCCGGCGCTCGAAGAGCTTGGCCTTGAGCGATTCTTCCAGCGAGGTAATGCGCCGCGAGACGGTGGCGTGATCGGCGCCCAGCCGACGGGCCGCCGCCGTCAGCCGCCCCGAGCGCGCCACGGCAAGGAAAAAGCGCAGGTCGTCCCAGTCGAACCGCTCCACCGCAATGCTCCCTGATATTTGCTTTTTCGCACGACAGTCGATCGATGGTCGCTATAGCCGTGCGTAAACATGAATGGTAGGGGTGCCTTGAGTTTCGGAACATCACCATTCGTAGGGGAGGACGCGATGCGTCAGGTTGGGCATTTCATCGGCGGCAAGCATGTCGCCGGCACGTCGGGCCGCACCGCCGACATCTACCAGCCGATGGACGGAAGCGTCATCGGCAAGGTCGCGCTCGCCTCGGCCGCCGAGATGCGCGCCGCCGTCGAGAACGCCGCCGAGGCCCAGCCGAAATGGGCAGCCGTCAATCCGCAGCGCCGCGCCCGCGTGCTGATGAAGTTCCTGGACCTGATCGCGCAGAACAATGACGAGCTCGCCGAACTGCTCGCCCGCGAGCACGGCAAGACCATTCCCGACGCCAAGGGCGACATCCAGCGCGGCGTCGAGGTCGTCGAGTTCTCGCTCGGCGTACCCAATCTGATGAAGGGCGAGTTCACCGACGGCGCCGGCCCCGGCATCGACATCTATTCGCTGCGCCAGGCGCTCGGCGTCGTCGCCGGCATCACGCCGTTCAACTTCCCGGCGATGATCCCGCTCTGGAAGCTCGGCCCCGCCATCGCCTGCGGCAACGCCTTCATCCTGAAGCCCTCCGAGCGCGATCCGGGCGTGCCGATGCGCTTCGCCGAGCTCTTCATCGAGGCGGGCGGCCCTCCCGGCATCCTCAACGTCGTCAACGGCGACAAGGAGGCGGTCGATGCCATCCTGGACGACCCCGACATCAAGGCCGTCGGCTTCGTCGGCTCGACCCCGATCGCCGAGTACATCTACGCGCGTGGCTGCGCCAATGGTAAGCGCGTGCAGTGCTTCGGCGGCGCCAAGAACCACATGGTCATCATGCCCGACGCCGACATGGACCAGGCCGTCGATGCGCTGATCGGCGCCGGCTACGGCTCGGCCGGCGAGCGCTGCATGGCGATCTCGGTCGCGGTTCCCGTTGGCAAGGCGACCGCCGACGAGCTGGTGAAGCGCCTGATCCCGCGGGTCGAGGCCCTGAAGATCGGCCCATCGACCGACATGGCCGCCGATTACGGCCCGGTCGTCACCAAGGCGGCGGAAGAGAAGATCCGATCCTATATCGACATCGGCGTCCAGGAAGGCGCCTCGCTCGTCGTCGATGGGCGCGACTTCAAGATGCAGGGCTACGAGAACGGCTTTTATGTCGGCGGCTGCCTGTTCGACAACGTCACCAAGGACATGCGCATCTACAAGGAGGAGATCTTCGGGCCTGTCCTGTCCGTCGTGCGCGCCGAGACCTATGACGAGGCGCTGAAGCTGACCAACGACCACGAATACGGCAACGGCACCGCGATCTTCACCCGCGACGGCGATGCGGCGCGCGACTTCGCCTCGAAGGTGCAGGTCGGCATGGTCGGCATCAACGTGCCGATCCCGGTGCCGCTAGCCTACTACACCTTCGGTGGCTGGAAGCGCTCCTCCTTCGGCGACCTCAACCAGCACGGACCGGATTCGATTCGCTTCTACACCAAGACCAAGACGGTGACGGCGCGCTGGCCCAGCGGTATCAAGGACGGAGCGAGCTTCGTCATCCCGACGATGAGCTGAGGCTAGACCGACAAAACCGGGGCGACGGAGGAGGTCATGAAGCGGGCGCTGTGCATCTTCGCATCCGCGTTCGTCCTCCTCTGCGGCCCGGCTCTGGCGGCTGTGCCGGAGCCGGTCTCGTCCGGGCCGATCCGGTTGGCCGGCAACACGGTCTGCGACACCGAGCCCGATGAGGGGCTTGTGCTCGACGACGACCAGCAGCGCCATTGCCGCGAGCTTTGGCAGAGCCGAATTGAAGAGGCGCAGCGGCGCAACCGGGAGCGCATCCGGCAGGTGATCGAGGAGAACCGGCTCAGGCGGGAACTCACTGCCAGCCTGCCGCCGCCACCGGTCACCGTCGAGACCTTCATAAGCGCGGGCAGCCTGTCCTATGGCGACGTCGTCGTGACCGATTTCGGACCCAGGGTCTTCATCGGCAAACTGCTTGAAGCCGCGACGCCCGAGGATTTCGTTGCGATCGATTCGCCACGTTCGCCGCATCGTGCCCGCGCAACGCAGTTCGATGGCGCCTTTCCCGAGCGCAGGGCCCCGCCACCGCACTCGCCAGCAGCGTCAACCTTGAAAGGGCGCCAGCCTTGAGCCCGTTTTCCCTGACCGAAGACCAAGTCGCGATCCGTGACATGGCCCATGACTTCGCCACCCAGACTCTCGCGCCCAACGCCATGCGCTGGGACGAGGAGAAGCATTTCCCGGTCGAGGAAATGCGTGCCGCCGCAGCGCTCGGCATGGGCGGCATCTACATCGCCGAGGGTGTGGGCGGCTCAGGGCTCTCTCGGCTCGATGCGGCGCTGATCTTCGAGGCGCTCTCGACCGGCTGCCCGACGGTGGCAGCCTATATCTCGATCCACAATATGTGCGCCTGGATGATCGACCGTTACGGCTCGGAGGATCAGCGCAAGACGTTCCTGCCGAAGCTCTGCTCGATGGAGCATCTGGCGAGCTATTGCCTGACCGAGCCCGGTGCGGGTTCCGATGCCGCCGCGCTCAAGACCAAAGCCGTGATCGACGGCGACCATTACGTCCTCGACGGACAAAAGCAGTTCATCTCGGGCGCCGGCGTAGCCGATATCTATGTCGTGATGGTGCGCACCGGCGAGGCCGGCCCGTCCGGCATTTCCACGCTCGTCGTCGAGAAGGGCACGCCCGGCCTGTCCTTCGGCACCAACGAGAAGAAGATGGGCTGGAACGCCCAGCCGACGGCGGCGGTGATCTTCGAGAACTGCCGGGTGCCCGTCGCCAACCGGCTGGGGCCGGAGGGCATCGGCTTCAAGATCGCGATGGCCGGGCTCGATGGCGGACGGCTCAATATCGGCGCCTGCTCGCTCGGCGGCGCGCAAGGCGCGCTCGACAAGGCGATCGCCTACGCCCAGGAGCGCAAGGCCTTCGGCTCGCGGATCGCAGATTTCCAGGCTCTGCAGTTCAAGCTGGCGGACATGGCCACCGAACTGGAAGCGGCGCGCAGCCTTTTGTGGCGGGCGGCGGCCTCGCTCGACGCCAAGGCGCCCGACGCCACGAAACTCTGCGCGATGGCCAAGCGCGTCGCCACCGACACCGGCTTCGAGGTCGCCAACCAGGCGCTCCAGATCCATGGCGGCTATGGCTATCTCGCCGATTACGGCATCGAGAAGATCGTCCGCGACCTGCGCGTCCATCAGATTCTGGAGGGGACCAACGAGGTGATGCGGATGATCGTGGCGCGCGGGCTGGTCGGCCGGGCGAAGGGAAATTGAAGAAGCGCGGGGAGCCCCTCTCTCGCAGGGGTGAGGAAAGCCGGTTGATCTGGCCGTGCTCTTCGCCGCTTTGGTAGGCCTAAAGTGGTCTGGCGCCTTCACTCCTGACCTACCCCTCTCCCTACAGGAAAGGGGTTCCTCGCGCGCTATATGTCACCGAAGAGCAATTCGAGCGGGAGTAAACACCATGACCAGCATCGCCTTCATCGGCCTCGGTAATATGGGCGGCCCCATGGCCGGCAACCTCGTCAAGGCCGGCCATGAGGTCCGCGCCTTTGATCTCGTGCAAGCGTCGACGGATGCGGCGGCCGAGCTCGGCGTCGGCATCGCCGGATCAGCCAAGGAAGCCGTGGCGGAAGCGGAGATCGTGGTGACGATGCTGCCTGCGGGCAAGCATGTCCTCTCCGTCTGGGGCGACATCCTGCCGTCTGTGAAAAAGGGGGCGCTGCTGATCGATTGCTCGACCATCGACGTCGACAGCGCCCGCAAGGCGCATGGGCTGGCCGAGCAGCATGGTTGCCTGTCCCTTGATGCGCCTGTCTCGGGCGGCACCGGCGGGGCGAGGGGCGGCACGCTGACCTTCATGGTCGGTGGCTCGGACGAGGCCTTCGCGCTCGGCGAGTCGATCCTGAAAGCGATGGGGCGGCGCATCGTGCATTGCGGCGACGCCGGCAACGGTCAGGCGGCCAAGATCTGCAACAACATGATCCTCGGCATCTCGATGATCGGCGTGTCGGAGGCCTTCGTGCTGGCGGAGAAGCTCGGCCTGTCGCACCAGGCGCTGTTCGACGTCGCCTCGACATCGTCGGGGCAATGCTGGTCGCTGACGACCTACTGCCCGGTACCGGGCCCGGTGCCGACCTCGCCGGCCAATAACGAGTACAAGCCGGGCTTCGCCTCGGCTTTGATGTTGAAGGATCTCAAGTTGTCGCAGGAAGCGGCGCAGGCTGCGGGAGCCTCGACGCCGCTTGGAGCGGCTGCGACGCAGCTTTACGGGCTTCACAATGCCTGGGGCGAAGGCGGGGCAGACTTCTCCGCCATCGTTCATCTGCTGCGCGGCCGGAACGCCTCGTGAAGCGCTTGCGCAAGGGCGTGGCGCGGGTTTAGGACGGTGGCATGAACGACGCCTCTCGCCCTCGCGAACGCTCGGCCCTCACGGGCTTTTCCGTCAACAGGCTCGACCGCCGCGAGGATCTTCGCAACAAGCCAGACGCCGTCACGGCGCTGCGCCATCGCTCCGATACGCGGATCGCGGTGGTCGCCGGAGAGACGCCGATTCTCAAGCGTCTCGATGGTGAGGCACTGTCGGTCTGGTTCAGCCATGGCGAAACCCAACTTCTTGGTGAAGGGCTGGAGGAGGTCTTTCTCGGCCTGGCTCCCGACGGCGCCCCGCGCTTTGCCCGGCTGCTCGACAGGGCGCAGGCTGAACCGCTGCGGGAGCGGCCGGAACTGTTCGTGACAGATCTGCGTTCGGTCGCCCTCAAGCACCTCGTGCCAGAAGACGAGCTCGGCCCGCTCGGCGGGGGCAAGGCGCTGCTCGACTGGCATGCCCGCCACCGCTGCTGTGCGCAGTGCGGCAGCCCGACGACGCTCGGCTCCTCCGGCTGGAAGCGCGAATGCAGCGCCTGCGGCGCCCAGCACTTCCCGCGCACCGACCCGGTCGTGATCATGCTGGTGACGCGCGGCGACACCTGCCTGCTGGCGCGGCAGGCCCGGTTCGCGCCGGGCATGTATTCCTGCATCGCCGGCTTCATCGAGCCGGGCGAGACCTTCGAGGATGCGGTGCGCCGCGAAAGCTGGGAGGAGGCCGGCCTGCGCGTCGGCACTGTGCGCTATATCGCCTCGCAGCCCTGGCCGTTCCCGGGTTCTCTGATGATCGGCTGCATCGGCGAGGCGCTCAACGACGAGATCGTGCTCGACATGACCGAGCTCGAAGCCGGCCGCTGGTTCTCGCGAGACGAGGCGCTCCAGATGCTGGACGGCACTCACGCGGAAGGCTTTACCAGTCCGCAGCACCTTGCCATCGCAAATACCCTGCTGAGGGCCTGGGCGGTCGATGGTGAGCGGGTTTGAGGCGCAGGAGGCCGCGCGGCGCTCAGGTCAGTTCCTTCAGGCCTGACGGCGTTTCGATCCGCGCCCGATAGCGTAAACGGGCCCCGTCCACGACCTCGGGCGGACGGTCGATCGCCAGTTCGCGGTACAGCTTCGAGACAGTCTCTGGCTCGGGATACGCCAGAATGAGGGACCGCAATCGCGCGCCGAGATCGGCGATCGCGGCCATCGGCCGCGGTTTGCCGCGCCGGTCGATGATCGAGGGCATGGCCCCGTCCAGCGGCAGCGAGCCATCGTCGGGGATCGCGAAGTCGAAGGATGAGCCGATCGGCGGAAGCGACCCCTTCCTGCCCAAGACGGCTTCGCGACCTGCCAGGACAGCGTCGATGCCGTCGGCCCGCGCGACCCAGCCGCGCAGGCGGCGCCCCTCGTCCCAGTTCCGCCTGACGCTGTTACCGTCGTCGAGGCCGAACCAGCGCGAACGGCCCGGATGGCTGCCGTCAGGATCGAGGGCCACGATCTCCAGATAGACCGAGCCCCCGAGCTGCAGAAGATGGTTGTGGGTGCCCATGTAGTCGTGGCGCTGGCCGAACGGGACATCGAGGTCCAGACAGGATCGGACATGCGCGACGCCCTCGGCCAGATCCGGGGCGATGACGGTGAGATGGTCAAGCTGCAGCAACCGCCCCTGCCCGGTTGTCGCGATGCCCGAAGGCAGCATGGCTTTACTCCCCCGCCTCCGCGAAGCTGTCGCGGAAGGGGTTGGCCGGATAGACGCCGAGGATCTTCACCTCCTTGGAGAAGAAGGCGAGCTCGTCGAGCGCGCGGCGCAGCGCCGGATCGTCGGGGTGTCCCTCGACATCGGCGTAGAACATCGTTGCCGAGAAATGGCCGTCGACCATGTAGCTTTCCAACTTGGTCATGTTGACGCCGTTGGTCGCAAAGCCGCCCATCGCCTTGTAAAGCGCGGCCGGCAGGTTGCGGACCTGGAAGATCAGCGTCGTGACGGTCTTGGCGCCACCCTGACGGGCGAATTCCGGATATTTCGACAGGATCACGAAGCGCGTGGTGTTGTGCTTCTCATCCTCGATGTCCTCCATCAGGATGTCGAGCCCGTAGACGTCGGCTGCGATGCGTGGCGCGATCGCGGCGCGACTGATGTCGGCGGCCTCGGAAACCTGCCGGGCGGAGCCGGCGGTATCGGCGGCGACCTCGGCCTTGAGGCCGAGCTTGCGGATGATCTTGCGGCACTGGCCGAGCGCATGGATATGGCTCTGCACCGTCTTCAGCGTCGCCAGCGTCGCGCCCTTGACCGCCATCAGGTGAAAGCGGATCGGCAGGAAATGCTCGCCGATGATGTGCAGCCCCGAGCGCGGCAGCAGATGATGGATGTCAGCGACGCGGCCGGCGATCGAATTGTCGATCGGGATCATACCATAACGCGCCGTGCCGTCGGAAAAGACAGCCAGCGCATCCTCGAAGGTCGCGCAGGGGAGAGGCTCGCAGTCGGGGAAGACGGCCAGCGCGGCCTGCGACGAGAAGGCGCCGGGCTCGCCCTGATAGGACACGATGACTGACATGGTCTTCAGGCTCCGGCGCGGGCTGGCTTGACGGCTTCTCGGGGTGCAGATTCTTGGAGAACCGCGCGGGCGCGGTCCAGGTCGGGCGGCGTATCGACGCCGCGAGGCACGTGATCGATGATCATCGCGTCGATACGCATGCCGTCCTCGAGCGCTCGCAACTGCTCGAGGCTCTCGCGCTTCTCAAGGGTCGATTGCGGCAGGCTGACGAAGCGGTCCAGCGCGGCGCGGCGGTACGCATAGATGCCGACATGGTGGTAAAGCGGGCCATCGCCGTAGGGCGCGGTGGCGCGCGTGAAATAGAGCGCCCGGAGCCGGCCCGGCGCGACAGGACTGCCGACGAGCTTGACCACACTGGGTGCAACCTTCTCCTCCTCATCGGCGATGAGTCCGACGAGCGTGGCGATATCGACGTTGCGGTCGGCGAGCGGGGTGATGGCTGCAGCGATGGCCACGGGTTCCAGCGTCGGGAAATCGCCCTGGACGTTGACGATGACATCATGACGCCGCTGTGGACCGAGGATGTCGGCGGCCTCCTTGATGCGATCCGAGCCCGAGGGGTGATCGACGCTCGTCATCACGGCGCGGCCTCCCACGGCCTCGACGGCTGCAAGAATGTCGGCGGAATCCGTTGCGACCGCCACAGGCCCGATACCGGCTGCAACCGCACGCCGCCAGACCCGGACGATCATCGGCTCGCCATGGATGTCGGCCAGCGGTTTGCCGGGCAGGCGCGTGGCCTTCATGCGGGCGGGGATCAGGATCAGAGGGTCTGACATCGGAATCGGCGAAACTCGTCGGTGCGCTGCGGCGTGAGTCTGGGGCGCAGGCGCGATGTGAAGCGTCAAAAGGTCTCAAAGCGGACGGTGCTTATACGAGTTGCAATGAAGCGCGCAAAGCGGTTAAGCAACGCTCGGGTGTCGGTGCTTCCAGGCTCGGCCCATGCGCTGTCTTGCCTCCTGCGCCACAAGCGCCGGCGGGCCTTAGGGTTCGGATACGATGGATATCGAAACCAACAAGATTGCCGGTGCGGCTCTCTCCACGCTGCTCGTGGTGATGGGCCTCAACATGATCGCCGGCATCGTGTTCGCGCCACACAAGCCGGCGGTTCCCGGCTACGATCTCCCGAGCGCCGAGCCCGTCGCCGCTGCCGGCGCGGCCGCTCCCGTGGCGGACGAGCCGATCGCGGTGCGCCTCGCCAAGGCCGATGCGGCCCGGGGCGAAAAGGCCATCGGCGCATGCAAGGCCTGCCACACCTTCGAGAAGGGCGGCGCCAACAAGATTGGCCCGCATCTTTACGACGTTTATGCCCGCCCCAAAGCCGGCGTCGAGGGATTTGCCTATTCGGCTGCGATGAAGGGCAAGGCAAGCGAGAAGTGGGAGGCCGAGCAGCTCGACGGCTTCCTGAAGAACCCCAAGGCCTACATGCCCGGCACGATCATGGCCTATGCCGGCATGAGCCGGCCCGACCAGCGTGCCGACGTCGTCGCCTATCTCAACAAGCTGGCCGACGCCCCCAAGCCGCTGCCAACGCCCTGAGCGGCATTCGCG
>QBLV01000059.1:18509-22752 GCA_003241815.1 Hyphomicrobiales bacterium | reverse complement strand
GCGCTTGACTTCGACGACGACCTGCTTGGAGCGCCCATGCGAGAAGCTTTGCCGGACAGTGCTCTGTTCGACAGGACGCTTTATCGTCAGGGTCTTCGGAGGGCCGACGGTCAAGGTCTTGTCGCCCGGGGTCTTGGTATCGCTCATTCTGTGCTCGGTCCAGCCGGTTCGGTCGTTCGTTGGTCTTGCGAATCTAGATCTTGCGAATCTAGGTCTACGGAGTCGGAGAGAACCGGTTCATCCGGCTCCATTGCAACGGCATCGTCCGTCCGGTAGCGGACGAGCCGACGCCAGCGGGAGAGGAAACCCTCGGCCGCCGGTCCCGGAGCAAGCGCCGCATGTATCACATGTGGGCGTCCTAACGCCAATTCCAAATCTTGTCCTGCGAAAATTGCCACGACGGGCACCTTTCGCGGCTTCAGCCCGGCTTCCTCGCGGGCGATCTCGGCCCTTTTCAGGGCCTGCCCGATCTTGCGGCGGCCGTCGTCGGCGCCGTCGCTGGCCTCGATCACCGCCGCGCAGCGACCTGAGCCGATCATGGCCTCGACCTTGGCAAAGCCGGCCTGCACCAGCCCGGCCTTGTTGCCCATCGCCAGCGCCTGCTGTGCATCTTTCAGCATCAAGCCGTCGATCATCGCAACCAGATCGGCTGGCACGATGACCTTCGTCTTGAGCGAGCGCTCGAACGCCCGACGCTTGATCGCCTCCGCCACGGTTGCTGCGCTGAGACTGGCCCAGACGCCTCGACCCGGCAGCTTGCGCCGCAGATCCGGTACCAGCACGCCGTCGGGGCCGACGACGAAGCGGATCAGGTCATCAGGTGCCTTGACGGTCCTTGTGACGACGCAACTGCGCTCCGGGCCGTCCTTGCGGTCCAAGCGCGTCTCGCGTGCGCCACGCGCCGGAGCCGTTTTCACCGTCGCAGCCCGGCTCAGGCCTCGGCCGTCTCGCCATCGGCGGGAAGCTCGGCCTCTTCGGGCTCTTCGACCGGGGCCTCGATCCAGCCGGCATGGACGCGGGCGGCCATGATGATCGCCTCGGCATCCTGCCGCGACAGGTCGAACCCGTCGAGATAGCCCGCATGGCGGGTGCTCTCACCGTCCTTGCGCTCGGTCCAGCCGACGAGATCGTCGGTGGCGCAGCCGGCCAGGTCCTCGACGGTCTTCACCTCGTTCTCGCCCAGTGCCACCATCATGGCGGTGGTGATGCCAGCGACCTCGCGAAGGGCGTCCTCGACGCCGAGCGCGCGGCGCTTCTCGTCGAACTCGGCCTCGACGGTGGCAAGATACTCCTGCGCCCGGGACTGAATCTCGGCCCCGGTATCCTCGTCGAAACCCTCGATCGAGGCGAGCTCGGAGGGGTCGACATAAGCGACCTCCTCGACCGTGCGGAAGCCTTCCGAGGCCAGCAGCTGGCCGACCGTCTCGTCGACGTTCAGCGCGTTCATGAAGATCTCGGTGCGGCTCACGAACTCCTTCTGGCGGCGTTCCGACTCCTCGGCCTCCGTCAGGATGTCGATATCCCAGCCGGTGAGCTGCGAGGCGAGGCGGACATTCTGGCCTCGGCGACCGATGGCGAGCGAGAGCTGCTCGTCGGGCACCACCACCTCGATCTTGTCGGCCTCCTCGTCGAGCACGACCTTGGCGACTTCCGCCGGCTGCAGCGCGTTGACGACGAAGGTCGCGATATCGGGCGACCAGGGGATGATGTCGATCTTCTCGCCCTGCAACTCGCCGACGACGGCCTGCACGCGCGAGCCGCGCATGCCGACGCAGGCGCCGACCGGGTCGATCGAGGAATCGCGACTGATCACCGCGATCTTGGCGCGCGAGCCCGGATCGCGGGCAACCGCCTTGACCTCGACGATGCCGTCATAAATCTCGGGCACCTCCTGGCCGAAGAGTTTGGCCATGAACTGCGGATGGGTGCGCGACAGGAAGATCTGTGGGCCACGCGGTTCCCGGCGCACGTCATAGAGATAGGCGCGGGCGCGGTCGCCGACCTTGAAGGTCTCGCGCGGGATCATCTCGTCGCGCCGGATGATCGCTTCGCCGCGGCCGAGATCGACGAAGACGTTGCCGTATTCGACGCGCTTGACCGTGCCGTTGACGATCTCGCCGATGCGATCCTTGTACTCGTCATACTGACGGTCGCGCTCGGCCTCGCGCACCTTCTGCACGATGACCTGCTTGGCCGACTGGGCGGCGATGCGGCCAAAATCGAAGGGCGGCAGCGGGTCGGCGATGACGTCGCCGACCTGGGCGGCCGGATTATGGCGCTTGGCTTCGTCGACCGTGATCTCGATCGCACCGTTCTCGACCAGTTCGACCACCTGGAGATGGCGGGCGAGCCGAAGTTCGCCGGTCTTGGTGTTGATCTCGGCATGGACGTCGGTCTCGGCGCCGTAGCGCGAGCGGGCGGCCTTGGCGATCGCGTCCTGCATTGCGTCGACGACGATCTGCCGGTCGATCGACTTCTCGCGGGCGACCGCATCGGCGATCTGCAGCAGTTCGAGCCTGTTGGCGCTGACGACCATGACGCTCACTCCTCTTCCGGGTTTGTGTCTTGCGGAGCAGGTCCGCTTTTGTTTTTTGACGCCGGGGCCTTGTCAGGCCGCGGGCCCAGCGATTTCTTGCGGCCCTTCGGCGGGGCGGCGATCTCGTCGACTGTGGGCATTTCGGGGGGCAGCCCCGCCTTGCCGCGGCGCAGCGATTCGGTGACCAGCGCATCCGTCAAAACGAGACGGGCGTCGGCGATCAACGCCATCGGGATTGCGACGTCGCGCTCCTCTTCCGATTTTGCGTCGTCACGCGCGAGCAGGGCGTTGCCACCCTCGACACCGCGCAGGATGCCGCGAAAGCGCTTGCGTCCGAGAACGACGGTCTCTGTGTCGATCTTGGCGAGGTGTCCGGCCCAGCGCTCGAAATCGCCCGCCCGCACCAGTGGTCGGTCGATCCCTGGCGATGACACCTCGAGATGATAGGCGACCTGAATCGGATCATCGACGTCGAGTGCCGGCGAGACGGCCTGGCTGACCGCTTCGCAGCCTTCGACATTCATCGTGCCGTCTGGCTTCTCGGCCATGATCTGCACGGTGCAGCCGTTCTGTCCGCTGACGCGCACGCGCACCAGCCGGTAGCCGAGATCGACGATGGCGGGCTCGATGATCGCAGCCACGCGCGCCGCGACGCCGCTCTCGACGACGATGCGCCTGTCGTTGTCGTGGTCAATCGCTGTCGGCTCGTTCATGCCCGGTTGCCTGCCTGTAAGCCGGATAGCGTCCGGCCCCTCAAGGATTGGCGCATGGCACCGCCCAGGACAGGCCGCCCGGGGGCGGCCGCGCGTCGGCGTCATGCTCCAGCCCCGGCTGGGCTGCGGCCAACAAAAAAGAGCGGGCCTTCCGGCCCGCTCTTGATCATCGGCTGATACCGAAACCAGAGCTGTTGGGCTGCTATTTAGTCCGCATTGGCCGCGCATGCAAGCGTCCTTGCCCGTGCAGGTCATGGCGAGACGTTCCGGCGCCGCTAACGCGCTGGTCATCCTTCTGCGTCATGGTGGAGTGCTACGAGTTGTTTAGGGTTGCGGTATGAGTTCTGTCAGTACGCTGTTGCGTGATCTCGAGACGACGATGCTGCGGGGCTCGACCGACGACCGCACCCAGATTCTGTCGCGCCTGACCGATCTTTTTCTGAGCACGGCCTCCGTCATGGACGACGATCAGGTCGGCATTTTCGACGTGGTGATCGGCCGGCTCTCGCGTGCAATCGAGCTCAGGGCCCGCATCGAACTCTCGGAGCGCCTCGCTTCCGTTCCCAACGCGCCCACCGGGGTCGTGCGGCAACTGGCGCTCGACGAGATTTCTGTCGCGCGGCCGGTCCTGATCGCCTCGAAGCGCCTGACTGACCAGGACCTCGTCGCGATCTCGGCGGCCAAGGGTCGCGATCACATGCTCGCCATTACTGAACGTCCCGATCTCGGGGAGCCGGTCACCGATTTCCTGATCCTGCGCGGCGGCCGGGTCGTGACCCATGCCATCGCGGCCAATCACACCGCCCGATTCTCCCAGCACGGCATGGGTGTCCTCGTCATGCGTGCCGTCCAGGACGATGCTTTGCAGGCGGCGCTGGGCGGAAGAGGCGACATTCCCGCCGAGCTGGCGGACCAGCTCATGATCGCCGCAAAGAACTCCGCCCGCCGTCGTCTGACGGCAAGCCTGGAACCCGGATTGGCGGGGGCGGTCGAC
>QBLV01000059.1:8546-18450 GCA_003241815.1 Hyphomicrobiales bacterium | reverse complement strand
ACGCGGGGCGCTTGCGGTCGCTGCCGAAGCCCAGCTTCAGGGTAATCTCGGCGCCGTCAATGAGGCCCTGATCGAGGTCAACCGACTCAACGACGTGGGCGAACTCGACGAGAGCGCCGTCGCACGCTTCGCTTCGGCCGGCGCGAGCGAGCATGCCATGTGCGCGGTCGCCGTCCTCGCGCAGCTCGGGCTGCCGGCGACCGAGCAGATCATCCTGGGGTCCGATCGCGACGCCGTCCTGCTGGTCGCCAAGGGCTTGGGCTGGTCCTGGGAGACGACGGCCGCGCTGATCGGTCTCCGCAAGGATTTCGGCAAGTCGGCGCCGGCCATCGAGCGCGCCCGCCAGCATTTCCGCAACCTCGCCCAGCCGACGGCGCAGCGTGTGCTCGGCTTCCTCAGGATGCGCGACGCACAGCAGTGAGATAGCTCGGCACGCGCCCGGCAGCCACGGCCTTGGCTTCGTAGCGGGTGCGGATCCAGCCGGGATAGGGCAGGCGCCAGTCATCGGCGCGCGCATCGGTCCAGTCGAAATCCTCCGAGCGCGCCAGCCGCGCCAGCGTCCAGCCGACATAGTCGTCGATATCGCTGGCGAAGCGGAAGCGGCCGCCGTCGCGCAGGGCGTGGGCGAAGAGCGCCAATGTCCGATCCGAGACGAAACGGCGCTTGCGCTGGCGTCGCTTCGGCCAGGGATCGGGATAGAGCAGGTCGATGGCGTCGAGCGAGCCGGCCGGCAGCCGCGGCAGCATCAGCGCCGCATCGCCATCCCAGATCCGGATATTGGTCAGGCCCTCGCGCTCGATCACGGCGAGGAACTTCGCCATCCCGTTGATGAACGGCTCGACGCCGATGAAGCCGATCTGCGGACTCTCGCGCATCCTGTGCAGCAGATGCTCGCCGCCGCCGAAGCCGATCTCCAGCCGCACGGCGTCCACCGGCTGTGGAAACAGCGCCGCCAGGTCGGCAATATCATCCTCCGGCAGCCGTAAGCGGGGCAGCACGGTGTCGATCATCGTGCTCTGGCCGTCGCGCAGGGCCTTGCCCTTGCGCCGGCCGAAGAAGGCACGGTCGGGATCGTAGTCGTGGGTCATGGGGCGGTCTTTGAAAATGTTCCGGGAGAACGCGCGTCATCCTGGACAAGCGGCGAAGCCGCGCAGCTCCAGGATCCATCATAAGGCGCTGCCGTTGCTCTATGATGGATCCCGGCGCTACCGCGTCGCTACGGCCAGGATGACGGCGCGCTTCTAGCCCAATCCGTCAAAAGAAAAAGGCCGGAGCGATTAGCTCCGGCCTGATGGGTTACCCCGGAACGTAAGGCTCAGGCGACGGCCTTCTTCAGCGCATCGACCAGATCGGTCTTCTCCCAGGAGAAGCTGCCGTCGCGGCCGGCCTTGCGGCCGAAATGGCCGTAGGCTGCTGACTTGGCATAGATCGGCTTGTTGAGCTGCAGATGCGTGCGGATGCCGCGCGGGGTCAGGTCCATGACCTCGCCCAGCACCGTCTCGAGCTTCGCCTCGTCGACCTTGCCGGTGCCGTGCAGATCGACATAGATCGACAGCGGCTTGGCGACGCCGATAGCGTAGGAGAGCTGGATCGTGCAGCGCTCGGCGAGCTTGGCCGCGACGACGTTCTTGGCGAGATAACGCGCCGCATAGGCAGCCGAACGGTCGACCTTGGTCGGGTCCTTGCCGGAGAATGCGCCGCCGCCATGGGGAGCGGCTCCACCATAGGTGTCGACGATGATCTTGCGGCCGGTCAGGCCGGCATCCCCATCGGGACCGCCGATCACGAACTTGCCGGTCGGGTTGACGTGCCAGACGGTCTCCTTCGTGATCCAACCCTCCGGCAGGGTCGCGCGGATATAGGGCTCGACGATCTTGCGCACGTCGGCAGAGGACAGGCTCTCATCGGTGTGCTGGGTCGAGAGCACGATCTGGGTGACGCCGACGGGCTTGCCGTTCTCGTACTTGACCGTGACCTGACTCTTGGCGTCGGGGCCGAGCTTGGCGGCGCCGCCTTCCTTGGCATGGCGGGCCTTGGCCAGAACTTCGAGGATCTTGTGCGCGTAGTAGATCGGCGCCGGCATCAGCTCGGGCGTCTCGCGGCAGGCATAGCCGAACATGATGCCCTGGTCGCCCGCGCCCTCGTCCTTGTTGCCGGAGGCATCCACGCCCTGGGCGATGTCGGCCGACTGGGCGTGCAGCAGCACCTCGATCTTGCACTTCTTCCAGTGAAAGCCGTCCTGCTCGTAGCCGATCGCCTTGATCGCCTTGCGCGCGGCCGACTTGACCTTGCTCTTCATCGCCTTCTCGTCGAGCGAGGTGCGGACCTCACCGGCGATGACGACGCGGTTGGTCGTCGCCAAGGTCTCGCAGGCAACGCGCACCTGGGCCGAGTCCATGCCGGACTTGGCGGCTTCCTTGAAGAACAGGTCCACGACCTCGTCCGAAATCCGGTCGCAGATCTTGTCGGGGTGGCCCTCGCCGACGGATTCGCTGGTGAACAGGTAATTCTGGCGTGACACGGTCGGGCAGCCCTTTTTCAGGGGTGGGACGGGTGACCGGCTGAACAACGCGCCGATCGGCGAAAACGGCCATCCTCTTTGCAGCGGACGCGTTCGCCGTCAAGCACGGCAATCCGTTTATCGGGAGTTTCGTTCGTCAGGACGAACAATATGCGCCCTGAATCACGCGTTTTCGCCGTCTTCCTCGGCCAGCGATTCGACCAGGTCGATGATCCGGCGCCTCACCTTCGGATTTTTGATGCGCACGAAAGCCTTGGTCAATTGCACGCCCTCGCTGCTCGACATGAAGTCGGAGACGTAGGCGCTCGAAGCCGCATCGGAGAAGCCACCCGTCGGCATGTCGCCGGTAGGGGCGCCATCGAAGAAGAACGACACCGGCACGTCGAGCATCTTGGCGATCTGCTGCAGGCGGCTCGCACTGATGCGGTTCGAGCCCTTCTCGTATTTCTGCACCTGCTGGAAGGTCAGCCCAAGCGCGTCCCCAAGCTTTTCCTGGCTGACCCCGGCAAGCATGCGGCGCATGCGCACGCGGCTGCCGACATGGCGGTCGATCGGGTTGGGGACTTTCTTCAGCATGAACGACAGCCTTGGGTCAGTGTGCCGCCCGGATGCATTATCGCGCGAGGCGGCATAGTCAATTGGTTTAAGATGCCGGCATCCGGAGCTTAGCGTGCGAGCCAAGAAGTTCCAAATGGGATTATCGGCGCGGCAGCAATCGCGACATAAGCAGAAAGCAGGCCAAGAGCGCCACATAGAGCCCATCGCCCAATCGTGCATAAACCGTGGCTGGTCCTACGCGCGGCAGGCCGGAATCGAGCACGCCTTCGGTGCCGAGGGGCAGGCTCGCGATGATCCGCCCGTAGCCGTCCGTCACGGCCGAGATCCCGGTGTTGGCGACGCGGATGAGCGGCAGCCCCTCCTCGATCGCTCGCAACCGCGCCTGGGCGAAGTGTTGGTAGGGGCCGCTGGTCTGGCCGAACCAGCCGTCATTGGTGAGGTTCAGCATGAAGCCGGCGCGCAGCCCCGGTGGCGCGACATCCCCCGGGAAGATGACCTCGTAGCAGATCAGAGGTGTCGCCGTCGGCAGGCCGCGAATGGACAGCGGCAACCGACGCTGACCCGATGCGAAGCCACCAGGCACGGAAACGAACTCCGAAAGACCGAGACTTCGGATCAGCGTCTCCAGTACGGCCGGCAGATATTCGCCAAACGGCACGAGATGAACCTTGTCGTAGCTCGAGACGATCGTGCCCTCGTCATCGACAACCTGGATCGAATTGAAGATCGGCGGGCGGCTCTCGCCCGGCAGCGCCTCGCCCGCGCGCGCGGCACCTGTGATCAGGGTGGTGTTCGGCGGCAGCAGCGCAGCGATCCGCGACAGCGCCTGTGGCGTCCGTCCGAGCAGGAAGGGAAAGGCCGATTCGGGCCAGATCAGATGGGTGACGGCTTGGACGCCCGGCGTGGTCGGGCTGGTCGCCCGGTCGCTCAGCGCCAGATACTGGTTCAGGATGGCCTCGCCATTGCGAGCGCTGAATTTCGCGTCCTGAGCCAGATTGGGCTGCATCAGCCGCAGCTTGACGCCGGCGACGAGGGGTTCCGGCCCCGGCGCCACGCGCCAGGCGCCAAAGCCGATCAGCCCGGCCAGCGCGATCAGCCCCAGAACCGGCGCGCGCCAGCGGTCCGCGCCGGTTTCTCCGGTTCCTAACGTCGCCGGCGCGGCGCCGATAGCGATCGCAACCAGCGTCAGGCCGTAGAGGCCGGCGATCGAGGCGAACTGGGCGATCTGACCCTGTCCCGCCAGCATCATGCCGTAGACATTCCAGGGGAAGCCGGTCAGCACATGGCCGCGCAGCCATTCGCTGAGTGAAAGCACGATCGCCAGCATCAGGATGCGCCCGGCGCCGGAAGGCCAGAGGAGCCGCGCACAGCCGAAGGCCAGCGCGGGAAACACCGCAAGGAAGGCGGGCAGCGCGACGACGCCGAGCGGCATCGCCCAGGCGAATTTGTCGGCCTCGACCAGGAAGGCGGCGCCCAGCCACCAGAGTCCGGCGAGGAAGAAGCCGAAGCCCCACCACCATCCGACCACAGCGGCGGCGCGAAAACGCCTGGTCATGCTCGTGCCGACCGCACCGTCGATCAGCCAGACGGCGATCGTCATCGGTAAGACGATCAGCGGCCAGAGGTCGAGCGGCGGAAGTGCAAGCGCGCCGCTCGCGCCGGCGGCAAGCGCGATCAGTCGCCTGCGCCAACCCCAGGCGAGGATGACGCTGTCGGCCAGCACGGCGATCCGCATCAGCCTGGCTCCGCCGCAGTCTCGGTTTCTTGGGCGGCGGTAGCGCGGCGGTGGATGCTGAGACGTTTCACGCGCCGCTGGTCGGCGTCGATGATTTCGAACATCAGCCCTTCGGGCCCCTCGACCACCTCGCCCTGCCCAGGCACGCGTCCGGCCAGCGTCACGATCAGGCCGCCCAGCGTATCGACATCCTCGGCGATCTCGGTTTCGGAGAGGTCGATGCCGGTGGCATCCTTGAGCTCCTCGAGCGTCGCACGGGCATCCGCCGTGAAGCTGCCCTCGCCGGCGGGCATGATCGTCGGTGCTTCCTCGAGATCGTGTTCGTCTTCGATATCGCCGACCACGATCTCGATCAGATCCTCGATCGAGACCAGCCCGTCCGTGCCGCCATATTCGTCGATCACCAAAGCGATATGGGTCCGCGTCGCCTGCATCCGCACCAAGAGATCGACCGCCGGCATCGAGGGCGGGACATAGAGGACAGGGCGCAGAATCTTGGTCTCGGCCAGCGTCATCGTGAGGTCGACGGCGGAGAGGTCGTGAAAGGCGGGCTCCGACAGACCGGTGCTCGGTTCGGCCTTGGCCTGGCCCGCGATGAATTCGAGGAAGTCGCGGATATGGACCATGCCGCGGGGGTCGTCGAGCGAATCGTCGAAGACCGGCAGCCGCGAATGCCCGGCCGTCCGAAACAGCGCCAGGAGTTCGTCGAGCGTGGCATCGGCCGGGACGGCGATGATGTCGGCACGCGGAATCATCACGTCGCCGACCCGGCGCTCGCGCAGGCTGAGCACGTTGGAGAGCATCGCGCGTTCCGGCGCGCTGAGATCGGCCAGTTGCCCGCTGCCCTGCGCCAGCGCCTCGGTGATGTCCTCGCGGATCGTTCCGCCGCCGCGCAGGCCGAGCCTGTCGAGAAAATGGCTGAGCCAATGGGTGAGGCCACGCCCGGCCTCGGTTTGGGTCTGTCGACTGTCGTCGCTCATGATCTTGGAGGCTGGTCTCGGGTTGGGGCTTGCGGGGACGGTGCGGAAGCGGGCGGCGGGGACGCGATGAGTTCGCCGTCGGCATAGGGGTCGGCGATGCCGAGCCGGGCAAGGGCTGCCACTTCGAGGCTTTCCATGCGTTGCGCTTCGGCCTCGGATTCGTGGTCCTCACCGAGCAGATGCAGCAGGCCGTGGATGACGAGATGACTGAGATGGTCGGCGAGGCTCTTGCCCTCGTTCAGCGCCTCGCGCTCGACGGTTTCATAGGCGACCACGATGTCGCCGAGAATCGGACTTGTCGCGATCCGGTCGGGCGGCGCGGCGGGGAAGGACAGGACGTTGGTCGCCTTGTCGAAACCGCGCCAGTCGCGATTGACGATGCGGATACGCCTGTCGTCGGTCAACAGCAGGCTGAGTTCCGCGTCGTCGCGGGGCTGAACCGGCGCGACCGCCAGCGCGGCCTGCGCGGCTCGCGTCACATGCGCGCGCAGGGCAGGCAGGTCGCCGAGCACACGCCATTGGCGCGACTGCGCCCGGACGGTGATCGCAAGCGTGGCCGGTTTGCTCTCGGGTCGCGGCGCGCAACGCCGCGCGCGAGGTCGGTCGGTCATCGCGGGCGCTCCCGCGACAGGGTGCGCTTCAGCCCCTCGGTATCGCTCTCGATCGGGAGATGGGGCTCGGGCACGGCGGCGCGCATCCGCTCCTCGCGTTCCTCGCGCTCGCGCCGGGACGCACTCTCATAGGCCATGACGATGCGGCGCACGAGGTCGTGGCGCACGACGTCGCCCTCCTCGAACTTCGCGTGGCCGACGCCCTCGACGCCCGAGAGCAGCTTCACGGCCTCGATCAGCCCCGAGCGCTGGCCGGGCGGCAGATCGATCTGGGAGGGGTCGCCGGTGATGATCATGCGCGAGCCCTCGCCGAGACGTGTCAGGAACATCTTCATCTGCACCGAGGTCGCATTTTGTGCCTCGTCGAGCAGCACAACGGCGTTGGTCAGCGTCCGGCCGCGCATGAAGGCGAGCGGCGCGATCTCGATCATGCCGGTCTGCAGCGCGCGCTCGACATGGCGCGCCTCCATGAAGTCGTTGAGCGCGTCGTAGATCGGCCTGAGATAGGGATCGACCTTTTCGCGCATGTCGCCCGGCAGGAAGCCCAGTCGCTCGCCGGCCTCGACGGCCGGCCTCGACAGCACCATGCGCTCGACCACGCCCTGCTCGATCAGCGAGACGGCGTGTCCCACCGCAAGCCAGGTCTTGCCGGTGCCGGCCGGGCCTTCGGCGAGCACCAGCTCATTGCGCTTGAGCTGGCGCAGATAGGCGTCCTGCGCCGCGTTGCGGGCTCTGACAGGACCGCGCTTGCGGGTCACGATCGCGTCGAACGAAGCCTTGCCCGCATCTGCGGCCGGAAACAGCGAGCGCTGGATATTGCTCTCCTCGATCGCCCCGTCGACTTCGCCGAGCGTCACGGAAGCGCCGGCCTTGGCGCGGGTGTAGAGCGTCTTCAGCACGCGTCCGGCCTGCTCGGCGGTCTCGCGCGGCCCCTTGATGGTCGCATGGTTGCCGTTGGGGCTGATCACGACGCCGAGGCGGCGCTCCAGATGGGCCAGATTCTGATCGTAATGGCCGAAGACCAGGCTTGCCAGCCGGTTGTCGTCGAAAGACAAAAGAACCTCGGTGACCGGCAATCCGTCACGCGTCAGGCTTTCCACGCGTGTCGGCGCGACCTCGCGCCGCGGGCCCCGTTCCGGTCTCGGTGTCGTCGAGTCAGCCTGTGCCAAAAGCGTCGTCTCCCTGGCGCCTGTTCCGGCCGGACAGAAGCGTTGGGCCGGGTCGTCTAGCAAGTGAATCGGCAGTATCAGCGGGTGCGAGGGTGGCAGGCTGATGACAGTTCGTCATGGCGCCGTCCGGCGAGATCGCGGCTCGTATGCGCACGACATTCAAGCGGCCAACTCCTTGGCCGAAACCGGCTGCGACGAGGGAGGCTGCGCGGACCTGTCCGGTGCCCCGGCCATGCGGCCAAACAGCGAGTTGGAGCCCGCCCGCTCGATCACCACCTGCACCCGGTCGCCGATCTGATTCGCCTCCGTCTCGATCTGCACAGCCTGAAGGTAGGGCGTCTTTCCCGCAAGCTGTCCGGGATGGCGACCGACGCGCTCCAGAAGGACCTCGACCGTGCGCCCCACCATGGCGTGGTTGAAGGCTTGGCGATGGTGCTCGATTCGAGCCTGCAGGCGCTGCAGCCGCTCGTCCATCGCTGCGGCCGGCACCTGCGCGCCGAGATCGGCGGCGGGCGTGCCGGGCCGCGGCGAGTATTTGAAGGAATAGCTCGAGGCGAAGGCGATCTCGTCGACGAGGCGGATCGTCTCCTCGAAATCGGCGTCGCTCTCGCCGGGAAAGCCGACGATGAAGTCCGACGACAGGGCGATATCGGGTCGCGCCTGACGGACCCGTTCGATCAGCCGGCGGTATTCGTCGGTGGTGTGCTTGCGGTTCATCGCGGCAAGGATGCGGTCGGAGCCCGCCTGAACCGGCAGATGCAGGAACGGCATCACCTGCGGCAGGTCGCGATGGGCGGCGATCAGGTCATCGTCCATATCGTTGGGATGGCTCGTGCTGTAGCGGATCCGGGCTATGCCCGGCACCTCTGCGACGCGATGCATCAGCCGCGCCAACCCCCAGACACGCCCGTCTTGCCCCTCGCCGTGATAGGCATTGACGTTCTGGCCGATCAGCGTGACGTCCTGCACGCCGGATGCCGCCAGACGTTCGATCTCGGTCATGATCTGCGAAACCGGCCGCGAGAATTCGGCGCCGCGCGTATAGGGTACGACGCAGAAGGCGCAGAACTTGTCGCAGCCTTCCTGCACCGTGACGAAGGCCGAGATGCCGCGCGCCCGGATCGCGGCTGGCTTCGGCGCTGGGAGATGGCCGAACTTGTCGTCGATCGGCAGGTCGGTATCGACGGTGCGCTTGCGTTGCGCCTGTTCCAGCAGCTCCGGCAGCCGGTGATAGGCCTGCGGGCCGACGACAAGATCAACGGCGGGCTGGCGGCGCTGGATCTCGGCGCCCTCGGCTTGCGCGACGCAGCCTGCGACGACGATACGGGTGTCTTGGCCCTGCGCCTTCTGTGCGGTCTTGATGTCGCGCAGCTTGCCGAGCTCGGTGTAGACCTTCTGAACCGCGCGTTCGCGGATATGGCAGGTGTTCAGCAAAATGAGGTCGGCGCCTTCCGGCGTCGGCGTTTCCACGAAGCCCTGTTCGCCCAGGATGTCGGCCATGCGCTGGCCGTCATAGACGTTCATCTGGCAGCCGAAGGACTTGATGTGAACTGTCTTCATCGCGCCGGGTCTGGTCTCCAAACCGTCTCCTTACTCCGGATTGCGGCCTGAGGAAACGGCCGGCCACCACATCCTTGCGATCAAAGCAATGGCCGGGCCAAGGCAGGGTCAGGCAGGACCGGGATCGCGCGCTTCGCATCAGGCCGGCGGTCGGCCGCTCACCGTCTCCTGTCGTGCCTTGCGGATCGCGGCTTCCGCCAGACGCGTCGCTTCCTTGCGCGTGGTTTTTCGTCCCATGGCGATCGGCTCGCCCCAGGCGAGTTCCACGTCGATCGCGCCCACGCGCAGCACAGTCCGGAGATGGGGCGCGAGTTCGGTTTCGCCATACCAGGCGAGAGCGGTCCGCTCCGCCCGCCCGCCCGCGATGCCATGGAAGCCGATATAGCTGATCGTCAGTGGATAGACCGCGATATCGGTGTCTGCATCCGTCTCGACATCGCTTTTGAGCGCTTCATGCGCGGCCCCCAACAAAGAGGATCGCATCGGCAGGATGCGCGTGCCGTCGCCCGTCGTGCCCTCGGCGAAAAGCACGACGGCCTCACCCGCCGACAGGCGTGCGCCCATCTGCGCCGCCACCTCCGCCGTGGCACTCCGGCGCGAGCGGTCGATGAAGAGCGTGTGCTGCAGGCGGGACAGGAAGCCGATCATCGGCCAGCCCCGGACCTCGCTCTTCGCCACGAAGCAGACGGGCTGCTCCGCGCCGATCACAGAAATATCGAGCCAGGAGACGTGATTGGCGACGATCAGCCCGCCGCTGCCGGGCGGCGGGC
>QBLV01000059.1:1714-8536 GCA_003241815.1 Hyphomicrobiales bacterium | reverse complement strand
GCCGAGGCAGCGGCAGGTAAGGCGGTGGAACAGCAGCGGGATCGCGGCACTCCGCCTCGGCGCGAACCGGGAGACGACAAGCTGAACCGGCAACAGCGCGACCGTGGCCAGCGCCAGCGCCGACAGCCGAAGGATGGCGCCGGGGCGCAGGCGCGTCATGCGCGCGGGGCTCCGCCCATGTCGGATCGGATGTTGCCGGATCGGATCATGCCAGATCGAGCCGCATCGCGATCGCCGTGGCACGGCTTCCGTCGGGCTTCGGATAGTAACCCTTGCGCCGGCCGACCTCGCGGAAGCCCAGATGCCGGTACAGCCGCTCTGCCGCGACATTGCCCTCCTCGACCTCGAGGAAGACCTGCACGATGCCGGCGCCGGCAAGCGAGGAGAGATGGGCGCTGAGCAGGCTCGCGGCCAGTCCGTTGCGGCGATGGCCCGGCGCGATCACAATCGAGAGGATTTCCGCCTCGTCGGCGGCCTTGCGCGACATCACGAAACCGACCGGCTGCGAGGCCTGGCCCGGGAAGACGCCGTCGCTCGCGATGCTGGCATCGGCCAGAAGCGCCGCGCATTCGCCAGGCTCCCAGCCGCGCGCGAAGCCGCCTTGGCTGTGCAGCGCCGCGACATCGCGCGCATGGCGTGCGTCGAGATGGCCGGTCCGCACCGGGCAGGCATGGGGGTGAAGCAATCGGCGCAACCAATCCATGGCGCTTGATGGCACAGACATGCGCGCTGGCAAGTGCCCTAGCGTCATCGTGAGAACATTCCGCGCGAAACCTGTATCGGTGACCTTAACGGCGCGGCAGCCGGGCGCGGTCCTGCGGCGTGGTCTCGGGCGCCTTCAGATAGAGCGGGCGCGGCGGCGCGGTCTCGGGATCGGCGATCATGCCAAGCCGTGCCACCCAGGTCACATCGGGGGCGCGGGCATCGTCGAGCACCAGCGCGTCGAGACCGATCGCCCAGGCCTCGTTGGCGACGGCCAGCGACGCCGAGCCGACGAGGCTTACCGGTCCCGCACCGATGGCACGCGCCGCATCGCGATAGCTGACCTGGCGCAGCGCCACGATCTGGCGCCCTTCCGAACTGAGCGCCTGGAACCAGACCTGCCCGTGCCTGGCATCGAGCGCAGCCGCGATCACGCGTCCCGGCTCGCGTCCGACCAGCGGTGCGGCGCAGGCGGCGAGCGTGGTGACGCCGACCGCCGGGATGTTCGCCGCCAGCGCGATGGCGCGCGCCGCGCTCACCCCCACGCGCAGGCCGGTATAACTGCCGGGGCCGACCGTGACGGCGACACGGTCGAGCGAGGAAAACCCACCCTCGACGGCGTTCATGACGCGCTCGATCAGCGGCATCAGCGCTTCCGCATGGCCGCGGTCCATCGCGATCTGCTCGATGGCGAGCGGCTCGGGCGTGCCGGCCTCCAGCACGCAGGCCGAACAGGCGCCGAGCGCGGTATCGATCGCGAGGATGCGCATGGGTGCTGATCGGCCCTGTTTCAAAAAATACCGAAACGCGCCGTCGTTCCGGACAAGCTGCGAGCGGCACCGATCGGGGATCGATCATAGGGCAACGCAGTACTCTATGATCGATCCCGGAACTCGCTTCGCTGCGTCCGGGATGACGGCGTGTCTAGTCTATACAATCAGTTGAGCGATCGTCGGCTCACACCGCCTCGACCTCGCGCACATCCGGCAGGAAGTGGCGCAGCAGGTTCTGGATGCCATGCTTCAGCGTCGCGGTCGAGGAGGGGCAACCCGCGCAGGAGCCCTTCATGGCGAGATAGACCGTGCCGTCCTTGAAGCCGCGGAAGGTGATGTCGCCGCCATCGCCCGCGACCGCCGGGCGGATGCGGGTCTCCAGCAGATCCTTGATCGTCTCGACGGTCTTTGCGTCCTCGGGGGCGAAGAACTCGCCTTCCTCGATGACGTCGGGCCGCGAGCCGTCCGAGAGCACGGGGGCCCCCGACATGAAATGCTCCATGATCGCGCCGAGGATCGCTGGCTTGAGATGCGGCCATTCGCCGTCGGACTTGGTCACGGTGATGAAATCGGACCCGAGAAAGACGCCGGAGACACCGTTGACGCCGAACAGACGCTGCGCCAGCGGGGAGCGCTCAGCCTGGTCGGCATCGCGCAGTTCGAGCGTTCCGTCCGGCATCACGGCGCGGCCCGGCAGGAATTTCAGCGTGGCGGGATTGGGTGTGGCTTCGGTCTGGATGAACATGATCAAATCTCCGGTCCCGGACGGTTCAAGGCCGCCGTTCCTGTCCCAGATATAGGCGCCCGCATGGAATCATTCCAGCGCGAACGCTCGCCGCCGGGCATGCATTCGCGCGCGCTCAGGCGAGTGCGTCGATTTCCTCGTCTTCGAGATGGCCGGGCACGATCGCGACCGGAATCGGGAAGCTCGCGGCCGATTTGCCCGCGAGCGCGCTGACCAGCGGACCTGGGCCGTCGCGCCCGGCGCCTGCCGCCAGGACCAGCAGCGAGATGTCCTCGTCGGCCTCGATCAGCTTGACCACCTCGCCGGCCTTGTCCCCGGTGCGCACCACCCGTTCAGGCTCCAGCCCGGCCAGACTGCGCACGGATTCGGCTGCGGTGTCGATCAGCTTCTCGGCCTCGGCTTCGGCCTCCGCCTGCATGACCGCGCCGACGCCGAGCCAGGTTTCATGCTCGGGCGGCGTCACCACCCCCAAAAGCACGATCGAGGCGCCCAGACGCGCGCAGCGCCGCGCCGCGAAGCGCACCGCCTTGGCGCATTCGGCGCTGTCGTCCACCACCGCGAGGAACTTCGGGCGATGGCCCGTTTCATAGGACCGCCGTCGCTTCACCATGTCGCATGACCTGCCGCCGCTTCAGGAGGGCGCATGGTGACCTGCGCCGCAACGTCAGCGCAAGCCCACCGCATTCTGGGATCGCTCATCGCCGCGAAACGAAGCCGACGATGTCCTTGACGTCGCGCATGATCGGCGCGGCGATCGCCTCGGCCCGCCCAGCGCCCTCGCCCAGGATCGCGTCGATATGGCTGACATCGGCGAGCAGGCGGCGCATCTCCCCGGCGATCGGCGACAGCTTCGTCACGGCGAGATCGACCAACGCTCCCTTGAAGCCCGAGAACTGACCGCCGCCGAATTCGGAGAGAACCTGCGCCTTGGTCTGGCCGTTCAGGCCGGCATAGATGCCGACGAGATTTTCGGCCTCCGGCCGGCCTTCAAGACCCTTCTCCTCGGAAGGCAGGGCGTCGGGGTCGGTCTTCGCCTTGCGGATCTTCTGGGCGATGGTCTCGGCATCGTCAGTGAGGTTGATGCGCGAATTGTCGGAGGCATCGGATTTCGACATCTTCTTGGTGCCGTCGCGCAGGCTCATCACGCGCGGCGCCGGGCCCTGGATCATCGGCTCGGGCTGCGGAAAGAAGCCGAGATCGCCGGTGGCGAGTTCGCGCGCGGCGATCTGGGCGCCAAAGTCGTTGTTGAACTTCTGCGCGATGTCGCGAGTGAGTTCCAGGTGCTGCTTCTGATCCTCGCCAACGGGCACATGCGTCGCCTTGTAGAGCAGGATGTCGGCCGCCATCAGAACCGGATAGTCGTAAAGGCCTACAGACGCATTCTCTTTGTCCTTGCCGGCTTTCTCCTTGAATTGCGTCATCCGGTTGAGCCAGCCCAGCCGGGCGACCGTGTTGAACACCCAGGCGAGTTCCGCATGCTGCGGCACCTGGCTCTGGTTAAAGATGATGCTCGTCTTCGGATCGACACCGGCTGCGACATAGGCTGCGGTCACCTCCCGAGTCGCGCGCGTCAGTTCGGCGGGACCGCCCCAGACATCGAACCCTTGCGTGATCGCATGCATGTCGACGACGCAATAGATGCACTCATGCGTCTCCTGCATCGCGACCCAATTGGTCAGCGCGCCCAGATAATTGCCGAGATGCAGTGTCGCGGTCGGCTGCATGCCGGAGAAGACGCGCTGGTGAAAGGTCGCCATTGGGGCGCTCCCGCGAAAGAAGGGGTCGTCTGGAGTGCCGCGTTCTGGCCGAAGCCCGGGCGCGGCGCAAGAGGACGGCGCAAGAGACGAGCGCGGGATGGAGAGCGGTGTCGATGCGCGCCGCTTCAGGACGTCTTGCCGAAGCGCCCGAGTTCGCGCAGCCGAAAGGCACCCAGCATCCGGCCCGATAGCGCGTAAAGCACACCGCCCAAGCCGCACAGCAGGGTCAGCGCGCCGATCCGCCAGCTCAGCGGAGCCTCGACGGACAGGCTGGCGAGAAGCTTGGGCATCACGGTTTCGATCCCGGCGAGCATGACGAGATTGGCCGCGAGGATGGCGAGAATCGGCTGCAGCATCCGGCGCTGCGGCCGCCAGAGCCGGTCTCGCAGCAGGAAGCCCGCCAGCACGCAGGCTTGCGTCACGAAGGCGAGGCTGGCTGCCGCTGCCGCATTGGTGGCGGGCAGGGGCAGCGTCGCGGCATGCCCGGCCAGGATCGCCACCAGCAGAGCGGCGAGCCCTGCATAGAGCGGCAGACGCGGCGTCTGCCGCGCGAAATAGACCTGCGCGAACACCTTGGCCATCACCGCGAAGGGCAGCCCGAAAGCGAAGGCGCGCATGGCATCGGCCGTCCGCATGCGGTCGATCTGCGTAAAACGCCCGCGTTCGAACAGCACGGAGATGATCGGGTCGGCGAGCCAGGCCAGGGCCGTCGCCGCCGGCACGGCCAAGGCGAGTCCCAGCAGCAGCGCGCGGTCGATCGTCTGCCGCCGCCCCGCTTCGTCGCGGCTGCTTTCCTGCGCGGCGATGGCTGGCAGCAGCACGACGCCCATCGCCACCGCCACGAAGCCGAGCGGAAGCTGGAAAACGCGGTCGGCATAATAGAGCCAGGAGACGGCACCGGGCTGTACCGATGCGATCTGCGTCGCCACCAGCAGTACGAGCTGCGAGGTCGAGGCCGCCAGCAGCGCGGGCCCGCCGAGCTTCACCAGCCGCGTCATGCCCGGCGACCATTGCAGCCTTGGCCGCGCCAGACCAGTTTCGCCGCGCCAGAGAGCGATCGCGACCATCAGCAGATGCAGCGCCCCGCCGAGGCTGACCGCTGCCGCGATCAGCGCCGCGCCCTGCCGCGAGGGCATCTCCGTGACGAGCGCCACCGCCAGCGCCGCGATCAGCACCAGGTTGAGCAGGGAGGGCGCCAGCGCGGCGACCAGGAAGCGACCCTCGGAGTTCAGCACAGCGGCCAGAAGCGAGGCCAGCGTGGTGAAGGCGAGAAAGGGCAGCGCGATGCGGGTATAGCTCGTCGCCATGGCGAGCGTCGCCGGCGCATCGTGAAACCCGCCCGCGATGGCGAGCACCAGCCAGGGCGCCAGCAAAAGCCCGAGCGCGGTGACGACACCGAGCGCGAGCGCGAGCCAGGCGAAGGCCTGCCCGGCGAAGCGCCGTGCCGAATCGAGACCTCCTTCCGCCCGCAAATCGAGATAAACCGGCACGAAAGGCGCGTTCAGCCCGCCCTCGCCCAGCACGCGGCGCATCAGATTGGGCAGCCGGAAGGCGACCAGAAAGGCATCCGCGACCGGGCCAGCCCCGAGCATGCGCGCGATCAGCATGTCGCGCGCGAAGCCGAGCAGGCGCGACAGAACGGTCGCCAGCCCGACGACGAGCGAGTTGCGGGCCAGCTTCGCGGGTTCAGCCGGCATCGCCGCCCTTCCCTTCAACGGCCGGTCAGAGAATGAACCGGCTCAGATCCGCGTTCTTCGCGAGATCGCCGATCCGCGATTGAACATAAGGTCCGTCGATCGTCACCGTCTCGCCCGAACGGTCGGGCGCCGTGAACGAGATGTCGTCGAGGATGCGCTCGATCACGGTCTGCAGGCGCCGCGCTCCGATGTTCTCCACGGTGGAGTTCACATCGACCGCAATGCGCGCGATGGCGTCGATCGCGTCGGGCGTGAAATCGACCGTGACCTCTTCCGTCGCCATCAGCGCGACCGTCTGCTTGATCAGGCTGGCCTCCGTCTCGGTCAGGATGCGCCTGAAATCGTCGACGTCGAGCGGCTGCAATTCAACGCGGATCGGCAGGCGGCCCTGCAGCTCCGGCAGCAGGTCGGAGGGTCGCGAGACATGGAAGGCGCCCGACGCGATGAACAGGATGTGGTCGCTCTTTACCGCGCCATGCTTGGTGGCGACGGTCGTGCCCTCGATCAGCGGCAGCAGGTCGCGCTGCACGCCCTCGCGCGAGACATCGCCACCGCCCTTGCCCTCGCGGGCGCAAATCTTGTCGATCTCGTCGAGGAAGACGATGCCGTTGTTCTCGACCTCGGCGATCGCGGCCTGCACGATCGCCTCCTGGTCGATCAGCTTGTCGCTTTCCTCGGTCAGCAGTGGGCCATAGGCGTCCTTGACCAGCACGCGCCGGGGCTTGCCCTTCTGGCCGAAGGCCTTGCCGAACATGTCGGAGAGGTTGATCGCGCCGATCGAGGCGCCCGGCATGCCCGGCACCTCGAACATCGGTGCCGAAGAGCCGGAGCCCGAGGCGATCTCGACCTCGATCTCCTTGTCGTCGAGTTCGTTCGCGCGCAGCTTCCGGCGAAACGAATCGCGGGTGGCGGGCGAGGCCGTGGCGCCGACCAGTGCGTCGAGCACGCGCTCCTCGGCCGCGACATGGGCCTTGGCCTGGACATCCTTGCGGCGGCTCTCGCGCACCAGCGAAATCGCGATCTCGACGAGATCTCGCACGATCGATTCGACGTCGCGGCCGACATAGCCGACCTCGGTGAACTTCGTCGCTTCAACCTTGAGGAAGGGCGCGTTCGCCAGCTTGGCGAGGTGGCGCGCGATCTCGGGC